>NC_013037.1:3386730-3694615 GCF_000023125.1 Dyadobacter fermentans DSM 18053
TCGTTGTGCAGCAGCCATTCGCTTACCATATCTTTCAATGTAGTTTCTTTTAGAATCGCGCCGAATGCGCCTCCTGCGCCTACGAGCACAAGCGTGGTGCCGCAATGCTCAATGCCGCTTTTGAAACATTCCATCATGCGCTGGGAAGCATTCGCAGGAAATAAGGAATAGCTGAAAAATATCGCCAGCAGGAACGATACCAGCGGACTTCCCAGGAAGTTTAACCATCGCGTCAGTTCTTCCGGGAAATGCAGGATTTTGGCAAAAGAAGCCAGCGTAATGAGCAGGATAGGCAGCACAATGGGCATGAACGCCTTCCAGGCCGGCGGCAGCAAGTGTTCGTCAATCATTTTCGGTTCCTCAACGGCCGCGTCGTCCACCAGCTGCAAGTTATGCGCATATTTCCCCGCAAACCAGGTCGACAGGAAAAGGCTGGGAATGGAAACGATGAGCCCGATCAGGATTACTAATCCAATGGAATCCGGAATGCCGAGGTTACCGGCAGCGGACAGTGGCCCCGGCGTGGGTGGTACCAATGTATGGGTAGCGAATAAGCCGCCGGATAGCGATAATGCAATGGTAGCCAGTGGCTTGCCGATACGTTTCGCGACAATCTGGTTTAGTTTATGCAAAATAATAAACCCTGAATCGCAGAACACCGGAATGCCTACAATGCCGCCGATGACCGACATCGCAAGTGCAGGCCGCTTCTCACCGAACAGCTTCAAGATCACATCCGCTACCTTGATCGCCGCACCGGATTTGTCCAGTATCGCGCCGATAACGCAGCCTAGAATGACCATCAGTCCAATCTTGGACATTAACTCGCCAAAACCTTTACCGATCGTCTCAGCCAATTTATCAATCGGCAAACCGGCGAATACTCCGACACCGAGCGCCGCCAGCAGCAGCCCCACCAGCGGATGCATTTTCAAAACCGTCGAACTGAGGACAATAAAGGCAATAGCGGCCAGTACGATCACAAATATCATGGGTGCCGCTATAAAAGTTGAAGCACCGCTTCGTCGCCCATCACCGCATTGGCTGGACGCGGGTGACTGTTGTCGAACACGGCCAGGTCTTTTTGTTCCAGGACTTTCGCCGGCTCTTCGTCGATTTGCCCGTCGCGGGTGACCGCTTTCAGGTCGAGGTCGAGATGCTTGGCCATGAATGCATACATTGCCTTGCGCTTCGACGGGCCGTAATCGTGCTTTTCGTCGGCCAGATGGACGGCTTCGAGGTTGTCCTTCGCATTATAAAGCGCGTAAATCTTCTGCATGAAAGGATATTCCACTTCCGGCGTGTTTTTGGTCCAGTCGCCGCCGTCGGAAATCATGATCATCGGACGGGGAGCGGTTAATGCGGCTATTTCTACATTATTGGTTTGATAATTGCCTTTTTTATGGATCGGCAGTCCGCTTTCGCACACGCAGCCACCGAAGAAATAGGAAGACACCATCACCACCGGCACCGACACCTTCACGCGGTTATCCAGTGCGGCCAGCAGGAACGTCTGCGTTCCCCCACCCGACTCGCCCGTGCAGGCAACGCGCTTCGGATCCACGCCCGGGATGGACAGCAGGAAATCCAGCGAGCGGATGCTGTTGATCGTCTGCAATTTCAATGCTTTGGCCATTTTGTGCCCGCATTGTTTGGCATCGCCCTGGCCTACCATGTCCCACACAAACACGATCGCGCCCATACGTGCGAGCGTCGCGCAGCGCTTCTGCGTCTGCTCGCGGAAGCGCCCGTGCGGGTTCTCGCCATGCCCGTGCGGCGCAAGAATCGCGGCGTAAGATTTCTGCTGCTTTGTCGGCCGGTACAAATTGCCGGTGACGTAAATGCCCGGCATGCTTTCGAATGCGACATTCTCGATGGTATAACCGTCCATTTCCTTTTTGGAATGGATAATTGGTTTGGAAGCCGGCTTTTCGGGTAATGTTTGCAAATCCATTCCGTTCCGGATCTGCTGGCGGATTTCCGCGGCACGGGCTTCCCATTCCACTTTGGATGCCGGGACGTGGCTATCGAGGAATGCTTTGCCCTGTTCTTCTGTAAAGTGTGCGCCTTGGCAAAGTTCGGCTTGCTGGGCGAATGATGTGGATGCGAGGCCCAGCAGGCCTGCGAGTATGGTATATCGGATTTTCATAGAAATTGCGGTTTTTTCAGAAAAGCAAAGCAGTTACAGAGATTACTGTTACAATACCCTTATAATTGGCCCGAAGGGCCATCCTGTTTGTAGTAAAACAGGTTACCGTATGCGAGTTTTCCACCCCAGCGGGGTATCCTGCATCATTGCGAAAGGAGGCCCCTCCGGGGCCAAACCGTGGATAATGCAATCGGATTTGCTATAAACAGGAGGCCCCTCCGGGCCAAACCGTGGATGACACGATCGGGGTTCCTATAAACGGGACGCCCCGCCGGGGCGGAACGATGCTACTCCGCGTTTGCCTCCCGCAGACCTACCGGAATGGCGATGCGAACGTAGCTGGGTAATATCACCGCTTCCAGCTCTTTTACGAGCCCTTTATATTCCCCGTCGATCTGGAAATGCGCTGCTTTTTCTACGCATTCGATTTTTGCCTTTTCTACTGAGATCACTTTCATGATTTCGGGATTGAAATCGGTGCTGCCGGCGAGAATTTTGGCGGTTTCGATGAAATCGAGCTTTTTGGCAATTACCAGCTCGAAAAAGCCGTCGCACATGTCGCCAATCGGGTTGATACTTACACCCGTGCCGTATTTTTGGGCATTGGCGATGATCACGATCAGCGCTTCGGTTTCCAGCACTTCGTCGCCGGCGGTGATCCTGACTTCGAAGTTCTCGTGTTCGCTCAGCGTCCTCAGCATTTCCCGTGCATAGCCGAGCTTGCCGCGGGTGTCGCTGTCTTCGTAGTTTTTGACCAGCAATGCATTTAACCCGATGTCTGCGAGATGCAGACTGATTTCCCCATTGATCGACACCGCGTCGATGGCGGAAACTTCGCCATTGAATGCTACTTCCAGCGCCTGGTCGATGGAGCCCGACAGTCCGAAATCGACCGAAAGGCCATTGGCCGATCCCGCCGGGATAATGCAAAGTATCGCCTCGGTGCCATGCAATGCCTGCGCTACCATGGAGATCGTGCCATCGCCGCCCGCTACCAGCACGCGCTCCGGCCTGATATTTTCAACCATTTCGCGGATGGTCTGCTGGTCGTCCTCGCCGGTGGTGTTGTAAATGCGCAGGTCGCAGCCCTCGGATTCCGATTTTTCAATAACCCTTTCAAAAATTACATCCTTGTTCACGTCCCCGGAAATGGGATTTACTACCAGCAAAACTTTCGGTTGTGAAGACATATTCGATAAATTAGGGACCTGATGTCGTAGAGGATAAAGATAGTTATGAAACGTTGTGACTTAAAACTATACCGTGGCTACGCCAATAAAAAGGAACTTGTCGTGTTTGGCCATGTGGTGAAAAAATACCCCTCCGGTGACCGGAAATATACCAGACGCGGGTTTCGCTATGCAAAGACCATCATCGAGCTATTCTCAATTAAAACCATTCCGTTTTTGAAGATTACGCTGCACCTGGGCGACCAAACCTTCGAAACAACCGCAGAAACCGATGGTTACTTTCGTTTTCAGGTCCCGCTCGCGGCCGATATGCCGAGCGGATGGCATACCTACCGTGTAACAGTAGACGACGAACATCACGGCAAAAAGTACCATGCCGAAAGCTCCGAAGAGTTTTTTCTGCCCTACAAAAGCTCCTACGGCGTCATTTCGGATATCGACGATACATTTCTGATTTCGCATAGCCGTCGTTCGTTCAGGAAGTTATTTGTGTTGTTATCCAAAAACGTGCAGGCGCGCAAGCCTTTCGATGACGTGGTGAAGCACTATCAGCTGCTTTCGTTCGCCAGCCGCACGCACCCGCACAAGGACAGCAACATTTTCTTCTACGTGTCGAGCAGCGAATGGAACCTCTATGACATGATCGTCCGATTTGCCGAACTGAACGGGCTGCCGAAGGCTGTTTTGAAACTCAAAAAAATCAAGTCGGGCCTTGATGATTTCGTGATGACCGGGAGCGGATCGCACGAGCATAAGTTGCGGAAAATCCACAATATCATCAATTTCTATCCCGAATTGCAGTTTATTTTACTCGGCGACGATTCTCAGAAAGACCCGGAAATTTACGAGGAAATCTGCCGGACGTTCCCCCAGAGCATCCGTGCCGTGTACATGCGCCAGACGCGCCGGCGGAGCAAGCCGCACGCGACCGCATTGCTCAAAAACATCCAGGACCTGGGCATCGACACCTGCTATTTCGCGCATAGCAACAAGGCGATCATCCATTCGCTCGACACCGGCATCGTGTTCCAGACGCCAGCCGAACCGGAGGTGAAGGAAATTGTGGGCAAAGCGATTTCATGACCTTTCCTGCGGTGCGGCTGGTTGCTCCAACGGCTCACCGACCGCAGCAGTTTGGGCAAATAACCGCACTTTCGTAACTTGACCGTCCCCATTATTTGGAATAACCATGAAAAAAATCCTTATCGTTGAGGATGACCGCCGTATTGCCCAGAACATTTTCCGCGGGCTGGCCGCCGAAAATTTTGAAGCCGAAATCGCCTACGACGGCATTACCGGCAAGCAAATGGCCCTGGAAAAAAAATTCGACCTGGTACTGCTGGACGTGAACCTACCCGGCATGAAAGGCTACGACGTGTGCCAGCAACTCAGGGTCTACAAACCGTCGCTGCCGATCATAATGCTTACAGCATTCGGGGAAATTGAGGACAAAGTGGAAGGATTGAACAGCGGCGCCGACGATTACATTGTTAAGCCATTCGATTTCAGGGAATTGCTGGCCAGAATCTATGCCGCATTGCGGGTTTCTGACCTAATGCACCCCGAAACTTCCGATAAAATCCTCCGCATTGCCGATCTCGAAATGAACCTCGGAACCAAACAGGTGCGCCGGGCCGGCCAGGTGATCGACCTCACGGCCAAGGAATTTGCATTGCTGGAATACTTCCTGCTCCACCGCGGGCGCGTGGTTTCCAAAATGGACCTCGCAGAGCACGTGTGGCACCTCAATTTCGACCCAGGCACCAATGTAGTGGAGGTGTATATCAATTATTTACGTAAAAAAGTGGATAAAGACTTCCCTACGAAGCTCATCCACACCCGGCCGGGCATGGGTTACATTATGAAAGAAGAATAGGCTGCACATGAAGATCAAAGACCGTATCGCCCTCCAATTTACGCTGCTGGTAGCGGGGGTGCTGCTGGTATTTTCCATTGCGATTTACAGCGTTTCGGAGCATTACCGCCAGGAGGAATTTTACGACCGCCTCCGCGGCCGAGCCCGCACGACCTGCCGGCTGCTCGTGAAGGTGAAGGGGATCGATAAGGATTTGCTCAAAGCGATCGACCAGAACACGCTGTCGGAAATGCTTGATGAAAAGGTGCTGATTTTCGATTCGCGGAACGAGCTGATCTATTCCAGCGTCGACGACAAGCTGCTCACTTACCACGCATCGCTGCTGAATGAGGTACGCCAGAAGCAATACATGGAGTTTCACCAGGGCGAGAACGAGGTGATCGGGCTGCTGTACCAGGAAGGGGACGATCCGCTGGTGGTACTGGCCTCAGCCTATGATACTTTCGGGCACAGCAAGTTGCAGAATTTGCGCAGTACATTGGGCTGGGGATTGCTGGCGGGAATGGCGGTTACCGTCGGGCTGGGTATTTATTTTGCAGGAAATGCCTTGAAACCCATTAGCCGCATCAACGCGCAGGTATCGCTGATTACGGCCCAAAACTTGTCGCAGAAACTGGATGAAGGCAACCGGAAAGATGAAATTGCACAGCTAGCCATCAATTTTAATACCGTACTCTACCGGCTCAACAAGGCATTTGAACAACAAAAAAGCTTTGTTTCCCACGCTTCCCACGAGCTCCGGACGCCCCTTGCAGCACTGAAATCGGAAATCCAGCTCGGCCAGCGGTTCAATAAGAATAACCCGGAGATCGAAGAGGTGTTCGCCAACCTGTTTTCGGATACCGAACGGCTTATCAGCATTACCAATAACCTGCTCTTCCTGGCGCGCTCGTATGAGAATATCGGCAGCATGAAGATGTCGCAGATACACATCGAGGACCTGGTTTTTCTTGCCAAAGAAGAACTGCTCTCCTCCCACCCCGATTACAACGTCGTGATCGACTATGAGACGATCCCCGAAAACGAGAACGAAACTGTCGTGGAAGGCAATGAGGAGCTGCTCAAAAGGGTGTTTTCCAATCTGCTGGATAATGCGTGCAAATATTCGTCCGACCATCGTGCGCACATTCTCATTTCATCGGACGATCGGGAATGCGTTGTAAAAGTCCGCGACCAGGGCATAGGCATCAGTAAAGATGATCTGCCGCACATTTTCAACCCGTTTTTCCGGTCTTCGAACGCCACCGAGCTGCCCGGGTTCGGGATCGGGCTTTCCATTTGCCAGCGCATTACGGAGCTGCACCACGGGAGCATTTCCGTGCAGAGCGAAATCGGCCGGGGAAGTGAATTCCGCGTGGTCCTGAACCACGTTTGAGGCATCGGTTAGCCGCCTCTTGCTAGCCCGCCGGGCTTTCTAATTTTTTTCTAAGCTTTTTTTAAGGCTGGTGTAATACCGGTGTCGGAATATCGCATCATTCTAACACGGAAATTATGCGAACCTACTTCACCGGGCTCTTCGTTTTGCTAGCCACGGCCCTACACGCACAGGACACGCTGCGCCTTTCGATACGGCAGGCCGACAGTCTTTTTTTACAACACAACCTCGAAATCCTGGCAGAAAAATACCAGATCGACATTGCGAAGTCGATCGAGGTCCAGGATAAGCTTTGGAACAACCCCACTTTCGGCGTCGAGATCAGCGCCTACAATCCGTCCCGCGGGGCATTCGATGTCGGCAGGAATGGGCAAAAAGCTTTCACGATCCAGCAGCTGATCACCCGCGCGGGCAAACGTAACAAGCAGGTAGCGCTCGACGTCGAATCGACGCGTAGGAGCGAGTATCAGTTCTACAACCTGATCCGCACCTTGAAATTCGAACTGCGGCAGATCTTTTTCGAGTCATATTACCTCGAACAGACCATCGCATTGTATGATAACCAGATCGCGACGCTCACCACGACCGTCAGTGCATTCGACAGGGAATACAATCGCAAGAATATATCGCTCAAAGAGGTTGTGCGGCTGAAAGCGCTGCTATTCGAGCTCACCAATGAGCGCGCTAATATCCTTTTCGAATTACAGGAAAACCAGCGCGACCTCCGCACGCTGCTGAGCACCGAGCAGCCCGTGCAATCGATCGTTGACAGCACCGAAATCCAGCGCTACCATCTCGACCGCTACAACATCGCCGCGCTGAAAGAAAAAGCACTGCAAAGCCGGGCCGACCTGAAAGTGGCGCAATCGGAGACGAAGCAGGCGGAATTAAACTACACCCTGCAAAAAGCCCTGGCAGTACCCGATATCCAGGTAGGCGCCGTGTACGATCAGGCTAGCAACTACCAAAACAACTACTTCGGCGTAAATGCGACCATCGACCTGCCGTTCTTCAACCGGAACCAGGGCAACATCCGCGCCGCCAAAAGCAGCATCAGTTACCATAGAACGGCCGAAAATGCCAAGCTGAATGCGGTAAATAACGAGGTCGACGCGGCGGTGCAGAAGGTTGGCATTGCCGATAAAGCCTTCCAGAGCGTCGAAAGCCAGTTTACCGACCAGTTTCAGCTGCTTAGCAAAGGCATTTACGACAATTTCCAGAAACGGAACATCACGCTGCTCGAATTCATCGACTTCATCGAGACTTACAACGAGAGTATCAAGGAGTATAACCGCCTCCAAGCCGACCGCATTAAGGTGTACGAGGAGCTGAATTACGTCGTCGGCGAAGAACTATTCAATTAAACCAAACTGAACACAACTTATTCACGGCTAAGCCATTAATGCATTTCCCAATGAAAAATACAATGTATGTCGTAACGCTGGTTGCTATGGGCGTGTGGCTGGCATCTTGCGGAACCAAAAAGATTGAAAACGAGGAATCGAAGGCATTTATGCTTTCGGATACGATGATGAGCCGCATTAAAATCGACACGGTACGGACCGAGCCGGTGCGGAATGAACTGACGCTCGTCGGCAAAGTGGTGCCGGACGAAAACCAGGTCATTAAAGTGTACCCGCTCGTGGGCGGCAATGTGGAAGAAGTGGATGTGGAACTGGGCGATAATGTGCGGAAAGGGCAGAAACTCGCCACGATCCGTTCCGGCGAGGTGGCCGATTTTGAGCGGCAAATGATCCAGGCGCAGTCCGATCTCCTGATTGCCCGAAAAAACCTGTCGTCGACCGAGGATTTGTTCGAAAGCAAGCTCGTACCCGAGCGCGATGTGATTTCGGCGCGGCAGATTGTGGATAAAGCGCAAGCCGAGCTGAACCGCGTGAAGGAAGTGTTTTCCATTTATGGTTTGGGCAAATCCACCAATTACACGGTGAAATCGCCCATTAACGGCTTCATCATCGACAAAAACGTGAACCGCGGCATGCAGCTGCGCTCCGACAACTCCGAAAGCCTTTTCACGGTCGGCCAGATCGCCGACGTATGGGTAATGGCCAATGTGAACGAAAGCGACATCCCGCGCATCAAGCTCGGCATGCAGGCGGAAGTGCGCACGATCAGCTTTTCGGACGAAGTTTTCAAAGGCAAGGTCGATAAAATCTACAACGTCCTCGACCCGGACACAAAGGCAATGAAAATCCGCATTCAATTGCAGAATGTAGGTTTCAAACTCAAACCCGAAATGCACGCGACGGTGACGCTTAATTTCGAGGAAGGCGAGCAAATGCAAGCTATCCCGTCCCAATCCGTTATTTTCGACCGCAGCAAGAACTGGGTAATGGTATACCACAGCCGCTCCAAAATCGAAACCCGCCCGGTTGAAGTCTATCGCTCCCTCGCGAACACCACCTACATACGCGAAGGCCTCAAACCCGGAGAAGCGATCATTTCCAAAAACCAGCTACTCGTTTATGACGCGCTGAATGATTAATGTTGAATGATTGAATGATTGAATGACCGAATAGGGCAATCTGCTCGCCCACAAACACGCATTCGCAAATTCCCCGTTCCAAAGCGGCACATTAACGCAATCATTCAATCATTCCCCGTTCCGCGGCGGCTCATTCAATCATTCCCCGTTCCACGGCGGCTCATTCAATCATTCAATCATTCAATCATTCAGTCATTAATCATTGACCAATGAACAAATTCATCCGAGGCATCGTGGGCTTTTCGCTCAAGAACCGGTTCTTCATCTTCTTCATGACAGGCCTGCTGATCGTTTCGGGGGTTGTCAGCTACCAGCATACGCCGCTGGAAGCGTTTCCCGACGTGACCAACACGCAGATCATCATCGTTACGCAATGGAACGGACGCAGTGCGGAGGAAATCGAGCGGTTTGTGACCGTGCCGATCGAAGTCGCGATGAACTCCGTGCAGCAAAAAACCAATGTGCGGAGCACGACCATGTTCGGGCTGAGCATTGTGAAAATCATTTTCGATGATAATGTCGAGGACTTTTTCGCGCGGCAGCAGGTCAACAACCAGCTTCGCACGGTATCGCTGCCCGACGGCGTGGAGCCGGACGTGCAGCCGCCCTACGGCCCTACGGGTGAAATTTTCAGGTTCACATTGCAAAGCAAGGACCGCGACAGCCGCGAGCTGCTCACCTTGCACAAATGGGTGATCGACCGCCAGTTGCGCAGCGTACCGGGTGTAGCCGACGTGGTGGCGTTCGGCGGCCGCGATAAGATTTACGAGGTGCAGGTGAACCCTACCAAGCTCGTGAAATACAACATTACTCCGCTGGAAGTGTACCAGGCTGTTACCAAAAGCAATATCAATGTCGGCGGCGATGTGATCGAAAAGAACGGTCAGGCATATGTGGTGCGCGGGATCGGGCTTTTGAACTCCATCCCTGACATTCAAAACATTATCGTCGAATATGTAAAGGATTACCCCGTGCTCGTAAAAGATGTGGCCGATGTGAAAGAATCCGATATGCCGCGTGTGGGACAAGTGGGGCTGGATGGGAATGATGACGTCGTGGAGGGCATTGTCGTACAACGAAAAGGCGAAAACCCGAGCGAGGTGCTGGCGCGTGTGAAGGATAAAATTGAAGAGCTGAACACGAAAATCCTGCCGCCGGATGTAAAAATGGTCACGTTCTACGACCGTGATAACCTTATCGAATTCTGCGCGCATACCGTAAAGCATAACCTCGTCGAAGGCATTGTGCTGGTGACCGTGATCGTGTTCCTGTTCATGGCCGACTGGCGCACGACAGTGATCGTGTCCATCATCATCCCGCTCGCATTGCTTTTCGCATTCATGTGCCTGAAATTGATGGGCATGTCGGCCAACCTCCTCTCCATGGGCGCGATCGACTTCGGGATCATCATCGACGGTGCGGTGGTGATGGTGGAAGGCATTTTCGTGGCGCTCGACCATCTCGCGCACAAAAATGGGATGGACCGCTACAACAAACTCTCGAAACTGGGCCTCATCAAGCGCACCGGCGGTGAGCTCGGCAAAGCGATCTTCTTCTCCAAACTCATCATTATCACCGCGCTGATCCCCATTTTCAGTTTCCAGAAAGTGGAAGGCAAAATGTTTACGCCGCTTGCTTACACGCTCGGTTTCGCGTTGCTTGGTGCGCTGCTGTACACCCTCACACTGGTGCCTGTGCTTTGCTCTATTTTGTTGAAAAAGAATGTGCGCGAGAAGAGCAACCCGGTGGTTCGCTTCTTTGATAAAACTGTGGTCAGGGGATTTGAATGGTGCTATGCACGTAAAAAACTGAGCGTGGTGCTCGCAACTGCATTCTTGGGGATTACCCTGTTTTCCGCCAAATTCCTGGGCACCGAGTTCCTGCCAACGCTCAACGAAGGCGCATTGTGGGTGGAAGCCAAAATGCCGATGAGCAGCTCCCTGGCCGAAACGGTGAAGATGGTAACCACCCTTCGAGCCAAACTCAACGAATTCCCGGAAGTGAATGGGGTGTTATCTCAAACCGGCCGTTCCAACGACGGCACAGATCCGTCCGGCTTCTATTATGTGCAAATGCAGGTAAACCTGAAACCGAAGGCGGAATGGAAGCGCAAGATCAGCCAGGACGAGCTGATCGAGGAAATGGATGCGAAACTGAAACAATTCCAGGGCATCAACTACAATTATTCACAGCCGATCATCGACAATGTGGCCGAGGCTGTGGCAGGTATGAATGCCAGTAATGCAGTGAAAATCTACGGCGATGACCTCGAAACCCTGAATGCCAAGGCCAATGAGGTACTCGAAAAAATCCAGAACGTGCCTGGTATCAAGGATGTGGGCATCCTGCGCAACATCGGCCAGCCAGAAATCAGTGTGATCCTCCACGACCATAAAATGGCGCAATACGGCGTAAGCATTGCCGATGCCCAGGCCGTGATCGAAATGGCGATCGGCGGTAAAACTGCCTCTATTTTGTACGAAGGAGAGCGGAAATTCGATATCCGGCTACGTTATGAGGAACAATACCGCCGCACCGTCGATGACATTCAGCAACTGATGGTGCCTACCCTCACGGGCGGTAAAATCCCGCTGAAAGAAATCTCCTCCATCCGCACGGTTACCGGGCCGGCATTCGTGTACCGCGACAATAACAAGCGCTTCATCGGGGTGAAATTTTCCGTCCGCGAGCGCGACCTCGGCAGTACCATCGCCGAAGCGCAATCGAAGGTGAAACCGCTGCTTGCGTCGTTACCGAAAGGCTATTCGGTGAGCTGGTCGGGTGAGTTTGAAAACCAGGTGCGGGCTACGGCGCGTTTGGGCCAGGTGGTGCCGATCAGCCTCGTAGGCATATTCATCCTGCTATTCATCATGTTCAGCAATGCGAAGGATGCCGGGCTGGTGCTCATCAATGTGCCGTTTGCATTGATCGGCGGAATACTCGCGCTGCACATCACGCATATGAACTTCGGTATTTCGGCCGGCGTCGGTTTTATAGCCCTTTTCGGCCTCTGCGTTCAGAATGGGGTGATATTGATTTCAGTATTCAACAAAAACCTGGCTGCAAGAATGACACTCGACGAGGCGATACGGGAAGGTGTGAAGTCACGGATCAGGCCGGTGATCATGACGGCACTGATGGCGGCCATCGGGCTGCTGCCGGCGGCTATTTCCACCGGCATCGGCTCCGAAACTCAGAAACCGCTGGCGATCGTCGTGATCGGCGGGCTCATCACCGCAACCGTGCTTACGCTGCTGGTATTCCCGATCATTTACGGGTTTTTCAACCGGAAAATCCGGGCGTGAGCCCGGTAGCGGCTATTTGGCGGATTGAAAGCTGATGGTAAATGTAGTACCCACGCCGAGCTCCGATTGCACTTCGATACGGCCATGATGCGCGTGAATAATGCTCATGGTCGTCGACAGGCCGATACCCATTCCGTTGTTTTTGCCGGTAAAGTAGGGTTCGAAGATCTTGTCCATGTGCTCCTCGCTGATGCCCGCGCCATTGTCGGTAAACATCACCTGGATCTGGTCGCCCTGGCTGCGGGTGGCGATGCGCAACACGCCCCGGTCCTCTTCCATCGCCTCGATGGCATTGGTAATGAGGTTAAGAAAAGCCATTTGCAACGAAACCTGATCAAGCGGCAACGCAAGTTCGTCGCTCGCGAATTCGTTCACGATCTGGATTCTTTTGAGCTGCACGCGGTCGAGCGCCGCATTAATGGCCTGGCTGAGCACCGAATGCACGGAGCTTTCGATCAGCTCGATGTCCTCCGAAGTGGATGGTTGCAGCAGCTGCGTAATGAGGTCGTTAATGCGCGTGCAGTTGCGTTTGATGATTTGTGTGTAAAACTTCTGGTCTTCGTCGGCCAGCTCCATTTCGAGCTGCTCGGCCGAGAGGTTCACATTCGTGAGCGGGTTGCGGACTTCGTGCGCAAGCATGCGTACGAGCCGACCGGTAACCGCCATTTTTTCTGAAAATAACCGCTCTTTTTCCGACTGCTTGCGCGCAGTCATATCATGCAATCGGCCCTGAATATACGGATGGTCGTCGTCCACTTCTACCGATGCCGAAAACAGGCAGTACCGCTTTTCGCCTTCCTTGTTGAGCAGACGTACCTCGTGGTCGTGAATGGGCTGCTCGGCAATGTCTTTCCAGAGTGATGCGAACAGCGGGTCCTCGACGAGCTCTGTAATCTTTTTTTCCTTCAACTGATCACCCGAATAGCCCGTCAGCTGGCTGGCGGCCTCGTTGAAATCGATGATATTGCCTTCGAGGTCACTGATGAACAGGAAATCGTTCGATTCCTCGAACACGCGCCGGTAGCGCCGCTCGCTATGCCGCAATGCTTTCAGCACCGAGGTGCGTTCCAGTGCGTAGCGGATGCTTCTTTCCAGCTTTTCGGCGTCGAGCTCGCTTTTGATCAGGTAATCGGCCGCTCCGAGGCGCAATGCTTCCACGGCGATCTTAGTATCGCCTTTGCCGGTGAGCAGGATAATGGGCTCCTCGCATTCGAAGCTGCAAGCGAGTTCGATCAGGTCTATACCAGTGCTCTCACCGAGAAGGTAATCAAATAGGTAAAGATCGAACTTGTTGTTGCGGATCTGTATTTCGGCTTCCTTGAAAGTGGCACACCAGGTAATATCGAATTTCCAGTTGACAAGGTCCTGAAAATACTCCCGGGTCAGGAAATAGTCATCCTCATCATCATCAACCAAAAGTACCCGGATCAATTTATTGTTCATTCCTCGCTAGCCGTTCCGGTGTCAGATATCAAATTGTTTCATTTTGTTATACAGCGTCTTCCTGTCGATGTTCAATAAACGAGCGGCTTTGCTCTTATTGAAATTAACATCCCGAAGCACCTGCATGATCATATCGTATTCGGCTTCGTTGGCCACTGTTTTCAGGCTGGGCTTGGATTCCTCGCCATCGACATTGTCGGACAGCAGCGAAACTACCGAGCTTGCAGCCGGCGCCGGCTCGTCGTCCAGATCTTTCAAGCGCTTGTAGTTGACGATCTCGAACGGCAATGCCTTTTCCTCGATCAGTTCACCGTCGGAAAGTAGCGTCGCGCGCTTGATCACGTTTTTAAGCTCGCGCAGGTTACCCGGCCACGAGTAGTTGAGGAAATCGTTTTTGACCTCTTCCGAAAACCCTCTTACATTCTTGCCCAGTTCTGCATTGGTGTTTTCAAGGAATGCGCCTGCGAAGAGCATCAAATCGTCCTTGCGGTTCCGCAACGCCGGCACTTCGATCGTAAATTCGTTGAAACGGTAATAAAGGTCTTCGCGGAATTTCCCGTTCCGCGCCGAATCGAGCAATCGCTCGTTACTCGCAACGATGATCCGCACGTCGAGGTCGATCTCTTTTGAGCCGCCGATGCGTCGCATTTTGCGTTCCTGCACCACGCGCAGCAACGCCACCTGGATTTCGTAGGAAAGGTTGGAAACCTCATCCAGAAACAGCGTACCGCCGTTTGCCAGCTCGAAATGCCCGATTTTGGTTTGCAATGCACCCGTAAATGAGCCTTTCTCATGCCCAAACAACTCGCTGCCAGCCAGTTCTTTCGAAATAGCACCGCAGTCCATCGCTACAAACGGCATGTCTTTGCGTTTCGAGCGGTTGTGGATTTCCTGGGCGATCGCTTCCTTACCCGAGCCGCTCTCCCCGTAAATAATCACGCTGAAATTGGTCGGCGCAACCAGGTCCACTTGCCGGAAAAGGTTGTCGGAAACCTCGCTGTTGCCCATCACATAACCTGCCTTCGTGCGCGACTGGCTCTTGCGGGCAGGCTTGGGGGCCTCCGCCATGCCATCGGACGACGCCGGGGCAATGTAATGCTGTTCGTCGTTCTGAGCGGCTTCCGCGTCGGCGATTGCCTTCTTCACCGTCACGAGGATCTCGTCCGGGAAGAGGGGTTTTGTAATGTAATCGTATGCACCCAGTTTCATCACATTCACGGCCACCTTAATGTCGGAATAGCCGGTGATGATCAGTACGGGTACGTTGGGTCTTTTGGATTTGATGGTCGTCAGCAGCTCGGTGCCTGTAATATCCCCGAGCCGGAAATCGGTCATGACCAGGTCCGGCGAAATGGACTCTATCAATGCCAGGCCGTCCTTACCATTCTGGGCAGTTTCTACTATAAAATCATTTTTTGACAAAAAACGCTTCAAAAGGAAGCAAATATCCGCTTCATCATCAACAACAACTATTTTTTTCATGCCGGGTACAAGGGCTTAACTTTGGTTTGCTTTAAATAGTAACTCTCAACCTCGCGGTAGGTATATTCAACTGCTCGCGGTACTTGGCCACGGTCCGTCGTGCAACGGAGTAGCCTTTCACTGCCAGCATATCTGTAATCTGTTGGTCATTATAAGGGTGCCGCTTGTCCTCTTCGCTGACAATCTCGCGGATCGCCTCCTGAATCTCGCGGTTCGAAACTTCGGTTCCGTCCTCATTGGTAACGCCTTCGGTGAACAAGTCTTTCAGCAGCACAATGCCGAATGGCGTCTGAACATATTTGTTGGTCGTTACCCTAGATACGGTAGAAATATCCATATCGATGATTTCCGCCACATCTTTCAAAATCATCGGGCGCAGCTTCTTGATGTCGCCGGTCTGGAAATAGTCGTATTGAAGTTTCACAATGGCTTTCAGCGTGTTCAGCATCGTGTTTTCGCGCTGCTTGATGGCGTCGATAAACCACTTGGCCGAGTTCATTTTATTTTTCAGGAACTGGTTGGTGGCTTTGTCGCGCTTTTCTTCCGCCATTTGGGTGAATACCTTATTCAGCTTCAATGCAGGACTGTTGCCCCAGGTGAGCTGCACTTCGATCTCTCCGTCTTCGGTATACCAAAGCATGAAATCGGGCTTAATGCTTTCGTTCACGATGGCATCGTTCCGCAGGCCCGAGGCCGGTTTCGGGTTGAGCGTCGTGATGAGCTGTATGGCCTTTTTCAACGACTCCTCGTCCAGGCCGGTAATGCGCATAATCTTATCGTAGTTCCGCGAACCCAGTTCGTCGAATGCGTCGCACACGATCTTGTATGCCCATTTCCAGGTATCGTTCTGGTTATCCATCCGGTTGAGCTGGATGAGCAGACATTCCCGCAGGTCACTGGCCGCAATTCCAGGAGGATCGAGCTGTTGGATCACTTTCAGCATCGTGTTCACTTCGTCGGTATCGATAAACATGCTGTTCGCAAATGAAATATCGTCCGCAATTACATCGCTTTCGCGCCGGAGGAACCCGTCTTCATCCAGTGAATCGAGGATGAAGTCGGCGATTAGTTGCTGACGCTCATCCAATTGCAGAAAGTGTACCTGCTGTTTGAGGTCATCCCGGAACGAAATGGCCTCCACCATCGGCCGGGTGTAAAGTTCGTTATCGGCCGACTGGTTGTTTGCATAAGTTTTGTAGTCGGGAATATCATCGTCACGGAACTCATCCCAGTCATAATAGTCCTGAACGGTATTATCGTCGCCACCCGATGAAATATCCGCATCATCGAACTCTTCGGGCGCTTCCTCAGACGTACTATCCTCTTTCCCTTCTTCCAGTATCGGATTTTCTTCCAGCTCCTCCTTAATCCTTTGTTCAAGCTCCATTGTAGTCAGGTGCAGTAAATTCAGCATCTGAATTTGCAAGGGAGAGTATTTTAAAGTCTGTCTCTGCGTCTGCGTCTGTCTTTGCATATAGCAACTAAGGGTAAAATTGATATTCTCTTGGTGCTTTAAATTTACGACTCTTTATCTAATGTTGACTCAACGAAAAGCCGCCTGGCCGAAGATTGCGTAGTTATTTCCACATACTGAGTATTATAATTCAGAATGTAGAGCGAATCCACATTCATGAAACCTTTTACCAGCGCTCGAACCCGTTTTTCCTCGCACCGGTTACACTTTCGTTCTGCCGTCCGGACAGGGCGGAGCTGCCTCCGCGACACGATCCGAACGTCTTGCCATCTCATTGAAAATCAAAAGAAATCGGCATTTCCTATGCTCCGGTCGTGCCATTGGCTTTCTTACTCTGACACATTCGGGAAGCACCGGCGGCGGCATTTGCCCATAGAAAATTCACTATACGAAATGCAAAACCCTTGCCCGCCTGTATACGACAAAACCCTCCGGTTACAGAGGGTTTGCCTTATATCAGATATTCGCCGTTCAGGCCGGCTGCACTGGCTTGTCTTCGGTCGCGTTTTTGACCCAGTACAAACCTTTCAACAGCAGCTCGCGGCCTTCTTCGGCCCCGTATTTCATAATGACCTTCTCCACAAGCAGCGGGGCCACCAGGTTGAGTGGCGTAGGCAGGCGTTTCAGAAACGTGCGCCCGAGCAGGGCACCCACACCTATTTCCACGCCGCGGCCTGCGACTCCGCCCGGCCCGGCGGCCATCAGATCTTTGAAATAACCGACCGTTCCGGAAACCGTTGGCTTCCGTGATGTTGCCGGATCAGTTGCGGGTTCCATGGCAGCGCGACTTAAATGTTTCCTACCTGATGACGGGCCGAATCCACATATTCTTCGGCTTTACCAGCCGCTTCGTTTGCGTATGCTTTGCCTTCCTCTTTAAGACCGGCGGCTGCATTGGCTGCCTTTTCCTTGCTTTTTTCAAGGGCGGCGATCAGGTCTCCGGCTAGGTTGTTCGTTTTCTTTTTCAGCTTTTTGAAAGTCCTTTTGCTGTCTTCCGGGGCGATGAGCAGGCCGATTACAGCACCGGCTACCGCAGCTGTCACTATTCCTAAGATGATTTTGTTCGTCGACATAATTTACTGGATTTTAATGTTGATCTTTCCTTTTCCCCAAATCCGTCGAAAATCCTGTACCAGCGCAGCGAGGCCATTTTGACAACTCACACAAATACCTGTTAATGAGCATATTATTAGTGAATTTAATTTTTACAAAATCATGCACTCCCCAGACGGCACTGTAAAAAATGCGCCCTAAACGGTGTAAAAATGTTACATCCCGCTCCTCGCCGGAGCCTCGAAAATGTGCCCGAAAATACTTTTTTGAAATAGCAAATGGCAGGATTATTGCCTAGTCAACCCAAAGGTTAGTTCGTAATCCCAACGCTGCTTGAAAGCGCCGGAAAATACCTCCACTACCGATGGCTGAAATTATTACTTCTCACACAGCGCTATGAAAATTGTTATTATCGAAGATGAAAGGGATTTGGGAGTGTTGATGCGCAATTTTCTAGTAAGACAACTGAATATTAAAACACCGGAGGGATCGATCCGGGTGGTGGCTTCATTAACGGAGGGTCTCGATTGTGTCAGGGAGATGAATCCCGATTGGATATTCATAGACAATAACTTACCCGACGGAAAGGGCGTAGAGGCGATCCGCCAGTTGCGCGATGTACACCCTGGCAAACCTGCAAAAGTGGTGATGATGAGCGCCATGACCAACTTAAGAGAAGAGGCATTCAGAAACGGGGCCGACTACTTCCTGGACAAACCGATCAGTTTTGTCGAAGTCAAGAATATCTTCACAAAACTCACCGGCGATATCTGAAACGCGATTATCTGGCATTGATTAAAATAGTGGAAAAACTTTCATCAGTTGGGGATTTCACCTTGCCTGCCGTGGAAAATTTTGCTCAAAACGTGTTATTTGGACAGTTTAGTCGAGGTTAACTTCTAAAACAGGATCGGACATTTGGTTCCCGATCGGCCCCTGCTGCCCGGCATCCGGACCTTCTGACTGTGGTAACGCACACGCTTCTTTTTAACGGCCGGCACCTTCTTCTTCTCATAAGGCACCAGTTTGAAGTCATATTCAGGGATAAAGTAATCTTCCTTGTATTCGGCCACGGGCAGTGGCATGTAATGCCTCCCCGGGAAAGTCAGTACGTCATATTCGTAATCATAGAGATAGATCGTCACAAAACCGTCACGGCTGTATTTAATGCCGATATCGGAAAACGGGCTGTTTTCGTCGGACGACGCCACCAGCCGCATCATTTCCTTCTGCTTGCCTTTCACCAGCACCGACATATTGTATTGAAAAACCCGGTGCAGCGAGTCGATCTGGAGCGCGACGCCGAGGTAGTATTTGGCATCTTTGAGGCGCTCCTGGCCTGCGTACATCACCGCAGTGTTGTTCAGCGCGCTTTTGTCCTGATAGCTCTGGTAACTTAGTTTGGCATCGTCGTACCGCTCCATGTACCGATACACATTGCCCTGGTTCACATTGTAAAACTTGCGTCCCGGCGCGGCGTCCATCGCGAGCTTAAAGTCCTCAAACGCACCGTCGTACCGCGTGTTCGCTTCGTTCACCTGGTGTTTCTGGTCATGCCGGTTACCGATATATGCCTGAACGATCCCGTGATTATTATGCAGGAAAGGCAGCTCCGGCTTCTCGCGCACGAGGCTGTCGAACACCGCCATCGACTTGTCGAGCTGGTCGTTTTCAAGCAATGCAATGCCCCAGCCATTCTGCGCATTTACGTTGGACGGATTGAGCGACACTGCCTTTTTAAACACCTGATACCCTTTTTTGTACATATCAAAATGCAGTAGCAGGTTGCCGTAATTGCTCCACATCAGGTCGTAACCCTGTTCATATTGCAGCGCCCTGGCCAGGTATTGCCCCGCTTCGGAATACCGCTTCGAATCGATCATGATGCCGCTCAGCCCGGCCAGCGCCTCGTAGCGCGCGGGGTCGAGTTTGATCGCTTTCTGGAAATCCTCCTGAGCCTGGGAGGTTTGTTTGAGATAGTATTCGGAAAAAGCTTTGGTTACGAACAGGTCCGCGAAGAACTTATTGTCCTCGTTCAGCGCCTTCTCGCCCTTCTTGAAATCCCGCAATGCGAGGTCGTACTTTTTCTGCCCGTAGTAAGCGACCGCCCGGCCCAGGTAAGCCGGCAGGTAGGTAGAATCTTTCTTGATCACCCGGTCGAAAAGGTTGAAGGCCGTCTGGTACTCGTGTTTGGACAAATGCGTGTTCGCGATGCCCGATTGCAGCGCGGGCGTTTCCCTTTTCAGCGTCGAGGCGAGCTTATAGTACCGCTGCGCCTCGCCGGTTTGTTGCAGGCCGTAGCTCGAATGCGCCATACCCAGGTAGGCGTCGCCGCGGAATGTGCGGTCGTCGGTTTCGAGGTATTTTTCAAAAACGGCTTTCGCCATGCCGAACTGGTTGAGCGAAAGCAATGCATTGGCGTAGCGGATCTGCGCTTTTGGGTGCGTGCGGGCCACCTTCTCGAAATCCTTCACGGCGCGTTTCTCATTGCCGGTCCGCATCAGGATATCGCCTCGTTGAAGGCGGTATGCCATTTCGTCCTTTTGCCGGATCGCCGTGGTGATCTCGGCCACGGCCTCTTCCATGCGCCCGCCGTATTTGTGCACCATCCCGATGTTGAAGTTCCATTTCCCGCCGGTGCTTTTGGCCGAATTGTCACTGGCAAATTGCTCCGCCTCCTGGAATTTTTTCTGCCTTGCTAATGCAACAAGCGTGTTCAGCTTAGCCTCCGAACTCCCCGGCGATTGTCCGAAATCGTTCCTGGCCGCATCGAATTTCCCCGAAAGCAATGCAAAAAGCCCGCGGTTGTAATGCATTTGCTGGTCCGACTCGCCGAAATCCAGCGCTTCCATGATGTGCAACGCCTTTTGGTAATTGCCTGAAAGCGCCAGGATCACTGCCTCATTATTCATTCGCTGAGCGGAATCGGACGATTGGAATGCCTGCTTATGGTAGAGGGCGTATGCCGCCTGAAGGTTACGGATGCCGCGCTGATATTTCTCGTCGCGGAGCAACGCAGGATTATTATCCTCGAATGACTTGTTGAACGTAGGTAGAAGTTCTTTTACAATCCGCTGGCACTCACTAAAATCCTGCGCTGACAAAGGCTGGGGCGATAACGCCTTCAACATCAGCAACATACCTGTCAATACAAGTAAGCGGATTTTCTGTACCATGGGGGTGCTTAATGGTTCAAAAGCCACTAACCTACAAGTAATCAGGGAAATTTACAATTATTGCTATGACCGTTTGCTAAATTTCAATTAAAATATAATTTTTTGAATAAATAACATCATTTTAAGTAAACCATCGGTGATTAAAGTTGCACAGAAGCCAGCGCATCCACAAACACCTTCTGATCATTCACCAGCACTGTAATGCCGCTATCTGACACATTTTCAATTGAAACGCTCCCTTTCGACACCGAAACTTTCAACAAACTCCCCCGAAACCCGATCCGGAACGAGTAGCCCTGCCACTGTTCGGGAAGATAGGGCTTGAACGACAGCACTCCGTCTTTCACGCGCTGGCCCGCGAAGCCTTTCACGACGCTCATCCAGGTGCCGGCCATCGAAGTAATATGCAGGCCGTCCTCGGTATCGTTGTTGTAGTCGTCGAGGTCGAGGCGCGCGGTGCGCAGGTACATTTCATAAGCCTTCTCGCGCAGGCCCAGCCCGGCGGCGAGGATTGAATGTACGCAGGGTGATAGCGACGATTCGTGGACCGTCATGGGCTCGTAAAAGTCGAAATTCCGGCGAATGGCCCCCGCATCAAATTCGTGTTCGAAGAAATACAGGCCTTGCAGCACATCCGCCTGTTTGATAAAGCACGACCGCAATATCCTGTCCCACGACCACCGCTGGTTGATCGGCCGCTGGTCGGCAATGTCCGTTACGGTGAGCAATTGCTTGTCCAGGAATCCCTGCTGCTGCAAAAACACCTGCCGGTTGGGATCGAACGGGTAATGCATGTTGTCGACGATATGCTTCCAGTCGGCAAGCTCGGTGTTAAGTTGCAGATTGGTTTTGAAAATGACCTCGTTCAGTTTCCTGGAATCTTGTTTCCACAGCTTGTCGATCACCTCGAGCGTGTAACGGAGCGTCCAGCAGGCGATGTAATTGGTATACCAGTTGTTATTGACATTATTCTCATACTCATTAGGCCCCGTCACACCCAGCATCACATATTGCCCCTTCTCCTCCGACCAGTTGACCCGCTGCTTCCAGAACCGCGAAATGCCGATGAGCACTTCCAGGCCCCGATCCGTCACGTAGCTTTCATCTCCGGTGTAGCGGGTGTAGTCGTAAATGGCGTAGGCAATGGCCCCGTTCCGGTGAATTTCTTCGAAAGTGATCTCCCATTCGTTATGGCATTCCTCGCCATTCATGGTCACCATCGGGTAAAGCGCCGCGCCTTCGGAAAAGCCAAGTTTGGCTGCGTTTTCAATGGCTTTCTGCAAATGCTTGTAACGGTAAACGAGCAGGTTGCGCGCCACTTTGTCATCGGCCGTGGAGAGGTAAAACGGAATGCAGTATGCTTCGGTATCCCAATAGGTGCTGCCGCCGTACTTTTCCCCGGTAAAGCCTTTCGGACCGATGTTCAGGCGCTCGTCTTCGCCGGTGTAGGTTTGATTTAAATGAAAGATATTGAAGCGGATACCCTGCTGCGCGGCCACGTCGCCGGCGATGGTAATGTCGTTTTTCTCCCACTTGCCTGCCCACGCCTGCACATGCTCCGCGTACATGCGGTCGAAGCCCTTGTCGGCAATGCGGGCGATGTAGGCTTTGGCTTTGGGCAACAGCTCATCGTGCGCATAGTTTGCCGACGACAGGTTGACCGCATATTTATAGATCGTAAGCTCCTGCCCTTCCTTCACTTCCAGCTGCGTGCTGCCGTTCACATATTTGTCCTGCGCTATATATTGCACAGCCGGCTCGGCGGGCATGCCGTTCAGTTTAAAATCGAACTTCATTCCCGTAGCGACGCGGAATTGCTCCACCTGGTAGGGATTGCTTTTCGTTTCGAGCACCAGGTAACCTTCGCAGGCCTGCGCCTCGTGCGCGATCCCGTTCCAGAACGACTCGTCGTAGTTCGAATCGCGGTTGCGGATGTTGCCGTCGAGGAAAGGGGTAATGCTGAAATGGTCGGTAAAATTGAGCGGCACCATGCTGTAACTGATTGCTCCGGCCTCGTCGTCGGCCATGCTGCAAAAACGCTTGGAATGGATGCGCAGCTTCCTGCCGCCGGAGAGCGTCACTGTGGCAGTGCGGTCGAGCACGCCTTCCTTCATATTGAGTACCCGCTTGAAATCGTCGATTTTGCAGGTATTCAGGTCGAGCAAATCGGCACCGATGCGGATTTCGATGCCCGCCCAGTTACAGGCATTGAGCACTTTGGCAAAATAATCGGGATACCCGTTTTTCCACCAGCCTACCCTTGTTTTATCAGGAAAATACACCCCTGCCACATAGTTACCGAGCAGTGTTTTGCCTGAATACCCTTCTTCAAAATTACCCCGCTGGCCCATGCGGCCATTGCCGAGGCTCATCAGGCTTTCTGTGATTTCGTTATGTTCGGGGTGAAAACCTTCTTCTACGATGCACCATTCATCGTGCGTAATGTAATTCTTCATATGTTTTCCAATTGCGGCAAACCAAAATTTTCAAAACCGGGGATCACGATATCGGCTTCCGTGAGGATGGACGCCTCCCCTATTCCCACTGCGAGCATTCCGGCCGCTTTGGCGGATTGCACACCAGCCACGGCATCCTCGAACACCACGCAATGCGCCGGCGGTACATTCAAATCGGATGCGCCCATGAGGAACACCTGCGGGTCGGGCTTGCCTTTTGTAATGCGGTTGCCGTCCACAATCGTATCGAAGTAATGCAGCATGTTTATCCTTTCGAGAATCACTTTGGCATTCTTGCTTGCTGAGCCCAAGCCGCTCGGGATGCTGTTTTGTTTCAGCTCGTCGAGGAAACGGCGCACGCCGGGCAATGCGTCGTCGGGCGTCATTTGCATGCATAGTTCGAGGTAGCGGGCATTTTTGGCGGTGGCCCTGCGGATTTTCTCCTCGTCGGACAACAGGACGCCGCCGATGGACAACACGATATCGAGCGATTCCATGCGGCTGATCCCTTTGAGTCGTTCGTTTTCTTCACGTGTGAGGTCGAAACCGAGGTCTTGCGCCATCTCGCGCCAGGCAATGTAATGGAACTGCGCAGTGTCCACGATCACCCCGTCGAGATCAAAAAGGCAAGCTTGTATTGAGGGCATATCATTTCAATTTTAATATCTTGCAAAATAGTAAAAATTAGCAATTTGCTGCGCCAGGGCCGAAATACGGGCTTTCACGCCCCGCCAGAAGGCGCTGCCGACTTTCCTATTACATTCATAAAACAGAAAGAGATGCCTGCCGTCAACAAGGACAAATTCGTTATATACCAGATATTTACACGACTCTTCGGCAACCGGAACACGACCAACAAGGTGTACGGGACGATCGAAGAGAACGGGTGCGGAAAATTCAACGACATCGACGATACCGCACTGGCCGCATTGAAGGATTTCGGCGTCACGCACCTTTGGTACACCGGCGTGCTCGAACATGCCACGCTCACCGATTATTCGCAATTCGGCATTAATCCCGACCATCCGCTGATCGTAAAAGGCATTGCCGGCTCGCCTTATGCCGTAAAAGATTATTACGATGTGGACCCCGACCTCGCCGTGGAGGTGCCAAACCGGATGCAGGAGTTCGAAAACCTCGTCGCGCGTACGCATTCCCACGATTTGAAAGTAATCATCGACTTCATTCCGAACCATGTCGCCCGGCAATACCAGTCCGACGTCCGCCCCGAGGGCGTGCGGGATTTTGGTGAAGATGACGACGACACGGTTGATTTTAGCCCTTCCAATAACTTTTATTACATTCCAAACCACGACTTTGTGGTGCCCGAAGGCCACAAACCGCCGCTGCCCGTGACAACGCCCTACCACGAGCGTCCCGCCAAAGCCACCGGCAACGACGTGTTCCAGGCCCAGCCGAGCCAGTACGACTGGTACGAAACCGTAAAACTGAACTATGGCGTGGATTACCTCAACGGCCGCGCATTGCATTTCGACCCTGTTCCTTCCACCTGGCTCAAAATGCGAGATATCCTTATTTACTGGACGCGCAAAGGCGTGGACGGTTTCCGTTGCGACATGGCCGAAATGGTGCCGGTGGAGTTCTGGGGCTGGGTAATCCCGGAAGTGAAGCACGAAAATCCTGCGGTGATCTTCATCGCGGAGATCTACAATCCATCCGAATACCGGAATTACATCGAGTCGGGCAAGTTTGATTACCTGTACGATAAGGTGGGGCTGTATAATTCGCTGCGCCGGATCGTGGAGGGGAATGGAACGGCGGAGGACATTACGCGGGTATGGCAGCAGGAGTCGGGCGATTTCAGCGAGCATATGCTGCGGTTTCTGGAAAATCACGACGAGCAGCGCATTGCGTCGCGCTACTTTGCCGGGAACCCGTGGACGGCCCTGCCTGCGATGGTATTGAGCGCCACACTGCACACGGGGCCGGTAATGCTCTATTTCGGACAGGAATTGGGCGTGGACCCTACCGAACAGGAAGGTTTCCAGGGTGAGGACGGCCGCACCACCATTTTCGATTACTGGGGCGTTCCCGAGTTTCAGCAATGGGTGAATGGCGGCCGGTATGATGACGCGCTGCTCACGACCGAGCAGAAAACGCTCCGCAGCTTTTACAAAGATTTGAATGAATTTGTATTGAAAAACGAAGCCGTGTATGCCGGCGGATTCTATGACCTGCAATATGTGAATGCTTATGGGCAGTCTGCCAACTACGACAAAACAATCATTTACAGCTATTTACGCCACACAGCTAATCAAAAATTGCTGTTTGTGTACAACTTCCACGAATCCCGCACCGTAGAAACGACAATTAAAATACCGCAGGATGCCTGGGCCAATGTGCTGAAACTGGGCAAGACCGGCTCGTACAAACTTCGCCCCGTGTTTCCCGTCGGAATGGTGCAGGTGCAGCTTCGGACGGCCGATATTACTTCCACGGGCGTGGGCATCGAACTCCCACCGATTTCCGCGTTTGTATTCGAGATTGTGGCGAAGTAACCCGGCCAAAGGCGCCGCGCCCGTTGCAAAACGGGCCTTTGATCACTAATTTTACATAATCCGCCAGTTTCCCGCATGGCCTGGCAATGATTTTTTGACGTAAACGTACCCTGGTTTAAAGACATAAGTATGATCAGATTTGTAGTGCTTTCCATTTTGATGCTGGGTGCTGTGGCCTCGTTCGGGCAAGCCAGCCTGCAAAAGACCTTTGTGCAGAAAATGGAGCTGCCCGCCAGTCCGGACATCGGTACGCAGGTCCTGCGGATCAGCGAATCATTCCTGGGCACGCCCTACGTGGCCGGCACGCTGGAAGGTAACCCGACAGAGCGGCTCGTTTGCAAGTTCGATGGCCTCGACTGCACTACATTGGTAGAAAGCGTGATCGCACTGGCGGTTGCCAAAACGGAAAATGCGACTTTTGAAGAATACAAAAATGAACTGACCCGCCTGCGCTACCGCGAAGGCATTATCGACGGCTACCCCTCGCGGCTGCATTATATCCTCGACTGGATGTACGAAAACCAGAAACGCGGGCGCCTGGAAAACATCACCGCGAAAGTAGGTGGTGTGCCTTTCAACAAGGAAATCAACTTTATGACCACGCACGCGAACCTTTACCCCTCTCTCGCGCCCAGCGACGTGTATGAAAAAGTGAAGGAACAGGAAGCGGTGATCAATTCGCGTGAACACCGGTATATTCCTAAAAATGCCATCCAGAAAGCCGAACCAATGCTGCACGACGGCGACATCGTCGCGTTCACCTCGTCGGTGGAAGGGCTGGATGTGAACCATATGGGCATTATTTCGAAAGTTGGCAGCCGCGCGTACCTGATACACGCTTCGCTGACTGGCAAGAAGGTGATCATGACGAGCGTGCCCCTGGCGGAGTATGTCGCTTCGGTTCCGAAACACACGGGCATGATCGTGGCCCGGCTCAACGATATCTGATTAGTGAATGGATTTTATCGACCTTATTAATTACCGCAATTCTCCCTGGCTCTTGCTGCTGCTCGCCGGCACCATCGGGTTGGTGATCAGCATTATTGTCATCAGCCTTATCCGGGTTACCGCTTCGAGACGGGACTGGACCGTGGTGCGCGCCATCCGCGAGAACCTCACCAGCGTGCTGCATTTCTTTGTGCCGATCACGCTCATTACGGCTACCGCCAAAACGTATACTTATTCCAATCCGGAATACGACTGGGTTTTCGCATTGAGTAAAACCGCGCTCATCGGCATTACGACCTGGCTCATGGCCCGGATCGTGATCATCGTGGAGCGCATTCTGATCGATAAGCTCGATTTCAACTCCCCCGACAACAACCAGGCGCGGCGGCTTTTTACGAAGATCAAATTCGTGAAACGCATTGTCGTGATCATGGTCGTGACGATCGGCGTTTCGATACTGCTGCTCAGCTTCGAAAGCGTGCGGCAATATGGCGTGGGAATACTCACTTCCGCCGGTATCGCTTCGGTGATCATCGGTTTCGCGGCGCAGAAATCGCTGGCCAACCTCATGGCCGGTATTCAGATCGCATTTACGCAGCCAATCAAGATCGACGACGTGGTGATTGTGGAAGGCGAATGGGGGCGCATTGAGGAAATTAACCTGACTTACGTGGTCGTTAATATCTGGGACCTGCGGCGCATTGTACTTCCGATCACCTATTTCATCGAAACGCCGTTCCAGAACTGGACCCGGAATGATAGCGCACTTACCGGCACTGCATTCTTTTACCTCAATTACCACACGCCCGTCGATAAGCTGCGCGCGAAACTGAAAGAGGTGCTCGACAGCACACCGCTTTGGGACGGACGTGCGTGGGCATTGCAGGTTACCGATACGCAGGGGCAACTGATGGTGATCCGCGCGCTGATGTCGGCCAGGAATTCGGGCGAGACGTTCGACTTGCGTTGCCTGGTGCGAGAAAAGCTGATCGAATTTATTTCCAACGAGCACCCGGAGGCATTGCCCGCTACGCGCGTGGAAGAACAGACGCAGACGAAATTCCGGGTTTCGGAAACGGGTATTTAAAAAATTGGCCTCCGGAAGCTCCGAAGGCCAGTCTTTTCTTACTACTCACCTAACTCAATTTAACTCAATGCGATTACTGCAAAAGAGCTTTTCCCTTGTTAAAGAGGCATTAACGCTGTATTAAAAAGGAGTTAAAAAGGTGGGAATTTCAAAATGAATGTCGTGCCGCTGCCTAGTGCCGACTCTACTTCAATGCTGGCGCCCTGCATATTGATGATCCGCTTCGTAAGTGCCAGCCCGATGCCATACCCCGCCTTGCTGATCGTGGACTGGCTGCGGTAGAATGTATCGAAAATGTACGGCAGCTCTTCCGGGGCAATGCCGATTCCCATATCGCGGAAGTAAATGATGATCAGCCTGTTTTTGATTTCCAGAAAAACGTTGCAGGTTTTATCGGGCGAGTATTTGCAGGCATTGTCCATCAGGTTCAAAAATGCAGTCCTGAGCAGGCTTTCGTCGCCAAAGCGTTTTAGTTGCTCCTCGTCCTCGGGTATTTTGTCGTAATGAATATGCACCTGGTAACCCGGGTTTTTCTGCTGCACCGAGCCTTTTGCATGCCATAATACTTCGTCGATCCGTATTTTCGAGAATGTGCCCTTGAATGTTTTCTCTTCCGTCCGGGCCAGTTCGAGCAGGCGGTTTACGAGCTCGTTCATTTCTTTTGCTTCGGACCATATTCCCTTCAATGCATCCTGGTATTCGGCCGGCGACCGCTCTTTCATCAGGCTCAGCTCGGCTTCGCTCATGATGAGCGCCAGCGGCGTGCGCAGCTCGTGCGACGCGTGCGACACGAAGTTTTTCTGGGCCACGAATGCGATTTCAAGGCGGGTCAGCATTTGGTTGAACGTTTCCGCGAGCAATGCTAGCTCGTCTTTTTCACGTCCTACCCGCACTTTTTCATGCAGATTACCGGCTGAAATGTTGTTGACCTGGTCGATAATGTCCGCCACGGGTTTGATGGCGTCATTCGAAAATTGCCAGCCGGCCACGCCCACCAGGATCATGGACAGCAACCAGCCTACGAGCAGGATTTCGCGGAGGCGGTTGAGCTGATTCATGCCCAGGTAGTCGTTCGCGATTACCACGATCACCCACGGCTTCCGGTGGTCCTGCAAAATGTGCCGGATGATGATGACTTCCTTTTTGTTGTGTTTCGTATGGATTTCCTTGCCGGCCCGCGCCTCGGTGAGCATGGTTCTCGACAGCGTGAGGTTTTCTTTTCCGCTCACGAATATGATTGAGTCGGAGCCGTCGTAAATGGTGATTTCTTCGTCGAGCAGGATCGTTTTGTTCTCTTTCTCGATCTTCTCGATATCCGCCTTGCTGATGCCGTGGCTGGCTTCTACCAGCTGGGCGATCGTCTGGCCGCGCTCGTTCAGGAAAGAATAGAACTGCTTTTCGCGGTATTGATCGTAAAAAAAGTAAATGGCCAGACAGAAAAGCGCCATGATGGAGCCTACCAGCATGGTAAAAAGCATCGTCAGGCGCGATTTGATATTCATTCTTCCTTGAAAATATATCCCATACCTACCACTGTGTGTATCAGCTTGGTAGGATAGTCTTTATCGACTTTTTTGCGGAGAAAATTAATGTAAACGTCGATTACGTTGGTGCCGGTATCGAAGCGGATGTCCCACACCTGCTCGGCAATGTCCACCCGCGAAACCACGCGCCCGCGGTTGCGCATGAGGTATTCGAGCAATGCGAATTCCTTGGCGGTGAGGTCAATGCGGTTGCCGCCTCTCCGGGCTACTTTTTCGTCGAGGTTCAGTTCGAGATCGGCCAGGGTGAGTACCTGGCTGGATTGCTCGCGAACGCTATTGCGCTGCGAAAGGACTTTGATGCGCGCAATGAGTTCCCGGAATTCGAACGGTTTGACGAGGTAGTCGTCCCCACCGGCTTCGAAACCGTCCAGCTTGTCGTCGATCGTGCCCAATGCGGTGAGAAACAGGATCGGGGTGGTGAGGCCGTCGGCGCGGAGTTGTTTGGCAAGGTCGTAGCCGTTGAGGAGCGGCAGGTTCACATCCAGGATGATTACGTCGAATCGGTAATTGGAAGCCATTTTCTTACCGACTTGTCCGTCATAAGCCAGTTCCACCTCCCAGGACTGCTCTTCGAGCCCTCTTTTCAAGAATCCGGCGAGTTTCGGTTCGTCTTCAACGATAAGTATTTTCATAGGAAGATCGGGCGGTTTAAAGTGCCAAATGTTGCACAGATTTTTTGCTTAAAAAAAGGCTGTCCGAAATATCGGGCAGCCTTTTTGTCTATATCCACACCATTAGAACGTTGGCATTTCTCAATATCCATCGCTCCATTGTAATGCAAAATATACAATTTCTATTATAAACAATAGGTGCGAGCCTATTTTTACAGAATTTCATGCAAGTTTCAGTAATAATCTGCGGAATTGTCGTAGTCCGAACGGTCGCCGTATGCGCCGTAATCGTCGTCTTCTTCCAGGCGCATGGCCTTTGCTGCTTTTTTAATGAGTCCGATCTGCCCGGCGTGGTAAACGTCGTGCTGGATCACCCCATGGATCATGGTGTAGTAAGAATAGTCGCGGCCCGGCACGAACTCTTCCAGGAAGCTGTCATCCGCAACCTTTTCCAGCTCCGATACCAGCTCTTCCTGTGAAAGGCTCAGCTCCATCTGGATTGCCTCCCATTCAAACTCGTCCACCACGGGGAATTTCTTCCAGTCCTTATCCTGCGTTTTAATATCAAACTCGGCGTCGCCCTGCAATTTCCGCACGGCAAAAATCCGCCAGGTGGTCATGTGGTACACGATTTCAGCAATAGAATGCGTGTTGGCGCTCAGGCGGGTTTCTGCCATTTTAGGCGTTACATCGCGCAGCGCTTCCACCACCGACGGGCCATACCAGGCCTCTTCGCTTTCGTAGGTGTCGTTGAGTACATCTATGATCCTTAAAATCTCTTCTTTTGATTCCATATGATTAAATTAAACTGCTGCAAATTTACGGGGATTCGGACGAACATTGTCCAAATGTGTTTTCAATATTAAAGAGACAATTTCCCTGTTTCCATACTCTCCTGACGCTCTGCGGGAAAGATGGCCGTTCCAACCAATCGCCGGATGATGCGGTCAGAGTTTATGAAACGCTAAACTATTCGGCTCCAAAGTTTCGTTTATTTAACAAATTTTAAAAAGTCATACTCAAATGTTCAAAAAAGCCTCTTTCCTCTTACTGATAGTCGGCCTGGGGTTCATGTCGTGTTCCAAGGACCCGATCAGCGACCTTTCTAACGAAGAATCGCTGGTATACATTACCAACCACGACAAAGCTGCCAATTTCAGTCAGTATAAAACATTCAGCATCGTGGATTCGGTGCTCGTTGTCGAAAATAACCGCGCCGGAACGTCACTGGACGACATCGACCGTGCCATGCTGCAACGGCTGATCACCAACATGCAAAACATGGGTTACAAATACGTAAGCCGGACACAGAACCCCGATGTGGGTATCAACGTTTCGTGGATCACCAATACGTATCTCAATGTGGTGTCCCAACCGCTCTCTTCTTATTATGGAGGCTATTGGGGCGGTTACGGCTATGGTTTCCCGAGCTATTACGGCTATTACCAAACCAGCGAGAGCTCCTGGCTGATTTCGATGCTCGACTTCAAAAACCCGCAAACGACTCCTTCCGGTAAAACTTTCAACGTGATCTGGGATGCGCAAATCCGCGGCTCGGCAATCGGCGACCAAGCGCTCGTCGATAAAATGGCCGACTCTATTTTCGGACAGTCCGAATACCTCAAAATCAAGTAACCAAATGAAAAGAATCATCATTATTGCCCTTTTCCTTGGAAGTGTTCTGCCTGCATTGGCTCAGGAAAAACCAAGGTTATATACGATTGCATCCCCTTTTGAACGCTACACCCATTACCTGGCTACTGTCCGCTACACGGCAGCAGTGCCGATGGGCTCTTTCAAGGATAATTACATCGACAAATCCTCCTTTCGGAACGCCTCGGTCTCCATCGAATGGGTGCTACGCAATGCACCGTTGTCGATAGGCGGCGAGATCGGCTCCTCGTATTTCGAAAAACGCGTACCGAGGGCGTTATACGATGGACAGGACGGCACGATTTCCGCCGTTCAAACGCGCACCGTTTCGCAATACCCGGTGGAACTGTTTGCCAACTACCTTTTTCTGCCGCGGACTTCGCAGGTTCAGCCTTACATTCAGATCAGCGGCGGGGGAAGTATTCTGGATTACACCGTATATTACGGCACTTTGTCGTCGCAGGATCAAAAAATACGCTTCAAATACGGCATCGGGGCCGGTTCCAGATTTTTCTTCAAGAAGGACGGGACGTTTGGGCTCGATGTGCGTGTCAAATATGATGGCACGGCATACAAATATGACTACATCGACAAAGGCATATCATCCGTGAACGGTTCGATAGGCCTTTTCTATCGTTGGTGGTAAACAATGTATCGTGACACATAAAAAGAAAGTTTTGACCAAAACATCGCTTATCTGGATAGGTGGCATTCTCGCATTTCTGATCGGTTCCGGGCTTTGGGCCTGGAACCGTTTCGGTCCAAGCGGCCACAAGACTTACGTGCAAGTGACTGAGGGCTTCCCGATGGCCCGGACGCTCGATTCGGCATCCCATGCATGCGACCTCACGATCCGCCGCTACCGGCAGATCGGCCGCGAAATGCAGTTCGAGCTCGCCGCCAATGCAGGCGGGCTTTCTCCCTACGACGTAAAAATCACCCAGAACGGCCAAACACAAACTTTCCAGGCGGTTGCGCACCGGTACGGCACGTGGCTAACCATCCCGGATGTGCAGATCAATGGCGGCGAAGCGCAGATTAGTGTGCTAAGCCTCGGCCAGCAAGGCTGCCAAACAACCGCTGCATTCAACTTCGAAACGTCGGTAGCCAACGAGGTGCTCGATGCGAAGGAATGGATCAGACAAGGGAGCAAGGACACCTGGCTGGACGTCCGGCCCGTGCGGAAGGACGGCAAGCTCTACCTCCGCGACTTTGCAAACTACAACGATAACCGCACGAAGGTCGTGATGATCGACGGCATTGTGGTGAACGGGCTGGAAAACGGCATCGAGGTGAAACCGGGATTTCTGTATTCGGTCACCGCACGCTGGATCGACGCGCCATATAACGACTGGTGGAATGCCGCCAGAAACCGCACCGTGCGCCAGCAGAACATTTACCTCGCGGGCAACGCGGGCCAATCCGCCTCCGGCCCGCTCACGCGGATCGCGATACCCGACTGGTTCTCCCCTTCCCGCACCATCAATGTCGATTTCGACACCAAATTTCCGGAATTCGAACCCGTGAAGGGCAAGCTGGTGATGCAGTACCGGCTGAACAACTATGTTCCTTCGGACAATTACTATAAAAGAGGGATCGGATATTTGTCCAATACTGAAAAAGAATATCCGTCGGAAAAGCTGCATTACACGGCCACTCCCAATTACTTCGGTGATAAGGACGAAAAATGGTTTGCGAGCCTTTCCAAAGAGCAGGTCGAAGCGCTGGCGGGCGTGCCGGGATTCGGCGTGTACGCCTACGATTTCGAGTTTTGGAGCCAGCATTATCCGAAGGAGGTCATTCAGCGGCTGATCTGGTTTTCGAGGGTGGTTAGAAAAAATCACCCGAACATGCATTTGATGGACTATTGGGGCGGCGGAGCCTATACCAATCCGCACATCAACACGGTGGGAGGCGCCGATCCGAAGAAATTCATGGGAGAATACGCGAACCCCAAATCCAATAACCCGAATTTCGATCCGCTGCCGAATGGCGATAGCTTCCGGGAAGTGTTCAACACCGTACCTATCGACGTGTACCCGAAGCCCATGTTCGCAACGGACCAGGCTGGTAACTCGCCGAATAACTTTGTGCTGCTGTCGGCGATCCATTCGCTGCGCATCAATAAGCTCCTGCCTTATCAGAAAAACAACAAGTTCATTTTCTACGGCTGGAACCGCTACATGCCATTGTACAAAGACCCGATCGTGCCCTGGAACTACCAGCTCACCGATCCGAAAGGCGAACTTATCATGAACCAGCTCGAAATGATGCCCGCCAGCCAGGCGCTGAGCTTCTCACTGTTTTCGCTGATCCTGTTCGACGGCTACTACCTCTGGCACGACGGCGCCCCGAGCGCCCGCAACCCAAATGCCTACAAGCTGTCGAAAGACATGTGGGGCTGGGGCTACGAATGGTATCCCGCCGATGGCAAGACCCCCGAAAACGAAGTGGGCCGCAACACCTCCGGCGGAACCGCGGCACCGTACTGGGATTTCCCTACCGAATATTATGCACTCGGCAACTGGATGGCGAAACAGGTGGAGGACGTCCTCACCGGCGGCACCAACCAGGACCTCGCATTCCAGCTCAACGGGCAGTGGGTTCAGCCCAAGAAAGAGCAGGTGCTGCTGGCGATCGACGGCAAGCAGCCATTTGTAACATCTATCGTAAAAGGTAACCAGATTGTCGTCTTGGCGGTTGATTCGTTCCAGCAGCCTTCTGCGGAGCGGAAAATGAAGGTGAGGTTACCGGATGGCGTCGAAACGGAGATCGAGCTTTATGGCAACTGGCCGTCGCTCTACCGCGGGACTTTGAAGAAATAATCTCGCCATTTTTATAAACGAAGAGAGCTCGCTGCAATGGCGAGCTCTCTTCGTTTTATATGCGACTCAATGCTAGGCAACTTTCACGTAGCTTCCGAGCCATTTCAAATGCGTGCCGTACTTATGCATGATCTCGCGCACTTGCGGGTCGTCCATATGTCCGAGGAACTCCACCAGGAACCACGCGCGGAACGACGCCTCGCCGCGTAACGGCCGGCTTTCGATCTTGGTGAGGTTAATGCCCCGGTCGTTGAAGTCTTTCAGGAATTCGTAGAGCACACCCGGGCGGTTGGTGTTGGGCAGGTTGGCGATGATCGTCGTTTTGTCGTCGCTGCTCTTCACATTGGTAAAGTCTTTCGCGAGGATCAGGAAGCGGGTCTGGTTCTGATCGCTGTCTTCGATATTGTCGAAAAGAATGGGTACGCCAAACAGCCGGGCCGAAATGGATGAACAAATAGCCGCTGCATCCGGCTCTTCCGAAGCGAGTTTCGCGGCTTTGGACGTAGAATCCACAGGAATGAGCTCGATGCCCATGCCTTCGAGGTATTCGCTGATGAACTTCCCGCATTGCCGGAATGCAATGTCTTTGGAATAAATCCTTTTGATGGATTTCAGGGTATCGGATTGCGACGCGAATGTGAAATGCACTTTGAGAAGCATTTCGGCCACAATGGACAAGTTCTTCTCACGCAAGAAATCCACTGTTTCTACCACAATCCCTTCCTGGTTATTTTCGATCGGCACCACGCCGAATTTGGCACGGCCGGTTTCTACACTTTCAAAAACCGAATGGATGGTAGGCAAAACCAAATATTCGCTCATGGCGCCGAAGCGGCTTTCGGCCGCCTGGTGCGTAAAGCTACCTTCCGGCCCAAGGTAGGAGATCCGCTCAGGCAGTTCCAGGTTGCGGGATACGGCAAAAATTTCGAAGAAAATGGCGTCGATCGCCTGCCGGGAGAGTAACCCGTTGTTATGCTGCGCGAGCCGGTCGAGAATTTGCTTTTCTCTTTCGGGGCGGTAGATGATCGACTGGGAAGACCGTTTCAGCTCGCCTACTTTTTTGACAAGCTCCATACGCTCGTTCAAAATGCTCAGCAGCTGGTCGTCCAGCCCGTCGATTCTGTTTCTTAAATCTTGTAATTCCACAAATTCACTTTGATAATGATGATCAGAACCGGGAGGTGCATTCCACTGTTCATTAAAGCCCCTCCCGGTTCAATATTACTTGACCGGCCCAAAGATAGTGCGCGGCATGCAATGCGTCACCGGTCTATCCGGCGAGCGCAAGTTCGTCAACGTTCTTCTCTACTTTGAGGTTGTCGATGATAAACCGCTGTCTTTCAGGCGTATTTTTACCCATAAAATAACTCAGCAGTTTTTGAATGGATGTTTCTTTTTGCAGGATCACCGGCTCCACACGCATGTCTTCGCCGATAAACTTGCCGAATTCCTCCGGTGAGATTTCGCCCAATCCTTTAAAGCGGGTGATTTCCGGCTTGTTGCCCAGCTTGTCGATCGCCGCCTGCTTTTCCTCCTCGCTGTAACAATAGATGGTTTCCTTCTTGTTGCGGACGCGGAACAATGGTGTTTCAAGCACAAACAAATGCCCGTTCCGCACCAGGTCGGGGAAGAATTGCAGGAAAAAGGTCATCAGCAGCAAGCGGATGTGCATTCCGTCCACATCGGCGTCGGTCGCGATGATAATGCGGTTGAAGCGCAGGTTTTCCACACCATTTTCCACATCCAATGCATGTTGAAGCAGGTTGAATTCCTCGTTTTCGTACACGATCTTCTTGGTAAGCCCAAATGAGTTCAGCGGTTTTCCGCGCAAACTGAACACGGCCTGCGTCTGAATGTCACGCGACTTGGTGATCGAACCGCTGGCCGAATCTCCTTCGGTAATAAAAAGCGTGGTTTCGTAACGATTGTCGCTTTTCAGATCGGTGAGGTGAACGCGGCAGTCGCGAAGTTTCTTGTTGTGCAAATTCGCTTTTTTCGCCCGGTCGTTGGCAAGTTTTTTAATGCCTGCCAGCTCTTTCCGTTCCCGCTCCGACTGCTCGATCCGCTTCTTCAATGCGTCGCGCGATTCGGGGTTCATGTGCAGGAAGTTGTCGAGCCTTTCCTTTACGAAATCGTTAACAAATGTCCTCACAGTGGTGCTGTTAGGATCTGGCGTGATGGTGTTGGAACCGAGTTTGGTTTTGGTTTGAGACTCGAAAACAGGCTCCTGGACGCGGATTGCAATGGCGCCGATGATCGATGAGCGAATGTCTTCCGGCGCGTAATCTTTCCCGAAATGTTCACGCACCGCCTTCACAACCGCTTCCCTGAATGCAGCGAGATGGGTACCTCCTTGTGTCGTATACTGACCATTCACAAAAGAGTAGTATTCCTCACCATATTGATTGCCATGAGTCATCGCCAGTTCAATGTCCTCTCCTTTGAGATGAATGATCGGATAACGCAGCGTTTCGGCGTCGGATTTGCTTTTCAGGAGGTCGAGCAGGCCGTTTTGGGAAAAGTATTTCTGCCCGTTGAAATTGATCGTCAACCCGGCATTCAGGTAGCAGTAATTCCAGATCATGTTGTCCAGGTACTGCGGAATGTACCTGAAATTCTTGAAAATAGTGCCGTCCGGCTCAAACGCCACGTGCGTGCCATTGCGCTGGCTGGTAGTGCCTTCCGGCGATTCGTTCAGCAATGCGCCCTGGTTAAACTCGGCACTTTTGGTCTTGCCGTCGCGGTACGACTGCACCTTGAAATGGCTCGAAAGCGCATTAACCGCCTTGGTACCCACGCCATTCAGGCCGACCGACTTCTGAAATGCGCCCGAATCGTACTTCCCGCCGGTGTTGATCTTCGAAACGCAATCCACCACCTTGCCCAGCGGAATGCCGCGGCCGTAGTCGCGCACTTCCACGCGGTGCTCGGAAATCTTGATTTCAATCGTTTTGCCATTGCCCATCATGTGTTCATCGATCGAGTTATCGACCACTTCTTTCACAAGAACGTAAATTCCATCGTCCACCGACGAGCCGTCGCCGAGCTTTCCGATGTACATCCCGGGCCTCAGGCGGATATGTTCTTTCCAGTCAAGCGACCGGATACTGCTCTCGTCGTACTGAACATTTGTACTTTCCATATTTATAACTATTCTTTTAGGAGTATTAGCGGTTTCAAAACCGGTATTTTAATAATTTGAATCTTTTGTCGTTACCCTGTTATAACTTTGCGGGGCTTCCGGGGAACCGGCCCCCGATTAATAGAAATTCTTTAAAAATAGGAAAAATCTAATTTACTTTGCCATGATATACACTACCACAATATTGCGTGTACTCGAATCCCAAATTCAAAAATACTAGTCTTATACATAGTTTTAATGAATTTTCAGACTTTCAATAGTACAATAATTCTTCTTATGAACAGATCCAGGTTGGCTAAAAGTTATAAATCTATACTTCCCTATTTCCTGAGTTTAATCATTTCGTTACCCGCTTTTTCACAGGTCATTGCTCCAACGGCCCCTTCGGGAGCTGGTCCTACGTCGACCGGCGCGCAAGGTGTTCCGCAATCGGGCCCGAGAGGCACGGGCACTACCGGCACGGGTAACACGCAATCGGGCCCCGGCGGCCAGCAAGGCACCGGCCAGCAGGGTGCCAATCAGCAGGGAGGCAACCAGCAGCAGGGGAATCAGCAGCAGGGAAATGATGGCCAGGGAGGCGATAAAGGCAAAAATGCCGCCAACCAGAACGGCCAGAATAGCGAAGGTGGTGAGCAAAGCAAGATTAACACCAGCACCAGCACCACCCTCACCCCGGAAGAGCAGGCCAAAGAAGCCATGCGCCAGAAGATCTACGGTTATTCCATTTTCGCAGATAAAAATCTGGCACCAATCCCTGATTTACAGATCGTTACACCTACCACTTATGTAGTAGGCCCCGGCGATGAGATGAAAATCTACCTGTACAACTACGCCGAAAGCACTTATGAGGTGGTCGTCAACAAGGACGGTTTCATCAGCATTCCGCGTGTTGGTAATGTGATGGTCGCTGGCCGCACCATTGAAGAGATCAGAAAAATCCTGATTGATAAATTTGCCAAATTCGTGCCGGGAATGCTCGGCGGCGGCGGCGAAACGGCCCGTACCAAACTGATGGTAACCCTCGGCGAAGTGCGTTCGGTAAAAGTATTTGTAACCGGAGAAGTAATCAACCCCGGAACGTACACAGTATCATCGCTTTCTTCCGCTTTTAATGCGCTTTATCAGGCCGGCGGACCTAACGAAATTGGATCTTTCCGCGAAATCCGGGTAGTACGCCAAGGCAAGGTAGTATCGAAAATGGACATTTACGACTACCTGGTAAACGGCAAGATCGACGGCGACATCCGCGTGCAGGAAAACGATAACATCGTGGTAGGCTACTACCTGAAACGCGCCGAAATTGCAGGAATGGTGAAACGCCCGGGTATTTATGAACTGACGCCCGAAGAAAAGCTGGGAGACGTACTTCGCTACTCCGGTGGATTTAACGACAAAGCTTACCGCGCACGCTTGAAAATCCAACGCATTACCTCGCGCGAACGCAAAATCCTCGACGTACCTGAAACACAATATGATACATTCGAGATGGCGACCGGGGACTCCATTACCGTAGAAACCGTGCTCGACCGCTACGAAAACATCGTGACGATCCAGGGAGCGGTAATGCGCCCGGGTGAATACTCGCTCGACAACAGCCCGACTTTAAAGCAACTCATCGAAAATGCACAAGGCATGCGTGAAGACGCTTTTGTAGGCCGTGTGAATGTGCTGCGCACCCGTGAAGACCTTACCATCCAGACCATCCCCATTAACTACACCGACGTGCTGAACGGCGTAACGCCCGACCTCGTACTCACACGCCTTGACGAAGTAATCGTTCCGTCGCGTTTCGAAATGGCTGAAACGGCGTTCGTGAGCGTGGAAGGTGAAGTTAACAACACCAAAATCGGTGAAAACGAAGGAAAATTCCCCTACACGACCGACATGACGCTCGAAGACGTACTCGTGCAGGCCGGTGGTTTGAAAGAATCGGCTTACACTTCCGAAATCGAGGTGGTACGCCGTAAAAGAAACTCGGTGGCCGGTGCAGCGAATGCGCAGATTTCGGAGGTCTATAAGTTCAATGTAAACCGCGACCTATCCCTGAATGCGAAAGCGACCAATTTCGTCCTGTTCCCATTCGACCAGGTAATCGTTCGCAAATCGCCTAATTATGTGGAGCAGCAAACGGTATTTGTAGAAGGCGAAGTGCTGGTGAACGGCCCTTACACCATTATCAACAAAAACGACAAGATCAGCGATATTATCAAAAGAGCCGGCGGCCTTACCGAGCTGGCATATCCGGAAGGAGCGACCCTCCTGCGTCGCACGGTTGTGAAAAACCTCGACGAGCCGGTAGATTACGAGCAGGTGCAGCAAACTGAAAAGCGGATCAAATCAGGCACGCTTACAGGCGACCTGCCGAACGTGAAAGAAGAGAAAATTGGTATTGTATTGAAAAATATCCTGAAAAACCCGGGATCGTTTGAAGACCTCGTGGTGCAGGAAGGTGATATCATCCGTATTCCGAAACGTCTGGAAACCGTTCAGGTGACTGGCTCGGTGTTGTACCCAACTACCGTGAAATACGGCAAAGGCATGAACTTTACGGATTACATTTCGCAATCGGGTGGTTTTACGGTGCAATCGCTCAGAAAGAGCTCATATATCAAATACCCGAACGGCAATATCGACCGCACAAGAAGATTCCTGTTTTTCAATGTGTACCCGAAAGTACAGCCGGGATCGGAGATTTTCGTTCCAACAAGAGCCGCTCCTGCGCTTAACCCGCAACAAACTATTGCTACCGCTACCGGTTTGCTAGGTTCGGTAATGTCATTGATTTTAGCAGTATTGGCTTTCCGTTCAATTAACTAACCATGTCGACGACCACACATCAAATCCCGGAAGACGAACTATCCCCGAAGGAAGTCGTTGAGAAAGTACTGGTAATCAAAGATGCACTGATCCGTAACTGGAAATGGCTCTTGCTTCTGCCGGTTGTAGGTTTCGGTATCGGCTATGCCATGGATACTTACGAGAACAAGCCGCCGACCTACGAGGCCAATGTGGTGTTTAACCTCGGTGCCGCGGGCGCCAGCTCAGGCATTGGCGACGTAGCAGGCCTATTGGGCCTGGGTGCTCAGCCGGACGCGAATATCTTCACCGGAGAAAACTTTTTTTACTTCGTGAAATCGCGCCCCGTCTTGGAGCGCAACCTCATGAAAGAGGTCGAGATCAACGGTAAAAAGCAGATCCTCGCCAATTTCTACATCGATTCCAGCGGCATTAAGACTTCCGACTGGGCCGATTATCCGGACTTGCAGAAATTCCAGTTCGCGACGAACGATCTGAAAAAGATGGATATCAACTCCCGGATCAACCTCAATGCGATCGTGAAGCGGTGCGCGGAGGCAACGGAAATCGCGTCGCTCGACCGGAAATCGTCATTTACATCGCTCTCCACCAAAATGGAGAACGAACACCTCGCCGGCCTTTGGGTAACTACCCTGCTCGAAACCGTGGAGGAAATGTATACCGAAAACCAGACGCAGAAAACACGGAAAACGCTCCGCCTGCTTCAACACCGCGCCGACTCGCTGGCGGCTGTATTGGGCATTGCCGAACACAAACTGGCCAAGCAGCTCGATTACAGCCAGCAGATCATGATGCCGGAAGCGAAAGTATCGGCCAACAGCATGGAAAGAAAATCTTCATTCCTGCAACAGCTGTACTACGAAGCGATGGCCAATGCGGAGAAAATGCGGATTTCACTCGTGAAGGAAGCCCCGCTTTTCACAGAGATCGAAGGTATCAAAGTGCCTTTGGATGTTAAATATGAAGACAAGCGCAATGCCAAAATCGGGGCACTGGCGGGATTGATGATTGCACTGATCCTTGTGTATTTCAGAACAGTGTTTTCCACCCCTACCACCACCACTACCGTACGTAAGGAAGTAGTAACGGCATAATCATGGCAACTCAACACTCTATTACTATTAAGGCCGGCGGGTCTGAAAAAGATTACTGGAAAGACCTTTGGCTGAACAGGCAATTGCTGTGGATTCTTTCTAAAAGAGATATTTCCGTTCGTTATAAGCAAACACTCCTCGGCGTGGCATGGAGCGTGCTGCGGCCGCTGATGACGATGGTCGTAATGGTGTTCGTATTCAGTTACCTGGCCAAAATCAAAAGCGATCCCGGTGTTCCCTACCCTTTGATGGTGTTGAGCGGGCTCACAATCTGGACTTTTTTCGCCAACACGTTTACGCAGATCAGTAACAGTATCCTGATCAACTCCAACCTGGTTTCTAAGGTTTACTTTCCCAGGCTGCTCATGCCGCTCAGCTCTATCGCCGTAGGTTTCGTCGATTTTTTGATCACATTCGGGATATTCCTGATCCTGACAGCCGCCTTCCAGCACCCGATCAGCTGGCAGATTGTATTTCTTCCTTGCTTCATTTTACTTACATTTATTACTTCAATGGGCTTTGGCCTGTTTTTTGCGGTATTAAATGTACGGTTCCGCGATATCGGTCAGCTGATCCCGTTTCTGGTCCAGGTTGGTATGTACGCCTGTCCGGTCGCTTACAGCAGCACACTGGCGCAGGGCACATGGTTTGAAAAATATTATAACCTGAACCCGCTCGTAGGTATTATCGACGGTTTCCGCTGGTGCCTGTTGGGGGACAAAGCCTACTTCAATCCGGAGAGCTTGTATTCCACCGCGGCGATATCAACGATCATACTGATCATTTCGCTGATCTATTTCCGTAAAAAGGAGAATACGTTCGTAGACCATATCTGAAACAATCACACTTGGGCATGTCTGTAATAGTAGCTGAGAATATCAGCAAGAAATATATCATCGACCACCAGCGCAAAAACGGCTCGTCCGGTTTGCGCGACATTGTTTCCGACACGGTCAACAAGGTTCTTTCACGCAAAAAAAGCGGTTCGGACTTTGCTGAAAAAGAGGAGTTCTGGGCTCTTCAGGACATCAATTTCAGCATCGATAAAGGCGACCGCATCGGGATCGTGGGCCATAACGGGGCGGGAAAATCGACCCTGCTCAAAATCCTGAGCCGCATTACCGAACCTACCACCGGCCAGATCAAGATCGACGGCCGCATTGCCAGCTTGCTGGAAGTGGGTACTGGCTTTCACCCCGAACTCACCGGCCGCGAGAACATTTTCCTCAACGGCGCCATTTTGGGTATGTCAAAGGGCGAGATCCGCGAGTCGTTCGATGCGATCGTGGACTTTGCGGGCGTTGAGAAGTTCCTTGATACGCCGGTAAAAAGATATTCGTCGGGGATGTATGTGCGCCTCGGTTTCGCGATTGCGGCCCACCTCAATCCCGAGATCCTGATCGTAGACGAAGTACTCGCCGTAGGTGACACCGAGTTCCAGAAGAAATGTCTCGGTAAAATGCGCGATGTTTCCGAAAGTGGCCGCACGCTGCTTTTCGTGAGCCATAACCTCACCGCCATTCAGGCTCTTTGCAACAAATCGTTTTATTTCGAAAAAGGCCGCCTGATCGATCAGGGCGAAACTTCGCACATTGTTACCAACTACCTCAGCAAAGTTTCGCACAAGTCACTGGAAAAGCATTGGGATAACATTGAATCCGCTCCGGGCAACGACCAGGTGCGCGTGAAGAGTTTCAAACTTTTTCCGGAATACCAGGACGATCTCACGCACATCGACGTCCGCACGCCGATCAACTTCCAGTTTGAATTCTGGAACCTTGTGGAAGGCGCTTCGCTGAACCTCAGCATGCACCTGTACACTTTCACGGGCGAATGTATTTTCAATGTAGGCACCCAGGCCGAAAATTTCGCAAAAGGCCTTGTAAGCGGCACCTGCGAAATTCCGGGCAACTTCCTTAACGACGGTTCGTACGTGGTGTCGATGATGATCGTGAAAGACACGAGCACCGTGCTGTACAATATGGAAGAAGCCCTGGTATTTGATATTGAGGATTACCGCGAAAATGTGACCTGGTATGGCAAATGGCCCGGCTATATTCGCCCTCAGCTCAATTTTTCCATTCGCCAAACTGAACACGTAGTGAATGATTAACGTCACTAAAACCTTTCTACCCGATCAGGAAGAATATCTGCAATATGTCCGTGGAATCTGGGAACGTGGTTATCTGACCAACAACGGACCACTTTTACAACAGCTCGAAGGACAGCTGAAAGAATATTTGAACGTAGATTACCTTTACTTCTGCGGTAATGGAACGATCGTTCTGCAAATCGCGATCAAGGCGCTGGAACTGAAAGGCGAGATCATCACGACGCCCTTCTCCTACTGCGCCACTTCCAACGCGATTTTGTGGGAAAACTGCACGCCTGTCTTTGTAGACATCGACGCGGCGACATTCAACATCAATGCAGAACTGATCGAAGCGTCGATCACCCCGGCGACGTCGGCCATTCTCGCTACACACGTGTACGGCAACCCCTGCGACGTGGAAGCGATCGAGGCGATTGCACAAAAGCATAACCTGAAAGTGATATACGACGCCGCACACGCGTTCGGCGTTACCTATAAAGGCAAATCCCTGCTTTCCTACGGCGACCTGAGCACATGCAGCTTCCACGCTACGAAAGTGTTCCATACCATCGAAGGCGGTGCTTTGATTTCCAACCATCCTGAACTCGACCGCAAGCTGCATCTCCTGCGCGCATTCGGCCACCAGGGCGACGAGCATTATGAGTTCGCCGGCATCAATGGCAAAAACTCGGAATTTCATGCGGCCATGGGATTGGTGAACCTGCCGCAGGTACCGGCCATCATCCAGGCACGCAAGGAAGTGTTCGAGGCTTACGATAGCCTGCTCAACTGGGATATTCTGTTCAAACCGACGCTTAGCGCCGACATTGAGTACAACTACGCCTATTATCCGGTAGTATTTCCTTCGGAAGCGGTGATGTTCAGGGTAATGGAAGCGCTGAAAGTCGGAGAAATCATTCCACGCAGATATTTTTATCCCTCGCTGAACACCCTTTCTTTCATGCCGAGGCAAATTGCCTGCCCTGTTTCTGAGGATATCGCGGCAAGAGTGTTAAGTTTGCCATTATATGTAGGGCTTCCTTACGAGGACATCGAAAGGATTTCCCGCATGATCAACGGTCATTTATCACCATAATCGCATGGTCATTTTTTATTGGCTAACCTTTTTCCTGTTTTTATACGGTATCAGCTTCGTCGCAAAAAAAATTGCTCAACCATCCCTCACGGAGCTGATCATTTCATTCTTCCTTCTTTTTGTCGGTAGCATTATCCCTACCGGCTTTGTACTGTCGGCGCTGGACCTTACCGCGAACGTGTACGCCTGGATCGCCGGGACTTTTACCGTGCTTGCCTTGCATTATGTGCTGTGGACGCGGCTTGTGCCCGTGAATGCGGCGTACTCTATTCGCGGCCTCATCGCCAACCGGCTTTCGACGTTCAGGCTGTGGACCAAGGAGTTATCGCCCTACCTGAAAGTGATTTTCGGGGCTATGTTCCTCACATTCGCGATCGTCGGAATTACCAACCTGATCCTCGTGCTCTTTACAGCGCCCAACGAATGGGACAGCATGACCGGGCATTTGAACCGGGCCATCCGCTACATTCAGCGCGGTACGATGGAGCATTTCGGTGGCGCCAACTGGAATATGGATACCTATCCGAAGAGCCTCACCACGATCCATATTTACTCCTACCTGATCAGCGGCGATATTGAGAATGCATTCAAACTCATTCATCAATTGTCGTTTTATGTGACGCTCGTGTCGGTTTTCGGGATCGCGCAGCGGATTGGGCGGAACCTCTCGGCCAGCTTCTTCTGTGCGCTGGCTTACAGCATGTTCCTCGATTTCCTGATGCAGGCCGTAACCACCGAAACGGATATCGTGCTCACGGCCTATCTGAGCTGCCTGCTGTATTTCATTTTCACCTATTATACCAGCCGCGACAACCGCTACCTGTACCTGGGCGGCATGACGTTCGCGATCGTGACGGGCCACAAGGCGACATTTGCATTGCTCATGCCATCGGTGTTTGTGATCATGATCTACACCGTCTTCCTGGCGCCCGATTTCAAGGTGTTTTTTGAAAGAACCCTGCGGCTAGGCATCGCTATTGCACTTTTTGCATTGATTTATACCATTCCAACTGGCTATATCCGCAATATCCAGGTCTTCGGCCATCCTATTGGTCCTCCTACGGCGCGCTACCATCAGTCGTACGAGCGGGCGGGCGGCGCGGCGAACCTCTTTGAGCAGGGCAGCCGGAATGTGATCCGTTATACCTACGATTTTTGTAACCTCGACGGCATCCGGAATGCGCAATGGGGCTACGACCTCAACACCGTCATCCGCAAGCCGCTCGTGCTGCTGGAAGACAAGCTGCGCATGCGCCTGGACGAGGAAGCAGATTTTACCATCGTGCCATTCTCGTTTCAGCGCGGGTTTTATTATTACAATGCAAACCCTTACTGGGGCGTATTCGGCTTCGCATTGATCCTCCCGATCATGCTGCTCGTGCTGATCCGCGTTTTCCGGTCGCGCGTGCATTTTTTCCTGGTGATCGCATTCTGCCTGAACCTGGCCGCGATCTCCTATTCCGCGGCTTATGATCCGTTCAAAGGGCGGTATTTTATGGAAGCGGGACTTTTTGGGGTACTTTTCCTGCTCCTGCTGTTTTCGCACCACCGGCTGTCGATTATCAAGCCGCGGCGTAATGTGTGGAAGGGATACATTATGGTCATCGTGGGGCTGGCCTGTATTTCGGCGGTGATGGCTGTTTATCTCAACATCCGCTGCCTTCCGCTGCCTTCGTTCGGCATGGAATCCGCATTGACGATGGACCGCATTCCTTATCAGACATTCGCGCGTCCGGATATCACCAAAGCCTACGTCCGCTTCGACTCCATCGTACCCGAGAATGCGACCGTAGCGCTCGCGACCGTGAACAGCGATTTTGAATACCCGCTTTACGGAAAAGACCTTACCCGGAAACTGATTTCCATCAACCCGTTTGAAGAAGGCCTGCGCCCGATTCCCGAAGACGCGGATTACCTGTTCTATGCCCGCAAGGTCATCAACGACACCAGCAAGATCCGCGCATTGCCTACCGACATCCGGCTGGGCTCCGACACCACCATGACGGGCCTGATCGAAAAGGGGGAAGATTATTATCTGCGAAAACTCAAATAGCCCAAGCCATGACTATTGCCATCATGCAGCCGTATATTTTCCCATATATCGGCTATTTCCAGCTGATCGCTGCCGTGGACAAGTTCATTATTTACGACGATGTGAACTTTATCAACAAAGGCTGGATCAACCGGAACAACTTGCTCGTGGGTGGAAAACCGCACCTGTTCACCATCCCGCTCAGAGACGCCAGCCAGAACAAACTGATCCTGGAAGTGGAACTTGCCAAACATGAGCAATGGCAGAAAAAGTTATCCAAGACCATTCAGCAGTCATATCAGAAGGCTCCCTGTTATCAAAAGGTTTTTGAACTGATCGAAGAAATCGTAAATTTAGAAGTTGATACAATCAACGAACTGACTATATACGCATTGAAAAAAACCTGCGCGTACATGGGCATAGGCACGGAGATTGTTCCCTCTTCAACGATATATAACAATAAACACCTGAAAGGCCAGGACCGCATTCTGGATATCTGTAAACAGGAACAGGCAAACCACTACATCAATCCGATTGGCGGGGTGGAGCTGTACGACAAAGGGCAATTTGAAAAAGAGGGAATCAGACTGGACTTCATAAAAAGTATAGCGAGCCCGTACCCCCAATTTAAAAATGCTTTCGTACCTTGGTTGTCTGTTATAGACATTCTGATGTTTAACGGCCCGGACGATATCAGGAAACAATTAGAGGCATACGAACTAATTTAGTAATGGCGAAGATTATCGTTTTTGGAGTACTCGACACCGCAGAACTAGCGCACTATTATTTAACCCATGACTCTGAGCATGAGGTTGTTGCATTCACCGTCAATCGCCAATACATCGAACATGACAATTTCCATGGCTTGCCCGTGGTAGCATTCGAGGATGTGGAAACCCTTTTCCCGCCTTCGGAATACAAGTTCTTTGCACCTATGACCGGCCGCAACATGAACCGCAATCGCGAGGCTATTTACAACCACGCCAAAGCGAAAGGTTACGAATTCATTTCCTATATCAGTTCCCGTGCGACGCTCTTTAACAACGAGATCGGCGAGAACTGTTTTATCCTTGAAGACAATACGATTCAGCCGTTCACCACCATTGGCAACAATGTAGTGCTATGGAGCGGCAACCATATCGGCCACCACGGGCAGATCAAGGACCACGTATTCTTTACCTCGCATGTGGTGCTTTCTGGGCATTGTGTGGTGGAATCGTACTCCTTCTTCGGCGTGAACGCCACCATCCGTGACTATACGACCATCGCGCAGGGCACATTGGTGGGAATGGCTTCGGCTATCACCAAAGAGACCGAGGAATGGGGCGTGTATGTCGGAAATCCCGCGAAAAAAGTACCCGGAAAGATGAGTTACGAAGCCTACTGAGTCGGATTGAGAGCTAGCTAATATCGGTAATGGAGCAGAAGAAGATACTTTTTGTGAGTCACGACGCCAACAGGGCAGGCAGCCAGTTGTTGCTGTTGCAGCTGTTGCGGCTTCTGAAAGAACGTGGCGTTCCGATGCACCTGCTGCTCTGTAACGGAGGTGAACTCGAATCGGAATTCGAAGAAGTAGTCGGCGTAACGCGCCTTTACCATAAAAAGATTACTACGCCGCCATTAACCGGCAAAATCCTGCGCAAAACCAACCTGCTGAAAATGTACGAGGAGCGCTCGCTGCAAAAAGGCAACGAACGGATCCTGGCCGAGCTCGAACAACAGAACATCGGCCTGATTTTCATCAATTCCATTGCCAATGCGGAAGTTTATTACGATTTCCTGAGGCCGTTCCATCAGTTGCCGCTGGTGCTGTTTGTGCATGAGCTGGCCATGTCGGTGAAGATTTACACCCAGGAAAAGCAGCTCGCCTACCTGCTCAAAAAAACCGATCACCTGATCGCCGTTTCGAATGCAGTAGCCGATTATTACATCCGCAAATACGACTTCCCGGGCGCACACGTGAGCACATTTACGCTCATCGACCACGAGCACATTGATCAGCGCCTGGCAGCCGTGCAGCACGACATTCTCGAAAAAACCTATAAAGTGCCCGAAGACGCGATCGTGATAGGCGGTTGCGGAAATGCCGAATGGCGCAAGGGCAATGATATTTTCAACTGGATCGCCAGCCGGGTGATCCGCAAAACGCAGCCGCTGCCGGTCTATTTTGTATGGGTAGGCGCCGGCCCGCAGCACGAAATTTACGAGCTCATCGCCAGCGATATCCGCCAGATGGGCCTCAGCGACAAGATCATTCTCATTCCGCCGACGCCGCGCGCGCTGGATTATATCAACCGCTTCGATGTACTGCTGCTGAGCTCCCGCGAAGACCCCTACCCGCTCGTGGTGATGGAAGCCGCATTGCAGGAAATACCGGTTGTTTGCTTTGAAGACGCCGGCGGCGCACCCGAACTCATCGAGGCCGATGCGGGATTTGTGGTTCCTTATATGGATATTTCCGCTGCATCGGACGCGATCATTCAGCTGATCCTCGACCCGTCACTGAGAAATACCATGGGCCAGAATGCCCGCAGAAAGGTTTTGGAAAGGCATAATACCGACAAAAGCGTCGCCAGTGTCGAAGCCATTATTCAAAAGTACTTACCTTTGCAGGTTTCGGAACAGCACAATCAATGACCATTGCCTTTACCATTTGCTCCATCAATTACCTCGCGCAAGCCCGGACATTAGGAGATTCGCTCAAAGCGACCAACCCGGATGTCCGGTTTTTCATTGGTCTGGTGGACACGCTTCAAGGGGTTGCATTTGAAGATTCGTACGCACCCGCGTACCCGATGATCGAGATCGACAAGATCGAAATCCGCGATTTTCAGGAAATGTGCGCCCGGTATAACATTACAGAGCTCAACACGGCGGTAAAACCGTTTTACTTCACCTATTTTTTCAAACATTATCCGGAGGCGGACAACGTCATCTATTTTGACCCGGATATCATTGTTTTCCAGCCGCTGACCGAACTTAAAAATTCCCTGGCAAAGCACCGCGCCGTGCTCACGCCGCACATCAACACGCCGATCGACGACCGGCTGACGCCCAACGAGCTGCACCACCTCAATACGGGTGTTTACAATCTGGGCTTCGTGGCATTCAACCGTTCCGAAGAAAACGACCGGTTCATTTCCTGGTGGGAAGAAAAATTGCGCTACGAATGCCTGATAGACCTTTGCAATGGCCTTTTTGTAGATCAGAACTGGATGAATTTCCTGCCTGTATTTGTGCCCGATACGCATATCGAGCGAAACCCCGGTTACAATGCGGCGTACTGGAATTTGCACGAACGGACCTTTACGAAGCGCGACGGACACTGGTATGTGAATGAAGAAAATCCGTTGATATTCTTCCATTACAGCGGCTATGATCCTGCCAAACCGGATATTTTGTCGAAATATCAGGACCGCTTCGAGCTCAGCCGGCGTACCGACCTGACGGACCTATTTGCATTGTACAAAAACTGCCTGATCGACAACGGGAACGCCTATTACCGCAAATTCCCCTGCTCGTACATCAAGCCCGCGCCGGTGCGCCGGTACATGCGTGTGCGGAAATATCTGAAAATGCCTGTCAATTACCTGATCGGCAAGCTGCAAACGATCTGATGAAAGAGCTGGTTACCGTAATCATTCCCATTCTCGAACCCCAGATCAACCCGACGGAGGAAAAACTGCTGCACCACGCCCTGCATGTGCTTTCGGGCCACCCGATCATTTTTGTGGCGGGTGAGGGTGCCGATCTTTCCGTCGTGCGCGAGCATGCCGAGCATATCGACGTAGTGCATTTCCCGAAACGGTTTTTCGAATCGCGGGAGCATTTGGGACAACTCCTGCTCATGTCCGATTTCTACGACCGCTTCAACTGGTGCGATTTTCTGCTGATCCATGAATTGAATAGTTGGGTGGTCAAAGATGAGCTGCATTACTGGTGCAAGCAAGGCTACGATTACCTCAAAGCAGGGCCTGCATTGCCTGATCCGGGCGCCTCGCCGGGCTTCCTGAAACGCATTTCGGGGTTGTCGGATGATGAAAAACGAGTAATCGGGTCGGGTTATACGGATAACGGGCTTTACCTTTGCCGGATCGAGCGGATGACCGCCGCTTTGAAAAGTAAGAGAAGCGTGGCGCATCAATACCGCCATTCTGCCGGTCTGCCGTATGCGGATTCGGTGTTCTGGGAGCTCGAAGCGAACCGTTTCCTGCCCCATTTAAGAAAACCGACGGAAATCGTACGCAGCCATTTTGCGCAATATGGTGTCCGATATCAGGACGGCGGCACGTTGCCTTTTGCGCTCACGGGCATTTCCCGGAACAATATTCAGGACATACCCTATTTTAAAAATTTGCCCGAAACGGAATAAGCATTCATGAATATTATATACACAGTTTGTAACCGAACCAATCTGGCGCACGCACTGGCTCTGGCAGATTCTGTGATACAGCACCAGCCCGGCTACATTTTTTACCTCGGACTCGTTGATTCCATCAGCACCGAAGTCCTGCCACAGCATGTAAAGCCGCTCCTGGCAACTGAACTCGCCATCCCGGGTTGGGACAAAATGGCTGCCGATTACTACGATTTTGAGATCGTGCCCGCCTGCCGCCCGTGGTTTGCCCTGGAAATCCTGAAAAAACACCCGGAATGCGAGCAACTTACTTTCCTGGCGCCGACGGTATTTCTTAAAAAGTCGTTCGACGGCCTGCTGGATGCCGGCTCGGAGATGTTTTTGACGCCCAATATTTCAGCTCCGTTGAAATCGTCGCCCATTTTGGATGACAAACGCATTCTGAATGCGGGCATGTACCATTCGGGAAGCTGGACATTGCGGCCGTCGGAAAAAACGGTTGCCATGCTCGAATGGTGGGCGCACCGGACGATTGATCGGGCGCATTTCGACCTTTGCAACGGCATGAACACCGACCAGCTCTGGCTGAATTATGTGCCCGTATGGGTGCCTGCCACCACCACATTGCATTATGCAGGCTGGCACTATGGCCTGAATGCGGTTCTGAACAAAAACCTAGTCACAAAGGGCAGCCAGCACGAGGTGGACGGCCAGCCGCTCATTTCGCTCGATTTTGCCGGCCTCGGGCATTTCGACCCGATCTGGTCCGATCATGCGCCGCTGGTGACGGAAAACAAAGCATTTCAGGCATTGTTTATGGATTATCAGCGCATTGTCATGAAAAAGAAATACGAACTCGAACTCACCGGCGAGCCGGCTTTCGGCAAATATGCGAACATCGCCCCCAACCGCCTGATGCGGAAAGGCATTGCCGCGAAATTGAAGGGTTTGACCACATTTATCGATCAGTTTTAACCAGGATTCCATGCATTTTTTAGAACAAACCACACAGGACCTGAGAAACTTCGTATCGGCTTTGAAACCGGGTGCAACGCCTGCCGGCAATGCGCAGCGCTATCCTAAACTCACGATCATTACGCCTTCTTACAACCAGGCGGCGTTTTTGGAACGGACGATCCTGAGCGTGCTCAATCAGAATTACCCGAACCTGGAATATATCATCGTCGACGGCGGCTCGAACGACGGGAGCGTCGAGATTATCAAAAAATACGAAAAATACCTGTCGTGGTGGGTTTCCGAGAAAGACCGGGGCCAGGTTCATGCCATCAACAAGGCGCTGGAACGGGCTACGGGCGAGTACATCAGTTTCCAAAATTCGGACGATGTATATTTCCCGGGCACTTTTACGCGTTTTGGAGAAGCAGCTTTGAAATACCCGGTCGATATCCTGTATGGCGACCTGTACATGATCACCACCGACGACGAAGTGACCGAAATCCTCAAAACAACTTCCTACGACTTCGATTGCCAGATTCTGGAAGGCATGCAGATCCACAACCAATCGCTGTTTTTCAAGCGGAAGCTCGTGGAAAAGTACGGCCTCTTCGACGAATCGTTCCGTTTTGCATTCGATTACGATTTCATTACCCGGTACACGTCGCACAAAACGACTACGACCAAAAAAATCGACGGGCTAGGCGGCGCATTGCGCGTGCATGCGGAAGCGAAGTCGTCGACCATCGCCACGACGATCGGCCGGGAGGAACATGCGAGGGTACAAAAATTGTACATTTCAACGAACACATCCCCGGCGGTAAACAAAATCAAGTATCTTTGGTGCCGTGTTCGTAAAATCGCCTATTTCATTCTGCGGTTCGATATTCAGTACATCAGATTCAGGCTTTCCAGATGAATTGGAGCTTATTTAATGTAGCCAATAATTTTAACTATCTCCGGTATTCGGTGGGCATCGCGATGATGTTCAACGGGTTTCCGCTGATATTTTTTATCCGCGACACACTCGGTGTAGGGCCTGCCAGCAGCGTATTTACAGCCATGTTCTTTTCGTTGGCGCTAATCCTGATGGTTCCGCCTACGCTTTTTAAACGCATTTACAAACCCAATGTCATCCTGATCAACCTTGCATTGGGATTTCTGCTGCTGACGCTCTGGTACTTCATTTTTATGAACCACCAGGGAAAAGCCGTAGCCGACGTGGGTAACTTCGTGTTCACATTCGGGTTCCTGGCGCTGCTCATGCACGTACCTAACGACGTGAAAGACACGCTGATACAGGTACTTTTCCTATTTTCATTTTTTACCAACATTACCCTCGTCTACTCGCTCATCACCGATCCGAACTGGACGCCGGGGATGCGTGCGGCCGTGAGTTTCGCCAACGAGGGCGCCCAACCGGGCGGTAACCCGCACATTACGGCCCGTAACGGGGTGATTACGCTCCTTTCTGCGATCGTTTTGCTGGGGAATACCAAACATTTGCTTACGCGTTTGTTCCTCTTCTTCTCGATTTTGTTCGGAATGGGCGTGGTGGTGTTATCGCTGGCGAAATCCAGCTATCTCGGTCTGGGCATTGCATTTGGTGCTTATTTCCTCTTCCATTTCAAATTTTCGGACCTTACTTCGGGCATCGCCAATGCATTCAAGTTCAGGAATATGGTGTTTCTGGTATTGATATTGGTGGCTATCAACTACTTCCTCGCGCGCTACGGGAACATCCTTAACCTGCTTCTGGGCTACTGGGATATTTTCGAAGACCGGATCATGAACGTAATCTTTACCTCTACCGGGGTGAGGCTTTCGGAAGAGGCCGACGTCGATTACTCGGCAATGGGACGCGTGAGCGGTTTTGGGGAATTTTTGGAAACACTTTACTCATGGGATATTTTCCTCGGCCGGGGTTATAAAAACGATTATCTCGACGTGCCGCTGCTGGAATCGTGGGTGAACCACGGGATTTTCGGGTTCATCTTTTTTACGAGCTTCAATTTCTTCATGCTACTGTACGTGATCCGCGAAGTGCGCCGCCATACCAACCCGCTGACGACTTTCCTCGCTTACTTTTTCCTGTCGATGATGGTGCTGCTCTTCACCGGCGGCCGGCCGTACGATATCGCATTCTGGTTCCCCTATTCGGTGATGATCCGCTTTTTGGGCATCAAATACCTGGACGCTATCCCGCGGTTCCGCAAAGTAGCACGGCCCAAACCACAACCCATTAGCACCGTAACCACCTGATACGCTCGCCAGAGCCGGGGGACCTCCGCGAAGGCCCCGCCATTCCGCGCATGAAGAACAGAGTTGAACAACTGGATGGATTACGGGGCATTTTTGCCGTTCTTGTCATTGCCCACCATCATAATGCATTCAAAGAGTCGATTCTTTACAACAACTTCTTCGTCATCAACGCGAGCTTGTTTGTCGATTTCTTCTTCGTGCTCAGCGGCTTTGTGATTGCATTAAACTACGTCGATCGCATTCAGACCACCGGCGATTTCCTGACATTCCTGAAAAAACGGTTTATCCGCCTTTACCCGCTGCTTTTTTATACCGAGGTTGTTTTCGTGATTGCCAACCTGCTCGGTGAGAAGAGTGCATTCAAAAATGTGGGTGGAATGGGCCTGGGTTATTATTTGTACACATCGCTGGACGCGCTCACGTTCATGGGTTCCAGCACGGTGTTCGGCGGCTGGATCAGCAACAACTACCCTTCATGGTCCATTTCCGCGGAAATGATCTCCTACGTGGTGTTCGGACTGGTGGTGCTGGCGCTTCCTCGGCTCAAATACCCGGCATTTGCGCTCATAGGGCTGCTTTCCGCAATTTTCATTTATTCAAGAGGCGAATACCTGCTTGCCTATGACTACGGTTATGTGCGCGGGCTGCTTTGCTTCTCACTCGGGATATTCACCCACAGGCTGTTAAGAGAAAAAACGTATCAGCTGTCGGCATTCGAAATCCCGTTCCTACTCTTTTTGATCCTGGCCATGTATCTGGTACATCTTTGGGACCTGAACCTCTGGAAGCTGGCTTTTCCATTCATTTTCTCGATCGGCATTGTCATTTTTGCAAGTTCAAGCGGCGTTGTGACGCAAATGCTGAGCAGCAAGCCTTTTCAATACCTGGGCAAAATTTCCTATTCGATTTATCTGAACCATGCCATCGTGCTGATATTTGTAAATATCGTGTTATTCAGGCTGCTTAAATCTCCGGAAAACGAAGGCATGTTTGCCGTCTCACTCCTCTCGTCGATCGCACTCACGATCTTTTATTCGCATTTCACCTATGAATTTGTGGAAAAACGCGTGGGTAAGTTTCTGAGGGACAAGTGGAGATAATGGCATGATCTTTACCGCTGCTTTTCCGGCAGGAGAAGGTAAACCTTTCTGCTCCCGGAAGGGTTATCATTACAGACAAAACAGCAGCATCATGGCAACATTCTCAGAATTGATCAACAGCGACAAACCGGTTTTGGTGGACTTCTCGGCCGAATGGTGCGGCCCTTGTAAAATGATGAAGCCCATCCTCGAAAAGGTGAAGGCCGATCTGGGCGATTCCGCGACCATCATCAAAGTGGATGTGGACAAAAACCAGTCCGCCGCGCAGGCTTACCGCATTCAGGGCGTGCCTACGCTGATCGTCTTCAAAAACGGCAAGCCGCTCTGGCGTCAGTCGGGCGTGGTGCAGGCCGACCAGCTGAAATCCGTTATCCAACAATACATTTAATTTCCCATTGCCTCAATGCGTAATTCCCGCAATTTCGACATTATAGAAAACAAAGATTTTAGCATTGAGCCATTGCTGGAAAGCAGCTACGAGCAGGTCCGGTTTGTTCAATGCAGCTTCCCGGACCTGTCCGGTATCGACTTCATCGACTGCGTTTTCCAGGATTGTAATCTGAGTAATGCGTCGGTGAAAAATTGTAAAATTTCCGATGTCGAGTTCATCAACTGCAAGCTCACGGGTGTCAATTTTTCCGAAAGCAAAGACTTTGCATTCGCAGCTATTTTTGAAAACTGCATTCTCGATTACGCCATTTTCGAAAGGAAGAAGCTGAACAAAACCGGATTCAGCAACTGCAAAATTCACAATGCAGATTTCACGCAGGCCGACGTTTCGAAATGCAAAGTGCATAACTGCGATTTCTGGGACGCTGTTTTCGATGGCACCAACCTCGGCGGAGTCGATTTTTCAACCAGCAAAAACTTCACGATCGATCCCACGGCCAACAATATCCGCAAAGCGAAATTCCTGTCGTCGGACCTGGCCGGGCTGCTCACGAAATTTGATATTATTATCAAATAGTGCTTTGAACGGCTCTGCGTTTTTCGTTTCTTGGACGCTTCTAAACCAAGCCTTGATATGTCCACGAAGTTCTTCGCAGAAAGAGTTTTCACAGGAAAAGAAGTCCTTTTTAATCAAATAATCGTCGTCGAAAACGGCCAGGTCCGAAGTGTCGAAAGCGGAACGCCTAAAACCGGTATGCCGCAGGTAACTAACCTCGCGCCGGGGCTCTTCGACAGCCACATTAACGGCGGCGAGCAGTTCTACTTCACCGAACGCGCCGACGAGGAAACGATCGACGATATTTACCAGGCAAGCGTCGCGACCGGTACCGCCTACGTGCTTCCCACGCTCATTACTTCCCCGCACGATAACATCCTGAAAGGCATCGAGGCAACCCGCAGCTACATGAACAAAAATGCCAATTCGGGCGTATTGGGCATGCATTTGGAGGGCCCGTTCCTGAATCCGATCAAACGCGGCGCGCATTTGACCGAATTCGTTCGCAAGCCGACGGACGCAGAGCTGGAAGAGATTATCCATTACGGTAAAGGCGTGATCCGGCTGATGACGATCGCCCCCGAAATGTTCACGGAAGACCAGCTGCAAATGCTGCTCGAATCGGGCATTACCATATCTGCCGGCCATTCTAATGCCACTTACGCGGAAGCGATGACGGCTTTCGACCGGGGCATTCAGCTGGTAACGCACCTGTACAATGCAATGTCGGCCTTCGGGCATCGCGCGCCGGGGCTGGTAGGTGCTACTTTCGATACCGAGTCGGTGTACGCGCCGATTATTATTGATGGCGTGCATTGCGATTTTGGAGCGGCAAGTGTGGCTTATAAGATCAAGAAAGACAAGCTGTTCCTCATTTCGGACGCGTTATTTTTAGGTCAAAAAGTGACGGAGTTCAAATGGGGAGAATTTGATGCTAACCTGAAAGACGGGAAGTACGTTAATTCAGACGGCAATCTTGCGGGCGCCACGATTTCACTCGGTGACGCGGTACGCAATGCAGTGGAAATCATCGGAATACCTGTTCAGGAAGCGATCGAAATGGCAACGATCCGCCCCGCTGCCGCATTGGGCATCGAGGATAAGATCGGCAGCATTGCCGCGGGTTACCCCGCCGTTTTCACCACATTCGACGACAATCTCGAAACATTCGAAGTACTCCGCTACTAGCATTTACAGCACCAGCATACCACCGTTTTTCAACTCCTGCCATGTGCGGGAGTTGAGAAATGTCTCGAACTGCCCGAGGCCCGCCGTTTCGAAATCATTTTTGAACTGCTCAAAAGGATAAGGCTCCGGGTTGGCGATCAGGAGTTTCGGCAGCATTTCGGTAAGCCACTCGCCTATCCCGACCTCCGCTTCCACAGCCCATTCTTTTTTCTTGTTGTAAAAAACGAGTTCGGCTATTTCATGCACTTTTTTGCCCTTTCTTTCTTCAAAAACGGCCATTTCCGGTAAACTTCCCGTCCAGACGATCACCGCATTCGGCCGCGCGGCCAGTTCTGCGGGTGCGTGGATGGCTTTTTCAAGGTAATTCGGTGGAATGGAAGTCGGCGGTGTCCTGAAATCGAACCATTCGGATAATGGGAAGTCGAGGCAGACGCCGTGCATGTAGTTGAAAAGCGATTTGCGCAAACCTTCGGCAAACCGGTCATGATCGGCCCCGAGCGGGTCCTGGTGTTCGAGGTCGTTATTGGCAAATGTACCCGTGTCCGGCCCGAGGCGCATCACGTCGAATGCTTCGGGATGCAGCCCGACGGGACTGTGGGCCGTCATCGCAAACCGGTGCCAGAACCCCGACTGCACGATGCCCAGCTGAAACATCTGCCGCACCATTTCCAGCGAATCGATTGTTTCCTGGGCGGTTTGGGTCGGGAAACCATACATCAGGTACGCATGCACCATAATGCCCGCCTGCGTGAATGCATCGGCTACACGCGCCACCTGGGCCACGGTAACGCCCTTTTTCATGCGGTCGAGCAGCCGGTCTGACGCTACTTCCAACCCGCCGGAAATCGCTATACAGCCCGACGCTTTGAGCAACAGGCACAAATCATGCGTAAAATTCTTTTCGAAACGGATATTCGTCCACCAAACCACCGTGAGCTTCCTCCGGATGATCTCCAACGCGAGGTCGCGCAGCAATGCGGGCGGCGCGGCCTCGTCCACGAAATGGAAGCCGTTCTGCTGTGTTTGTGCGATAATTTCCTCGATGCGGTCGCACAACAGCGAGGCCGTCATCGGTTCGTAGCGGCGAATGTAATCCAGCGAAATGTCGCAGAACGAGCATTTACCCCAGTAGCATCCGTGCGCGAGCGTGAGCTTGTTCCAGCGGCCATCGCTCCACAGCCGGTGCATCGGGTTCACGATCTCGATCACAGAAAGGTAGTCATGCAAAGGCAGGTCACTGTAATCCGGCGTGCCCGTTTCGCGCTGCGGCACGTCCTTTTCCTTCGCGCCGTTATGATACACGACGGTGCCGTCCACCCGCGAATACACGCGTTTCAGACCGGAAAGTTCGCGCTCGCCGTCGAGATGTTCCAACAGCGACATGAGCGGCGCCTCGCCGTCATCCAGGCACACAAAATCAATATAATTGAACACCCGCGGCTCTTGGAGCGAGCGCAGTTCGGTATTGGCAAAGCCGCCGCCCATCACGATCTTGATGTGGGGATAATTCTTTTTAAGAAACTGGCCGCATTTGAATCCGCCATACAAATTCCCCGGAAAAGGCACCGAAATGCACACGATATCAGGGCTATACTGCTTCACTTTGCGTTCGAGCACATCCTTCAACGTTTGCGAAAGCAGCGTATCCGGCGTTTCAAGCGCCGCCTCCATTTCATCAAAACTCGTCGCCGAACGCCCCAGCCGCTCGGCATACCGGCTGAAACCGAAATGCGGGTCGATGGCCTCCTGGATCAGATCGCCCAGGTCTTCGAGGTACAAAGTCGCCAAATGCCGCGCCTTATCGTGGATTCCCATCGTACCGAATGCCCAATCCAGGTCTTCGAGCTGCTGGAAACGGCTTGCTTCGGGCAAGTACGTGCGGTCGCAAATGCTGTGTGCTAATGTGGGATTGCTGTTTTTGAGAAAACGGATCACCGGATCGATCGTCGAAATGTATTCGTCCCGAAGCGCATAAATCCGGAAAGCATTGTCTGTCAGCTCAATATCGGACGCTTCGAGCATTTCGAAAAGCCGTTTTAATCCTTTGGAAGAAAACAATTCCAGGATCACATCAATCCCCAGATCGGCCTGATACGACTCCCTTCCCAAAGTGTTCAAAAAACCTTTCAGGTATGCGGTGGCTGGGTAAGGCGTATTGAGCTGGGTAAATGGCGGGGTAACGAGGAGTATCTTCTTTTTCACGGATGCACGTTTTCTACGGTGCAAAGGTAGGGGTTTTGGATTTGAAAGAATACTGGTAACTTGGATGTCTGCCGAAAGCGCCACGCCTGCCCATGAACATCATGTCGGACCTTTTATTGGATGATTACCGGAAACAACTCGGAACTGACCTTCACACAGCATGGCAGCAGCTCCGTGAAACCTTCGTCAGGGCCGATTCCTTCGATTTTTATACGTCAGTCGCCGTCATCACCTCTTCCAAAATTGAAGGCGAGCCGATGGACGTCGACAGCTATATCAAGCATAAAATCCAGCAGATCGAATACCTTCCTGAGCTCACCCAAAAGCCGAATGACCTCTTCCGGGCATACATTTACGCAAAAGAGAACCGGCTCAGTCAGGAGCATTTTGCGCAGGCGCACCGGATGATTACCGAGCACCTCCTGCCGGCGCATTGGCGCGGCGTGTACCGGCGTGGTGCGATGGTCGTGATGGAGCACAAAACGGGGCGCATTCAGTTCGAAGCGGCGCCTGCACATCTGCTGGAAACCGAAATGCGCAAGCTTTGGGATGATATCGGTGAACTGCTCAGCCGCGACCTCTCGCTGGAAGAGACATTCTACTACGCTTCGTTTATCCATTTGCTGTTCGTGTGCATCCATCCGTTCAACGACGGAAATGGCCGGGCAGGCCGCCTGCTTGAAAAGTGGTTTCTCTCGGATAAACTTGGCGCCGCCGCATGGCACGTTCAATCGGAGCAGCATTATTACCGGCACGTTGACGCGTATTACCGGAATTTGAACAAAATGGGACTATTTTACGAAGAATTGGATTTTACGAAAGCAGAGCCATTTTTAGGCATGCTGCCGGATGCGTTAAATAACTGAAAAGTGTCGTTGGAGAATTTTGTCTCTCCGAGAAATCCTGTGTTGTTTAAGTTCAATGTGATTTCAAAAACATTGGAACTTGCCACACACTTTTTTATGCCACCTCGCTACTATCTCGACACCTTGGTTTTTGGAGGTGTTTTTGACGCCGAGTTTGAAGTGGAGAGCCGACGCATTTTTGAACTCGTGAAGTTTGGCGAGGTCATTTGCATATTGTCCGAGGTTACTCAGGGCGAGCTAGCCGACGCTCCCAAAAGAGTCAGACACTTTGTTCAAAGCATCATGGGTTATTTTATTGAAGAAATTCCGCTAACCGACGAATCCATTCTCCTTGCCGAACTGAAACTATGAAATCGAAAGATAAGAGGGAAAAGGAGTTCGACGCTATCAGGATGACGCGCGAAATCAAAGAAAGAATATCCCGTGAAATTGAGGGAATGGATGTAGACCAACTCAAAGCTTATTTTGCTGAAAGAAGAGCTAAGCTATACTCGGGTTTTTGAACTAACATCGTAAATACCACTCCGGTAAGTGAATTTCCCTTCGGACATGAAGGCGCTGTAAGAGCTGAGCCCGCAATTTTCCTTTCTGATACCATTTTGAACCAGCAGCCTTCAAGCCGTACCACCCTTTGTCGATATACGAACCATTCTGGCAATTTGCATTCATGCCGGCGATCCCGCTCGTATGCAGTGTTATCAAAATGTAAAATTAAAGATAACAACTAGTCCGAATGCTTTCCAAACGGGTAATATTGTAACCACAATTTGCCACGAGTCTATGCAATCTTTCAGTCGTTTATATTCCAAATTCCTCTTTGCCGGAATCCTGCTAACTGCGGGTGCTGTGCAAGCCCAGCAAAATAAAAGCTACCCGGCTTCTGCATTCCCCGATCGCGTGATCCTAGGCTACAAAGGTGATCCGGCCACTTCGCAAGCCGTGAACTGGCGCACAGACTCCACGGTGACTACCGCCGTTGCCGCCATTCATGAGGCCGATCCTTCGCCGGATTTTCCTGCCAAAGCCCGCATTGTCCAGGCTGCCACGCACAAACTGGTGCTGGACGGCAAAACGGCGCATTACCATGAAGCGAATTTTGGTGACCTGAAACCATCGACGCAATATGTCTACCGGGTCGGTGACGGGAAATCGTGGAGCGAATGGTTCCATTTCAAAACGGCGTCGGACAAGCCGGAACCGGTGTCGTTCCTCTATTTTGGGGATGCACAAAACGATATTCGCTCGCTGTGGTCGCGGGCCGTGCGGGGCGCGTTCACAACTTTGCCCAAAGCCAACCTCATGATCCATGCGGGCGATCTGATCAACAATGCGAATGCGGATTATCAATGGGGCGAATGGTTTGAAGCAGGCGGCTGGATCAATGGGATGGTACCCAACCTGACCACGCCGGGGAACCACGAATATTTCCGCGACGAAAAACGGACTCTTTTCGTATCCAAACATTGGAGACCGCAGTTCGCATTGCCCGAAAACGGGCCGGAAGGCCTTTCAGAAACGGCCTATTACATCGATTACCAGGGAATCCGGTTCATCTCACTCGATTCGCAGGCAGCCATCCTCGATTCCACGACATTGAAAAGGCAATCTGAATGGTTTGAAAAAATCACCACCGGCAACCCCAACCGCTGGACGATCGTGATTCACCACCATCCGATTTACTCCACCAAAAATGGCCGCGATAACGACGAATGGCGCAACACCATGGAGCCGCTGTACAAAAAACACAAGATTGACATCGTACTCCAAGGCCACGACCACACCTATGGTCGCGGATTGAACATCCCGATTGGACAGAGCCGCAAAAAGCCCGACGGACCCATTTACGTGGTGTCGGTAAGCGGCCCGAAGATGTATGATATCGGGCTCCAAAACTGGATGGACCGCGCCGCTTCGAACACGCAATTGTACCAGGCCATTACTGTCGATCGCAACAAGCTGTCTTTCAAAGCATTTACGGTCAACGGCGATTTGTACGATGCATTTGACCTGAATAAGGACAAAAACGGTATTAATACATTGGTAGAGCTTTCGAACACGCTAAACACGCAGGAAAGGCTCGATTTGCCCGCCAATTATTTGAAGAGTTTCAAAGACGAAGAGCTTAAAGAATACAACCAGCGATACCAGGAGTATAAAAAGCGCAAAGGCATTAAGTAAGTTTCCCTCGCGAAAAACTCGCCAGGGAAACGAATGCGGTGCAGTGAGCCGGTCAGCGCAGGACAGGCAAAGTAATCCTGCTCGGGTTGTCGGCATTGTGATGGATCGAAATCTCCGACTTCTGAAAGTCAGATTCCGATGCCTCAAAAATGTTCATGAATTTCTGCGGATTGCGATCCACCAGCGGGAACCAGCTGCTTTGTATCTGCACCATCACACGGTGGCCCTTTTTGAATGTGTGCGCGACTTCGTTCAGTTTGACCGTAACCTGCTCGATCTTACCTTTTGCAAACGGTTCCGGCTTCGAAAAATTATTCCTGAACTTGCCGCGTAGTACTTCCGCACGCACCATTTGCTGGTAACCGCTCATATCAACGGCCTTTTCCCCTTCCTTAACTGCTGTTACGGATGAGCCTGCGGGCCACACGTCTATTACTTTCACGATAAAATCGGCGTCGGAGCCGGTCATGGACACCATCAGGTCCGCAACGATTTCGCCAGTTAGAGTGAGGTCTTCCGATAATGAATCCGTTTGAAAACTGAGCACATCCGGTCGCTGTGATGCGAAACGCTGGTCCTCTGCCATATATTCGTTGTTGCGATGCCCGCTAGTTACGCTGGTGTAAGGCACCGGGTTCGCAGGATCGCTTTCATAGTTGGTTAGGCTGGTGCTGGGAGTGGGCTTTTCCACCGCTAATTTGCCATTTGGCCCGAAATAATAGGGCGTTGGCTTGCTGTTTGCCGGCGGCCAAACGTCGTAGTGCTTCCATTCATTTGATCCTGTCTCAAAAACGGTAACCTCCGGCTGCTCAAAAGTGCCTTTTCCTTTGAGGTAGTGATTGAAAAACTTCGTTTCGATCTCCTCCTGATAGTATTTGTTCACATCCGCGCCAAACTGATAGCGGGCAAAGCCCTTCCAGGCAGGCGCCGCCCAGCCTCCGTGCGTCCAGGGGCCCATTACCAGCCGGTTGTTGTTGCCCGGGCTTTGTTTCTCAATGGCCGCATAGGTTTTCAATGCACCATACAAATCCTCCGCATCAAACCACCCGCCTACCACGAGCACCGCGGGTTTGATGTTTTTCAAATGTCTTTTAATGTTCCGCGACTGCCAGAACTCGTCATACACGGGATGGGCCGTCGTTTGCCGCCAAATGCTGTTCGGATCGGCGAAATAGGGCGCGGCATTGGTCTTTTTCAACGCGCCGAGTTCGAGAAAATATTTGTAAGCGTCTTTATATTCTACGCTAAAATGGCTTTGATAATTGGTGCCATCCTTGCTTTTGAGGCCGTCAAAACCGCTGTAAAAGCCGAAATTGTCCATGAGAAAGAATGCGCCGTTATGGTAGCAATCGTCGCCGATGAATTCGTCCGACATCGGCGCTTGCGGAGACACCGCTTTCATCGCCGGGTGGGCATCCGGCAGACCCGCCGACGAGTAGTAGCCAGGAAACGAAATGCCCCATTGGCCCACTTTCCCATTGTTTCTGGTATTTTTCAAAAGCCACTCGACCGTCTCATGGGTGTCGCTCGACTCGTCCACGTCCTTGCTGCTCTTCTTGTTCGGGATCGCGGGCGTCATTTCGCGGAAAGTGCCTTCGCTTTTGTACCGGCCTCGGGCATCCTGATATACAAAAATGTATTTCTCACGCATGAGGTGCACATTAGGCCCGAGCGAACGGCGGTAATTCCCCTCGCCATAAGGCCGCACCGAATACGGCGTGCGCTGCATGATGATCGGGTAGGTTTGAGAATTGTCCCGGGGCGTGTAAATGGCGGTAAATAGCCTCACCCCGTCGCGCATGGTAATGTATTGCTCTGTTTTGATGTAGTTCGCCTTGATCCAACTCGTATCCGGGGCCGGGTTCTGAGCGATGACCGCCCAATGCAGAAGGCATAGCAAACACAGCAATACATTTCTTTTCATGACTTTGGTTTTGTTTGGATAAGTAAATTCAAAAATACGCAAGAAAGCGTACATTCGTCCACTGCTAACTTTCACCCCCTCCACATGCTATGACAAAACGGATCATTAAACTTTCCTTCATGACTTTCTTCATCATTCTGGCTGTGGTAGTCATTGCCGCGGTCATATTCATGCAGCAACCGCTATTCGGCAAGCAACCGTCCGGTGCGAGGCTCGAAAGGATCAAACAGTCGCCGCATTACCGCGACGGACAATTCCAGAACGAGCATTTCACACCCGATCTCGCCGAGGGAAATAGTTATCTAAAGGTTTTCACAAAATTTTTCTTCGGTAAAAGCAAATACAACATCCCCGGCGCATTGATCCCTTCGCAAAAAACGGATCTGCTCCACCTGAAACCGGACGAAAATGTGCTGGTGTGGTTTGGGCATTCGTCGTATTTCATGCAGATCGACGGGAAGACAATGCTCGTCGACCCGGTTTTCAGCGGCAGCGCGTCGCCCATTTCATTCACCACGCCGAGCTTCAAAGGCACCGATGTTTATCAGGTGGAAGATTTCCCGTCAATCGACTATCTGTTCATCTCCCACGATCACTGGGACCACCTCGATTACGAAACGATCCTGAAACTCAAACCGAAGGTCAAAAAGGTCATTACCGGCCTCGGAACCGGCGAACACCTCGAATATTGGGGATACGACATTGCCCGCATCATTGAAAAGGACTGGAACGAAAGCGCCGACCTGGGCGACGGCTTCATGGTAAACCTTACACCGGGGAGGCATTTCTCGGGCCGCGGTTTCAGCCGTAACCGTGCCATGTGGGTGTCGTTCGTGCTGCAAACCCCCACGAAGAAAATCTTCATCGGCGGCGACTCGGGTTATGACGATCATTTCAAAAGAATCGGCGCGAAATTCGGGCCGTTCGACCTTGCGTTGCTGGAATGCGGGCAATATAATGAAGCCTGGAAATACATTCACATGATGCCTGAAGAAACCGTAACCGCTGCCCGCGAGCTGGGCGCAAAGAAGCTGATGCCGGTACATTGGGCCAAATTCGCATTGTCGATCCACGACTGGAACGAGCCGATCCTCCGCGCCAGCGCCGAAGCTCAGAAGCAGAATATGCCGCTCGTAACGCCTCTAATCGGACAAAAAGTGGATTTGGACGGCGACCAGACGTTCACACAATGGTGGAAAGAGGCGCGGTTGCAGCCGGAAGAGTAAGTATCAGAAGAGCTACAAAAAATAACGGCCGGGCATGTAGCCCGGCCGTTTCTATGCTCAATGAGAACGAATTAGTCCACTTTGATGAATCTCAGCTTCGTGTCGTCGCCTCCGTGGCTGACCTTCATGAAGTAATGTCCGCTACCGAGCTTTTTCACATTAATGCGGTGCGTGTTTTTACCTTCCGAAATACGGATGGTTGAGCTGCTCACCGGCTGTCCGGCCAGGTTGTAGATCGTCACGTCCGATGTTCCTGCCTTGCGCGATGAGAACTGGAAGTTCACAAAATCCTGCGCAGGGTTTGGCGAAATAACAGAGCCTACCAGCACGTCGGGGTTCACCGCTACGATTTTGCTTTTGGTGAAAGTACCGTCGATGTCGATCTGCTTCAACTGGTAGTAGTTGATACCCGGCAGTGGATTTTCGTCAAGGAAGTTGTATTTGCCAACACGCTGGTCGGTGAGTGACACTTTTCCGAGTGATTTCTCACCTTGCATGCGGTCGTCGAAACGAAGCACTTCAAATTCTTTACCATCTTCCTCCGCAACCACGTTCCAGCTAAGCTCTACGCCTTTTTCAACTGCTTTTCCTTCAAAATTCGACACATAGATCGGCAACTGAACGTTCACACCGAATGCAGCGATTGTAGGAGTGGACTTGCAGCTACCTCCCTGGATTTCCAGCGCATAAGTACCTGATTCCAGCAAATTATAGTCAATGTAAGGCGTATTGCTTTGAGGAGCCACGCGGTTCTGGCGGAGCGTAACACCGTCCTTTTTAATTTTCCAGTCAATCGCGTACACTTCGTCGCCATCGAAAAGGAATGAAAGACCGGTTTCACCTGCCGATACCACTGATTCCAGTTTTGGCCCGCGTTTACATGAAGTGCGGGTGTCTGTTGCTGAAACATTAAAGCTGCGTGTTGCTACTGCTGGTGCTATACAATCCTCCGCTTTCAGCTCGAAAGTATAGGTTCCGTTTTGCAGGTAATTGAATGTAAGGTTGGTAGTGTTAGAGGTCAGTGTGCCTGTTCTGCCGCTCGCTACCGGGGAACTGCCTTGCAGAATCCGCCATGAGAATACGCGCAGGTTGCTTCCGCCGTAATTGATCGTAGCGCTGCTTGGTGTAATTCCCGTGATGCTCGTTACCGACGGGCCGTTCTCACAATTGGGAACAACTACAACCGGTTCATTAACGGTGAACGAACGGCTGCTCACACCCGAAGTACAGTTATTTCCTTCGATTTCGAGGGTATAGCCGCCTGGTGTCAGTGAGTTGTATGAAAGATTGACTGACGTAGCGCCGCCAAAATCGTTGGTCGTCCCCGAACGAACTTCCGTTCCGCCGGACTTGATGCGCCATTTCAGGCTGTTCACGCCGGAACCCGTGAATGCAACGGTCAGGGCCGTCTGGGTGATGTTGGTGATGTTGCTGATGGCCGGGCCGGATGCGCAGTTATTGTCGGGCAGCGGAGTGGCTGTCTTTGGAGATGTAGGCCAGAAACAACCGTTCACCATGTCGGGCGTCAGTACATTAACCCATTTCGCGTCCATGTAGCTTCCGTCCCTGCGCTGGATTGTCTGAACGAGCAATTCCATGCTGTAATTTTCTTCCCGGTCATCGGTCTCACCCTGCTTGATCTTTACGCGCAGCAGGCCGTCCACATACTTAATGAACTGGTAAGTGTTACCAGTAGGACCGACGAATACGCCCAGACGCTCGCCATTCGGCATGGCAACGCCGTTACAGGTGATTTGGCCGCTGCCGTTTGTTCCCAGGAGGTTCATAGGACCGGTGCTGGGGTCAACCGGGTTGATACAAGACTGGATCAGCGTCGTTGTCGCCGGATTCACAGGAAAAGTACCTTCTTTGAGCGAGTATAGAATGTCCAGGTTATCAGCGATGCGACCGTTCCAGTTCAGATAAATGCGGTTGTCCTTTAGAAGAACATTCACCGGCTGATCGTCACCTGTCCGTCCCAGGTACTCACCGTGTGTCCAGGTCCTTCCTCCGCAGGAAACGCGGGTAGCCAAAGGCGCAGCTGGTGCAGCGGCAATGGTAAAAGGCTGGTCTGCAGACTCTGCATAGGGATTCCTGATTTCGTAAGAACCATTCAGGGCACCAGCAATACTGCTTTCGACATTTACATCGTCGGCAAGCGGCAGCATGCCTCCGGCGTCATTGTTTGGAGCCGCTGCCACCGAGCTTACTACTCCTCCCGCAAAAATAAGTTTTAGTAAAAATTTCATAGAGCGTATAAAATAAGTGGGCGATATGGATTATGTGACCGATCTAAGCTATTTAGAATCAACCGCATCGTCCGTTTCAAATATACTACAAACACCTAGAAAAATTTTTATTGTTGGTAGAATAATAATGCCTGCTTAATCTAGTTAAACCGACCCTTGCGCATAAGTAAGTTTATAAAAACGCTTTCCATTCGTTTCTACCCGGCTTTGACACGAACTTAATGGAGAATTGGAGGGGTGATATAAAAAATATTTCGAGAGGAGCAGTAACTGAAATAGCTACAATTGTAGAATAAATACTACTATCACACTTACATGTAGAAGAAATGCGTCAGAAACAAAAAAACCGCTCAAAAAAAGTGAGCGGTTTTTGAAATGATTGAAAGTGCTTCGCACGGTTTTGTGACCCATAGGGGAATCGAACCCCTGTTTCAACCGTGAAAGGGTCGTGTCCTAACCGCTAGACGAATGGGCCGACTGGTCTCCTACTTCGCGCGTTTTTCTAGCACTTTCTTTCACTTTTCGTTTCCCTGTTCCGAAAACGTGGTGCAAAGATGCACGGTCAGATTCAAAAAAGCAATAGCAGGTCAAAAATAAAAATCAATTAATTTTTAGTTAACTCATTTTCAGAAGATTCAAATTGAAAGTTTTTTTTATCAATCTGGCGGCCGCTGTTAATTCCGGCAACTTTTTAAATTTGGGTTTAACAGACTCCATCATTCCACTTCCCATGACCAAACTGATCCGCTGCCTGTTTTTCCTGCTTTTCGTTCAGCCCGCGTGGGCGCAAAATCAGACACCCGATCAGTTCCTGGGCTATCGGCTCGGCTCGAAGTTCGCCTATCATCATTTGATCGTGGATTATTTCAAATCCATTCAGGCAAACAATGCCGACCGGATGAAACTTATTCAATACGGTACAACTTACGAGGGCCGTCCGCTGATGCTCGCATTTATTTCATCGCCCGAAAACATGGCGAAGCTGGAAACGATCCGGACTAATCACTTAAAGAGCATCGGTTTGCTGCCCGGCAAGCCCGATGCCGGCGTTCCGCCTATCGTGTGGCTGAGTTACAATGTGCACGGAAACGAGGCCGTTTCGGCCAATACAAGCATGAAAGTGCTTTACGAGCTATTGAATAAGGGCAATGCGCTCACGCAGCAGTTTCTGAAAGATATAGTGATACTCGTGGACCCGTGCATTAATCCCGACGGCTACGAGCGCTACACGCAATGGTACAACCGCGTCCAGAACGCCACGCCCGACGTGACGCCATTTGCCCTCGAACACGACGAACCCTGGCCCGGCGGACGTTTTAACCATTATCTTTTCGACCTGAACCGCGACTGGGCCTGGCAGACGCAGAAAGAAACGCAGGAGCGCATTACCCTATACAACCAGTGGATGCCGCATTTCCACGCCGATTTCCACGAAATGGGGCCGTCGAGGAGCTATTATTTCCCTCCGGCTGCAAAACCCTACAACAAGGATGTGACCAGCTGGCAAAGGGAATTTAACGAGCTCATCGGCGAGTATTGCCGCAAGTATTTCGATCGGAACCATTGGGCGTACTTTACCCGCAATGATTACGACCTGTTCTATCCCAGCTACGGCGATACCTGGCCCACCGCAAATGGCGCCATAGGCGTTACCTACGAGCAGGGCGGCGGCGGACGGGCGGGCCTCGCGCTCGAACGCGCCAGCGAGCACGATACGCTCACGCTCGACAGCCGCATCGCGCATCATTACGCGAGTACTCTCGCTACGCTGGAAGCGGTAATGTCCCGGAAAGAGAAAGTGGTGAGTGAGTTTATCCAATTTCACCAGGACGCGGCCGCCGCGCCGTTGGGAAGTTTTAAGACTTATGTAATTAAAACAGGCGGGCAGGCCCGGAACGCCCGGGCATTCGGGCAGTGGCTCGACAGGCAGGGTTTCAGCTACGGCGTGGCGGGCAAAGCCATGTCTGCAAAAGGCACCGAACTCACGTCGCTGAACGAGCAAACCATCCGCATAGAAGATAACGACTTGGTGATCAGCGCCTATCAACCGAAATCCAACCTGCTCCGCATTCTTTTCGATCCCAAACCGGCGCTGGAAGACTCTGTCACTTACGATGTTACCAGCTGGGGCTTGGCCTATATTTTCGGTTTGAAAGCTTATGGTTTAAAGGAAAAACTTACTCCCGCCGCCGTACGTCCCGCGGCTTCCGACAATGCTTTGCCGGAGTCGTCGCCATATGCATACCTGGCCAACTGGTCGGAGTCCGGCGATGCGGCATTTCTGGCAGAACTTTTAAAAGAGGGAGTGCTCGTGAAGACTTCCAACACGGCATTTGAAATGGACAAAACCAGTTATTCGGCAGGGACATTGATCATCCCCAAAAAAGGCAATGAAGGCATTCCGTTCGATAAACTGGTCACATCGCTTGCCAATAAGCATTTCGTAAGGCTCACGCCCGTAAAAACAGGCTTCGTCAGCAGCGGCCCCGACTTCGGTAACGACAATGTGGTGGCATTAAAAGCCCCGAAAGTGGTTGCCGTCGCAGGCGACGGCATTTCGGCGACGGCTTTTGGGGCTATCTGGCATTATTTCGAACAGCAGATCAAATACCCGGTGACGATCGTGAATGCCGCTAAACTGAATACGCTACCCTGGAATGAAATAGACGTCCTGATCCTGCCCGATGGGAGGTATAACGACATCATCGGCGAAAAACAGCTCGAAGGCATTCAGAACTGGGTCAAAAACGGCGGCAAGCTCGTTGCCATGGAGCGTGCCACGGATGCATTCGTGAACAAGCCTGGATTCGGGCTCACGAAGAAGTTTTCCGATAAAAGAAGGGATGACGACACGTTCAAAAAATTCGGCGAGCAGCAGCGCGAAGAAGCCAGCGACTCATCGCCCGGCAGCATGTACCAGATCACTATGGACCGCACGCATCCGCTCTCATTCGGCTGCGGCGACGAGTATTTCACCATCGTCCGCGACGCCTACGAGCGCGATTACCTCAAAGAAGGCTGGAACGTCGGCTACCTGAAAGACGACAATTACAAAGCAGGGTTCGTAGGTTCCAAAATGGCGGGCAAGCTAAAAAACACCCTCATCATCGGAGCCCAGGAAATGGGCCGCGGCCAAGTCATCTACCTCATGGACGACCCCATCTTCCGGGCAATGCTGGAAAAGGGGAAGATGCTGTTTGGGAATGTGGTGTTTAGGTAATGAGTGAATTTCGAATGAGTGAATGAGTGAATGCTGAGAATATTCACACATTCACTCATTCACACATTCACACATTCACTCATTCACTCATTCACTCATTCACTCATTACAAGAAGTACCGCACCGCCATCTCATACCCCCTAAGCCCCAGCCCGGCAATAATCCCCTTGCAGCGTGACGTAAGGTAGCTGTGGTGACGGAATGCTTCGCGGGCGTGGATGTTCGAAATGTGGACTTCGACGGCCGGTGTGGTAACCGACGAGAGGGCATCGGCCAATGCGACGGAAGTATGCGTGTAACCGCCTGCATTGATGACAATGCCGTCGAAAGAAAAACCGGTTTCGTGGATCTTGTCGATCATCGCACCTTCGTGATTCGACTGGAAATAATGCAGTTCAACGTCGGGGAAAGCTGTTTTCAGCGTACCGAAATAGTCTTCAAACGATTGGTTTCCATAAACGCCCGGCTCTCTTTTGCCCAAAAGATTCAGGTTCGGGCCGTTCAGAATCATTATCTTTTTCATTTGCTTTGTAGCATTCATTAGTCGTCCTTCGATATGTGGCAAAGCTACATTAAACATTTTAAAAATTACCTCCGCCTCGAACGCTCGCTTTCCGGCAACTCTGTGGAAGCCTATGTGAGGGATGTGGAAAAACTGGAAGAATATCTGGAATTGAGCAAGGCCGACCTCGCACCGGCGCGCGTGCAGGAGGAACATTTGTCGGCCTTCCTGAAATACATTGCCGAGCTGGGCCTCGCAGCACATTCGCAGGCCCGGATGCTATCGGGCATCAAGGCGTTTTTTAAATACCTTTTGCTGGAAAACGAAATCACCGAAGACCCTACGGAGCTGCTCGAATCGCCACGCCTGCCGCGCAAGCTGCCCGATGTGCTGTCTTACGAAGAAATTGAAACAATGCTGAGCGCCATCGACCATTCCACTCCCGAAGGAACCCGAAACCGGGCGATTATGGAAGTGCTCTACAGTTCGGGATTGCGCGTTTCGGAGCTAACGGATTTGCAGCTCACCAATTGCCATTTCGATATTGGCTTCCTGCGGATTCTGGGGAAGGGTGATAAAATGCGGCTGGTGCCCATCGGCAGAGAAGCCATTAAATACACGCAAATCTACCTCGATCACATCCGAAATGACATCGCGCCTCAGAAAGGGAGCGAGGATATTGTGTTTCTCAACCGGCGGGGCGGCCAGCTGTCGCGGGTTATGATTTTCCTGATGATCAAGGATACAGCCGAAAAAGCGGGCATCCACAAGAACGTGAGCCCGCATACGTTCCGGCATTCGTTTGCGACGCACCTTATCGAAGGCGGCGCCAGCCTGCGCGCGGTGCAGGAAATGCTCGGACATGAGTCGATTACCACCACTGAAATTTACACACACCTCGACAGGGATTATCTGCGGCAGATCATCACCGAGTTTCATCCGCGCAGCTAGGCTCCTATTCTTCCACCTCTTTCAGCAACGAATCCAGTTTCAATGAATCCGAATCCGGCGTGGCGCCGGGCAATGCTCTTTTGAGTTGCTTCGGTTTGTTCCAGGGGGCCGTTGTACGGCTCGACATATCGTAAGAAATGTAGGCGAACAATGCCACGAACGCGACGAAAACAACGACAAATATCTTTTTGTTACGATTTGATTGCTCCATTTTACTCATCTTCTCTGATCTGCTTCGGCGTCTTGTACAGCACCAGATCGCCCGTTTTTGCAGATATTTCTTCCCACTTTTGATTTTTAAATTCTATAAAAACAGCACTTCCCTTCTTCATCGACCCGATGCTCGCACCGCTGAGGTATTCGGCAAAATAGGTAATGTCGGGATTATGCCCGAAAAGCATTAAGGTCGAATGCGCTTCCTGCACCGTTGTGACCGCCTGCAAATAGGCCCTCGGGCCGCCGTCGTAAATGCCGGCCTGCGTCTGGATTGCATCCACCGGGATCTTGTACTGTCCTGCGATGATCTCGGCCGTTTTGAATGCTCGCGATGCCGGGCTCGACACCAGAAGATCCGGCTTCACCCCTTCCTCAACCAGCCATTTCCCCATCGCGAGCGACTCCGACAAACCTTTGCTGTTGAGATTTCTGTCGAAATCCTTGATTCTGAAACTCTGGTCTTCGGCTGTCGCGTGGCGCACGAGAATGAGGGTCTTTTTCATCTGCTGATTTTTTCTTCAAAAGTAAATAATCTGCTTTTCTAAATCCGCTGGTAGGCGGCGAAAAATTGGAACGGTTATTTCAACCACTTAATGGCGGCAAACAACCTTTTGACATTATTTCGTCCACAAAAGGCGACATTAAATACGTAATTTTGTTCCTTGATCAACTTATAGAGAAGAATCCATTAGCAATAGATTATGTTACAGTTCCTTAAATATGTCCTGGCGACTTTCGTCGGCATTATACTCTTCCTCTTCCTCTCCTTTTTCATCCTCGCGGGCATCGGCTCGCTTTTTTCGTCTGAGGAAAAAGTGGTACTCGACGACAAATCCGTCCTCAAACTCGACCTCAACCAGCCCATTCAGGAAGTGGGCGTCGAAAATCCGCTCTCCGAATTCGGGATTCCTTTTAGCGGCGAAGACAATGTGGTAGGGCTAAAAGACATTCTGGACGCATTGAAAAGCGCCAAAGCAGATGATAAAATCAAGGGAATTTATCTGAAAACGGAAGGTCCAGAAGCGGGCTGGGCCACATTGGAAGAAATCCGCACGGCGCTGCTTGAATTCAAAAAATCGAAGAAATTCGTGGTTACTTATGGAGAGAGCTATTCCGAAAAAGGTTACTACATCGCCTCCGTGGCCGACAAAATTTACCTGAACCCGGCCGGCGGCATCGAATGGAACGGACTTTCGGCGGAATACAGCTTCTTCAAAGGCACATTCGATAAGCTGGAAATCAAACCATTGGTATTCCGCGTGGGCGAGTTTAAGAGTGCCATCGAAATGTTCTCCCGCCAGGATATGAGCGAAGCGAGCAAGAAGCAATCCGTTGAGCTCATCGGCGCGATCAATGATAATTTCCTTAAAAACATTTCGGCATCCCGCAGCATCCCCGTGGATGAGCTCAAAAACCTGGCGGATTCGCTGGCCGTCGAAAATCCGAAAGCTGCATTGAAATACAAATTCATCACGCACATGGGTTACCAGGACGAGCTTGAAGCCGCCATGAAAAAAGACCTGAAAGTGGCCGCCGACAAATCCATTTCCTACGTGGGCGTGAACAAGTACATCCAGGGCGCCAGCCCGGTTGAGAAAGGCGACTTTAACAAGCGCGTAGGCGTGCTGGTGGCCGAAGGTGAGATCACCGGCGGCGATGGCGGCGACGGCAATATCGGCTCCGAGAAATTTGTGAAGGAATTGAAGGAAATCCGTGAAAACGACAAAATAAAGGCCGTGGTCATCCGTATTAACTCTCCCGGCGGCAGTGCCCTCGCTTCGGACGTGATGTGGCGCGAAATCCAGCTTACGGCCAAGAAAAAGCCGGTAATCGCCTCGATGTCCGATGTAGCGGCCTCAGGTGGCTACTATATGGCCATGGGCTGCGATACGATCGTCGCCCAGCCGAACACGATCACCGGCTCGATCGGTATTTTCGGGCTAATTTTCAATGTGACCGATTTTATGAACAATAAACTGGGCATTACATTCGACGGCGTGGGAACAAGTCCGCATGCCGACTGGCCTACCGCAACGCGCGAAATGACCGAATTCGAAAAAGGAATGATCCAGAAGAGCGTGAATGAAGGCTACGAGACATTCACCCGCAAAGCCGCAGAAGGTCGCAAAATGCCGGTTGAAAAACTAAAAAGCCTCGCGCAGGGGCGTGTATGGTCGGGTGTGGAAGCCAAGCAAAATGGCCTCGTGGATGTGCTCGGCGGCGTGGATGATGCGATCAAACTAGCGGCCAAGGCGGCCAAACTGAATGAAGGCGATTACCGCATCCGCTACTACCCCGAAAAGAAACGCCCGCTTGACGAAATGTTCGAAAAACTGATGGGCAACAAAGAGGAAAAGGTAACAAACAAGGCGCTCGGCGACCTGGCTCCCTACGTGAAGATGTATAAAAAGCTTATGAATATGGGTGGAATGCAAACCAGGATGCCGTTCGAGCTGGTAATCCGCTAATTAGTTTGATTTGAAAAAAAGGCCTGCATCTCAAACATGCAGGCCTTTTTTTACTCCGTGATTTTAGCACCAGTTTTCTTATCGAGCTCTTGCCGCACAATCAGCACGGCGTGCTTGTTCGGAGCAATCGCGACGCCATCGAGCCGAGCGTAGACCTTCGTGAATTCAGCCCCGAAATACAGGATAATGGACGAATAATAGATCCAGGTGAGCAATATCACGATCGACGCCGATGCGCCGTATGCCGCACCGAGATCGGACTTCCCGAGGTAAAAACTGATGACAAATTTCCCGATCAGGAACAAAGTCGCGGTAAATGCAGCGCCTACAATACATTCCTTCCAGCGCAGGTCGCCGTCGGGAAGCACTTTAAAAATGACGGTAAACAATGCCGTGATGATCGTGAGGACCAATGCGAGGTTCACAATGTAAAACACCACTACCGATGCCTCCGAGAATAGCGCTTCCAGTCGCGCACTCAGCAAATCCACCAGCGCGCTCGCTCCCAGCGATACCACCAGCAGAAAGCCCAAAGTGAGGATTAATGAAAAGGAAATCAGCCTGTTTTTCAAATATTGCAGCCAGCCTTTCTTCGGTTTCGATTTAATGGCCCATATGAAATTGATGGAATCCTGCATTTCGGCAAAAACCCCGGTCGCCCCGATCAGCAAAGTACCGATCCCGATCCCTGCCGCCAATCCCGATTTGTCCGACAGCTCGGCATTTTTAAGGATATCCTGCAACTGCGACGCCGCACTCGCACCCACAAGCCCGCTGATTTGCCCAAACAACTCGCCCTGAATGGCTTCCCTACCAAAAAAAATGCTGAAAACCGAAATGATCACGAGCAGCATCGGAGCGAGCGAAAATATGGTATAGTAGGAAAGTGCGGCACTCAGCTTCATGCCATTGTCGTTCAGAAATTCATTGAAACTGTCTTGCAATAAAGACCAGAAGAGTTTGATACGTTTCATAGTATGCAGTGTTGATGCAGTTTTTTCCGGATGTTCGTCATCGGTTACCTGTAAACATTTATGCCAATCGGGCGGGCCCGGCAGCAAAACGCAAGCCCTTAAACGACAAAGAGGGCAACGCGTGTGCCCTCTTCATTCATTACAAATAGCGGTTTCGCACTTGTTTACAGCAGCAAACCGGCAAGTGTGGCCGACATGTACGATGCCAGCGTACCCGAGATCAGCGCCTTGAACCCCAGCCGCGCAAGGTCGGCGCGTCGCGACGGTGCCAATTCGCCAATCCCGCCCACCTGAATGGCGATGGAGCTGAAATTAGCAAAGCCACACAACGCGAAGCTGGTAATGACGATCGTCTTATGATCGAGCGTATCCCGGAGCTTCACCATATCGAGATAGGCGACGAACTCGTTGATCACCATTTTGGTGCCCATCAGCGAACCGGCCGCCTCAATGTCCTTTGCGGGCACGCCCATGGCCCATGCGAAGACGGAGAACACTTTTCCTAGAATAAAATTGAAGCTCAGCTGCGGAAACGCGAAGATGCCCCCGATGTAACCGAGCAGGTAATCTAGCAATGCCACGAGCGCGATGAAGCCGATCAGCATCGCAATCACATTGAACCCCACTTTAAGGCCTTCGCCTGCACCGGCGGCGATGGCATCGAGCAAATTGGCGTGCGTCTTCTGGATTTCGAGCTTCACCATTCCCTTGGTATCCGACTTGTCGGTCTCCGGAAACACGATTTTGGAAATCACCAATGCGCCCGGCGCGGCCATCAGGCTCGCCGCGATCAGGTATGGTGCCGGCACGCCCAATGAGATATAAACGGCCATTACACCGCCCGCAATGCAGGCGAAACTACCGGTCATGGACGCCATCAGCTCCGAATTCGTCATGTTTTTCAGATAAGGCTTGATCATAATCTGCGCCTCTACCTGCCCCACAAACGTGCTCGCCACATTGGAAAGCGCTTCTGCACCGCTCACGCCCATCAGCCAGTACACACCGCGCGCGATGAGCGACACCACGCGCTGCATAATGCCCAAATGGTAGAGCATATTCACCAGCACGGCTACAAAAATGATGGTTGGAATGACCTTGAAGAAGAAAACGAAGTCGTTGCCCGGCCCGAATGCGCGTTGCATAAGCTCGGGCCTCACCAATGTGCCGAATACGAAATCGGCACCTTTGTCGGAAAATGAAAGTAGTTTTTGGACTTTTTCCCCCAGCCACTGAAAAACCCGCTGCCCAATGTCCGTTCGGAGGATAAACACTGCAAGACCGAATTGAAGTCCCAGGCCCACGACCACCGTTCGATAATTGATGGCCTTTCTATTATTCGACATCGCAAAGGCAATGCCCAGGATCAAGACGATACCCAGCAGTCCTGTAAATCTCTCCATGCTTAGTTTGTTGTCACTTTTTAACCAAAGGTGCAAAATAACAACAAATTAGTTGGATGGGCGCTACCGCCTTAAAATATCAGGAAGAGAGGCAATTATTTAGAAGTTTTGTCTGATTTTGCCTCCGTCGCGATCGGATTGGCGTGCCGGTGGGCGATTTTCCAGACGTTGTTTTCCTTCCGGTAAAGGATGGTAACATGCAAATCGGCCTTGCGGCCGTCGGCAAAGCGGTAGTGTTCTTTTTGAATGAGGTAACCTTGTGCTGCGCCTTCCTCGCTGGCTACTTTTTCATAGGTGTAGGTAACATCCCTGCCCGTTGCGAGTCCTTCGTTGTTCAGGCTGGCTTCCACGGCTTTCCACCCTTTAGAATCTGCATTTGCGGCCCCGCCGAAGATCGTCACATCATCCTGATGTGACCACAGCGATTTGAAAAGTGCCGGATTTCCCTTCGCCATTTCCAGATTGGCCTTTTGAAGATCTGCAATGGCTGCGTCCATGGAAGTTTTGGTAATCCCCTTAGCTGGACTTTTGGTGCTGAAACCCGCTGTGACGGGCGGTTGTGCTGTTTCTCTGGTCTTTGTCCTGTATTTAAAGGACGACGCCAGCAGGATCAAGAGGATAAAGACTGAGATATTTCTTTTCATGGCTAATAAACTATTAAGTTCTTCACTTAAGTAATGCAAATATCCGCCGTTAATCCATCAAATAATAGCGTATAAATACCCGATTAAGCTGCGGCATACCACCTAATTACGCCTTTTCGTAAAAAAAATTATGTTTTGGGCACAAAAAAAGGAGAATAGTAACAAACTACCCTCCTTTTGTATTTTTTAAATAATACAACCTTAATAAGCGAGCACTGGCGAGAGCCACTTCTCAATCTCCTCCACCGGCATGTTTTTCCGGCGTGCGTAGTCCTCCACCTGGTCCTTGTAAATTTTTCCAACCGGGAAATATCGGCTGTCCGGATGTGAAAAATACCAGCCTGAAACGCTGCTAGCCGGATACATCGCAAAGCTTTCCGTCAATGTAATGCCCAGCTCTTCTGCATTCAGTAGGTCGAACAAATGGCGCTTTTCGGTGTGGTCGGGGCAGGCCGGGTAGCCGGGTGCCGGACGAATGCCTTTGTATTCTTCTTTGATGAGCTCTTCGTTGGAGAAGCTCTCCTCTTTGGCATAACCCCAAAGCTCCTTCCGCACCTTTTCGTGCATTAATTCCGCCAATGCTTCCACCAAACGGTCGGCAAGGGCTTTGATCATAATGCTGTTGTAATCGTCGTGGTCCTTCTCGTATTTTTCGAGCAGCGCCTCTATTCCTACACCTGCCGTCACCGCAAAACCACCCACATAATCGGTATGGCCCGATTCGAGCGGTGCTACGAAGTCGGACAAGCAGTAATTGGGCAGGTTGGCAGCTTTCTGGCTTTGCTGGCGCAGATGGTGCAATACCGCAGCGGTATCGGCCACAAGCTCGCCTGCATTCAGGTTTTCGACGCCTTGCTGACTGATTTTATATTCAATATGCTGATGCGACCCGTGACGTTCGCAAAGCACCTCCCTCGTTTCTTCGTTGAAATGGTGCAGCACAATGTCGTCACCGATCGAGTTGGCGGGCCAGAAACCCACTACGGCGCGGGCTTTCAGTGTTTTATCGCGAATAATCTCACCGAGCAGCACGGCTGCATCTTCGAATAACCGCTGTGCTTCCTTCCCAACCACGGCATCATCGAAAATCTTAGGATATTTTCCGTGCAGCTGCCAGGTCTGGAAGAATGGCGTCCAGTCAATGTATTTCGAAATTTCGGCCAGATCGTAATCGTCGTACACCCGCGTACCCAGGAACTGCGGTTTCACTGCCTGGAAGTTTGTCCAATCGATTTTGGCCTTGTTGTCCCTCGCTTTGCCGATGGCCACATGCGCTTTTTCACCGCCGCGTTTTGAGTGGTCGTCGCGCAGCTTGGCGTATTCGGCTTTGATATCCGCCAGCACTTCGGCCTGGCTTTGCTCGCTCTGGATGAGCTTACCGGCCACCGGCACCGAACGGGAGGCATCGAGCACGTGGATCACCGGTCCCGAGTAATTCGGGTCGATTTTCACCGCCGTATGAATGCGGGATGTAGTAGCACCGCCGATGAGCAACGGCATTTTCATGCTGCGGCGCTCCATTTCTTTGGCCACACCCACCATTTCGTCCAGCGATGGCGTGATCAGCCCCGACAGACCGATGATATCCACATTATGTTCCTGCGCAGCGGCCAGGATCTTGTCGGTCGGCACCATTACGCCCAGGTCGATGATCTCGTAATTGTTACAGCCAAGCACCACGCCCACAATGTTTTTACCAATGTCGTGAACATCGCCTTTAACGGTAGCAAGCAGAATCTTACCGGCCGATGAACCGCCGTCCTGTTTCTCCGCCTCGATAAATGGCTGCAAATAAGCCACAGCCTTTTTCATCACACGCGCCGATTTCACAACCTGCGGCAGGAACATTTTCCCTTCGCCGAACAAGTCGCCGACGATGCTCATGCCATCCATCAATGGGCCTTCGATCACTTCCAGCGGACGATCGAACAGCAAGCGGCATTCCTCGGTGTCTTCATCCACATAATCAGCAATGCCTTTCACCAATGCGTGAGAAATTCGCTCTTTCACAGGAAGTTGTCTCCAAGAAAGATCCGGACCACTTTGCGATTTGCCCTTGTCTTTTACGGTTTCCGCATAAGTTACCAAACGTTCCGTGGCATCCGCGCGGCGGTTAAGCAGCACATCCTCCACCAGTTCCAGCACGTCTTTCGGAATTTCATCATAAATGCCGATCTGGCCTGCGTTCACGATGCCCATATCCATTCCCGCCTTGATCGCGTGGTACAGGAACGCCGTGTGGATTGCCTCACGCACCGGCTCGTTCCCGCGGAAACTGAACGACACGTTGGAAACACCACCCGATACTTTCGCATGCGGCAGGTTTTCCTTGATCCATCTCACACTGTTGATAAAGTCAACCGCGTAATTGTTATGTTCTTCCATTCCCGTCGCGACGGTCAGGATGTTGGGGTCAAAAATGATGTCCTCGGCCGGGAAACCTACTTCGTCCACCAAAATGCGGTAGGCACGTTCGCAGATTTCAATGCGGCGCTCGTAGTTGTCGGCCTGGCCTTTTTCGTCAAAAGCCATCACCACCGTAGCGGCGCCGTAGCGAAGCACGGTCCGGGCCGATTCCTTGAATTTCTCTTCTCCTTCTTTGAGAGAAATCGAGTTCACGATAGATTTCCCCTGCACGCATTTTAGCCCTGATTCGATCACCTCCCATTTCGAGGAGTCGATCATCAGCGGTACTTTGGAAATGTCGGGCTCGGATGCGATCAGGTTCACAAATGTCTTCATCGCCTCCACACCGTCGATCATCCCTTCGTCGAGGTTAACGTCTATCACCTGCGCGCCGCTTTCTACCTGCTCGCGCGCAATGCTCAGCGCTTCGTCGTATTTGCTCTCGCGGATCAGGCGGGCGAATTTCTTCGAACCCGTCACGTTACAGCGCTCACCGATGTTCACGAAGTTGGTCAATGCATTGATTTTGACCGGTTCGAGACCCGAAAGCTTCATCACCGTTTCGGAAGCCGGCAGCGGTCGCGGGCTGTGTTTTCCGGCGATTTCCGCAATCACACGAATGTGATCAGGCGTGGTACCGCAGCAGCCGCCGATGATATTGACCAGGTTATCCCTCAAAAACCCGTCGATCACCTCCCCCATTTGCTCCGGCGTCTCGTCGTATTCGCCCATTTCGTTCGGCAAGCCCGCATTCGGGTGCGCCGAGGTGTAAAAAGGCGATTCTTTGGCCATAATCTGCACGTAAGGACGCATCAAATCTGCTCCCAATGCACAGTTGAGGCCTACTGATAATAATGGCAAATGCGATACCGAGGTCAGGAATGCCTCGGTGGTTTGTCCTGAAAGCGTCCGCCCCGAAGCATCGGTAATCGTGCCCGAGATCATGATCGGCAACGCCTGCCCCGGCTCGATCCGCCAGGATTCCAGGTGTTCCACTTTCCCGGCTTTCGCATCGGCAAAGAACTGGTCGATCGCGAACAGCGCGGCTTTGGCATTGAGTGTATCAAATATGGTTTCCACCAAAAGCAGGTCGCAGCCGCCGTCGGTGAGGCCTTTTACCTGTTCGTAATAGGCTTCCACGAGCTGGTCGAAGCTGATGGCGCGGAAGCCGGGGTTGTTCACGTCCGGCGAAAGCGACGCGGTGCGGTTGGTTGGGCCGATCGAACCTGCTACGAAACGCGGCTTGTGCGGCTCGCGTTCGGTAAATTCGTCGGCGACTTCGCGTGCCAGCCGCGCGGATTCATAGTTGAGTTCGTACACGATTTCCTCCATGCCGTAATCGGCCATGGCGATGGTGGTGCCCGAAAATGTATTGGTTTCGGCAATATCTGCCCCTGCCGCGAAATAGGCGGCGTGAATTTCTTTGATAATGTCGGGACGTGTGAGTGAAAGCAAATCATTGTTCCCTTTCACATCATGCGGCCAGTCCGCGAACCGTTCTCCCCGGTAGTCGTGATCCTGCAATTTATACCGCTGGATCATCGTACCCATAGCGCCATCCAGTACCAGAATACGGTTTTTGAGAATTTCGCGGATATCTGCTTTTTGAGTTGCTACCATAAGTGTTTTAATGTATGATGATCATTTCGCCGGAAAAGCATATAGCTTCTGAACTGACAAATTTAAGTCAATAGATGTTTTGTTCAATAAAATCAAAAAATTCAGACTAAAAGTCTGGAAGTTTTACCTAACCTAAATTATTTATCTATATTCGAACCCATCTCGGAGTGAATAAAGATATTCTATCTATGCATAATCTGGACGATATTGACGCCAAAATCCTGCATTTGCTGCAACAGGACGCTACTTTGAAAACACGTGAACTGTCGGAAAAGTTGAACCTCTCCTACACGCCCGTGTACGAACGCGTGCGACGGTTGGAAAAGGAAGGGATTATCAAAAAATACGTTGCGCTGGTGGACCGCGAGAAGGTAGGCAAAAAGCTCATGGCCTTCTGCAACATTGCCTTGAAGGAGCATTCGAAGGTGATGGGCGAAAAGTTTGTGAAGGCGGTGTCGGCAATGAGTGAGGTGATGGAATGCTTTAATATCTCCGGCGATTACGATTTTTTGCTGAAAGTGGTGGTCGATGATATGTCGCAATACCAGCAGTTTTTAATGCAAAAGCTGGGTTCGCTGGAAAACATCGGTAGCACGCACAGCCTGTTTGTCATGGGCGAGATCAAAAACTCGTCGGCCCTGGAAATGCTGCCTTCAAAAAAATAAATACGGCCCCGGAAAATCCAGCACCGTATTCCAACTCACCCCTAACAAAATATCCTGACGATCGCTTCGATCGGTAAATTTCGCTTGCCGTTTGATAGTCCGCATTGATGGGATATCAAACCATTATCTGCCTTTACGCCCCCTCCAAGGCCTGCGTTGCATAGCCGACGCATTTTTTTGCTTTTTTTCGCCGCCAGCCTCATTCCGAAGCATCAAAACTTTTCGTATTTTTTTGCAACAGAATGCAAGTCCGGGACGTATTCGAAAATGAGTAATTCTATCCCTGACAATTTGATACCCTGACTTTGCTTTTTAAAAGAAAAATATCTTTTAACCAAAACGACTTTGAGTCGGTGGTAACGGCATGTATTGCCGGAGATAACCAGGCACAGAGGCATTTGTACAAACAATTCTTCGGCTATTCGAAAAGCATCTGCCTGCGGTACACATCATCGGCGGAAGAGGCGGAGGAAGTTTTGAATGAAGGATTTTTAAAAGTATTCAACAACCTGGGAAAGTACGACGTAAACCATCCCTTCAAGGCATGGTTGCGGACGATTATGGTGAACACGGCTATCAGCTATTACCGCAAGCACAAAAAGCACACGGAAGATGTGATCGCCCTGGAAGACGCACCTTATCCCAAATTTGATGAAGACGTAATAAGTCAGATCACTGCTGAGGAAATACTGGAACTGATCCAGCGGATCAAACCGGTTTACAAGAATGTATTTTTGTTATACGTGGTGGATGGCTACAATCATCGTGAGATAGCAGACCTGCTGCAAATTAACGAGGCGACGGTACGATCGCATTATGTGCGCGCCCGGGCTCGTTTGCAGCATTTGATCAAACAATATTACCCACATCTCTTCCCAAGTGATTGGGCTGTTAAGTCGTTCAGAGGCAATGAAAACTAGTAAATTTGAGAATACTTTACGCCGAAAATTAGAGAGTATTGAGCCAGACTTCCAAGAGCAGGACTGGGCCCGTATGCAAAATTATATGCAGACGCACACCCCGCCCTCGTTTCTGCAACAATATGGCTCCTGGATCGGGTACGCCGCCGCCGCGTCGGTAACGTCCGTGATGGCTTATATGTACGTCGGCCAGCTCTCACAAAACGATCACCTCGTGCGGGACGTAAAAAATCTCCAGAGCCAGATCGAGCTGATCAAAAACCAGCCCTCGCAGGCGGATACCGTTTACGTGCTGCAAACCGCGCCGGATGGGCAAAGCCTCCAAGCATCCTTGCAGCCGCGCGATTACAGGCGCATTGCTTCGCCAGGCACGTTGCAGCCGCATGTGAGCAGAAATGGGCAGGCCGCGCAGCAATCGTTCGCAACAGAACATGAATCGGAAAGCAACCGTGAGGCAAGTTCCAGTAATGCAAATGCGGATCAGCACAATGCATCCGAAGAAATGCTTGCAGCCGACCCGGCTTCGCGTGAAGCGGCTTCCGTGGACCAGGGAATGAGCAGCGGTGCAAATGCAATGGCTCAAAACCAGCAGCCGCAAGCTCCGGCTAATCCGGCAGATTCCAAAACATTCGGCAGCGGATTGCCTGTTGCCGAGATCAACGCCCCGGTTGAAATGCAAACCGGCATTTCTCTGCAACGCAAAATGCATTATGAACTGGCGAGCAAACTTTCAACCCGGCAGGTGCAGCGTGCTTTGCTTGCCCATAACTTTAAGCCTGCGGCCAAATCGCCGGTGAGCGGGAAAAAGGCCGAGCAACTGGCCCAAGCCGAAACCGTAATCCCGAAATTGCCTTTGAAAACGCCTTACCGCTTCGGCGCGGCCTATCAGGTGGAAGGAAACGGTCAGGGGAAAACGGTGATGGGTGAAGTCATTATCAAGAAAAAATTCTCCATTGCGGCCGGCATTACGTGGCTGAAAGTGAAACCGGCCGAGTTCTTTACCGAAACCATCTTCCGCGAGAAGGCCCGCAAGGATTTCAAGGAGACGCATCCCGGACAAGTGCCGCAGATTTTCCAGCTTTATAATATTAAAATCGACCAGAGTGTGGTCCAAATGCCGCTTACGCTGGCTTTCCGGAACACAGTCAAAGACGATTGGGCCTATTACGCAAGTATGGGCACGAACATCCGGCTTTCAACCCGGGAAACTGTTTCTTATGATTGCCGGGGGCCCAAAGATGAGTTTTTCAACCAAAGCTTTTCCAAAAAAGGAGATATCTCGCCGATCACGTCGATGAACTTCGCTGTGGGGATCGAAAAGAGCTGGCACCCGATCGTGGTGCAGGCCGAAGGGTATTGGGTCAACTACTTCAAACCGATTACGCCGTTCAGGCACAGCGCCGGTCCGGGCTTGAGAGTTAAGCTTTTGTACCAGATAGGCCGTCAATTGTAGCTTTTACATATGAAGTTTCGCGGGCAGGTTATTGAAACTTGTCCGCGAAATTTTATTTTTGGCCTTTATTTATCCCCTATTGACGAGCTTTTGAAATTCGCTGCCATAGATATCGGTTCCAATGGTGCCCGCATGCAGATCTCATCCGTGTTGCATGACGACGGCATTTCCCGCTTCAAGAAGGTCGAATATGTGCGGTTTCCGCTTCGCCTCGGACATGATGTTTTCACCCAGGGACGCATTACGCCCCAAAGCGAAGACCGCATGATGAAACTGATGCTGGCCTACCAGCTGCTGATGGAACTCCACGAAGTAGATGACTACATGGCCTGCTCCACGTCCGCCATGCGCGAAGCCGCTAACGGCCAGGAGGTGCGCGACCACATCGAGCAGCGCACCGGCATCCACATTCAAATCATCGACGGGCAAAAAGAAGCCGAACTGGTGAACAATGTGGTGGTGAAGTCGCTGAGCGACGGCCAGTACATCCACATCGACGTGGGTGGCGGCAGTACCGAGCTGAACCTTTATCAGGACCGGCAGAAAATCACGGCCAAATCTTTCAAACTGGGCTCCGTGCGGCTTCTGGAAGGGAAAGAGTCCAAAAATGCGTGGCTGAAAATAAAGGAATGGATTAACCAGAACGTGGATTACAGCCGGCCGATCCAGGCAGTTGGCACGGGCGGTAACATCAACAAGCTGTTCGATCTGTCTTCCAAACTCACCGAAAGCTCCACGAGCCTCGAAGAAATTCAGCGAATGCGCGATTACATTGATCAGTTTTCGCTAGCCGACCGGATTAATAAGCTGCAACTCAACCCCGATCGAGCGGACGTAATTGTGCCCGCCGGTGATATCTATACTTCCGCCATGCGCTGGGCCGGTGCGGACGTCATTCACGTGCCTGACGTGGGCTTGAAAGACGGAATGCTACAACTGCTCTACGAACGTGCATGCCGCAAAAAAAAGGCCTGAAACCAGGCCTTTTACATTAATCTTAATTTCCGGCGATTACCACACCTGTTCCAGGTCCTTGGCCGAATATTTATGGTTACGCTCCGTAAAAACGGTGTCTGTGTCTTCCTTTTTCAGGTGAAGCGGGTTCTTTTTAGTCAACCGGGCGATTGCCGCTACCGGGAACAAAACGATAAAGAACACTGCCGAAAGGAGAATCTTCCCGTTGATCGCACCCAGCACTTCTGCGAGCTTATACCAAAGCTTCACTATCAAATCGCCGAAAACCGGGATTGCGATGCTTAAAACGCCGATTACCGCCGCGGCGATCAGGAAATATTCGGATTTGAAGATAAAATACAGCACTACCAGCCCTGTGACGATCACAAGCTGCGCTTTGACTTTGTCGGATTCACTCATCTTGATATAGTAATATTTTACCGGCGGCAGGGGGTTCCCTGCCGCCGAGCGAAGGTTTCAGTATTGAATTGGATAGATCTGCGTTGTGCTGAAAAAAATCAGAACAATGTGTAAATGAAAGGCGCCACAGCCGAACCTCCACCGATCACAATCAACACACCAATCAGGAGCAGAACGATGATCACAGGAGCAAGCCACCACTTTTTGCGCTCCTTCATAAATGCAAATAAATCTGTTAAAAAATCCATTCGTGATAGTGTTTAGAAAACCAAATGTAAAAACTTAATTGCTTTTAATATACAATCGGTACATTAATAATGAGTTATCGTTGCTTCATCGCCTCGTAGAGCCTGTCGGCGATCAGCTGGTTGAGGGCGGCGCTTCCGTGGCCGTCATTTTTACCCACAATCCGCTCTTTTTCAGGAATTTTCACAACTCCGTCGTTGATCCCCACGACTGTTACGTTATTTGAACGCAAATATTGCTCGACGGGCTTGGTATATCCCGCACTTTTGTCCACCTGGAAAAGGAACGGGATGAATACCGCGTACATTTCGGCCTGGGTGCTGTCGCGGTAGGCGAGCATGCCGGAAAGGTCTCTCAGGTGCGCATTCAGGACCGTAGTATCGGTGTAGGCGGTTTGTACAAATTTCTCGAACGTGCTGAACCCGGTATGCGGCAACTGCCAGTAGATGAAGTTGGGCAGGTAAAAACGCTTTACGATGGTGGCCATCGGTCCGTTCAGGTCGGCGTAGGGTTCTGCGCCTGTCAGCGTCAAACCTTTTTCGCGGCCTACTTTCTCGATGTCGTTGGGAAAGTATTCCAGAATGATAATGTCCGGCTTAACTGGAAAATCCTTCAATCGGCGAACCTCGTCACGGGTGTCCGCGCCCGACATTCCCAGGTTGTAGATCGTGTATTTGTCTGCTCCGAGCTTCGCTTCCAGGATGTTGGAGAAACGTTCGTTGATATCTTCCAGGCCGTGTCCGGCGGCAAACGAATCACCGATTACCAGCACCTTCTTTTTGCCCGGCTCGTTCTGGATTTCCTTGTCGTGATACCCGAGCGCATTCACCGGCTTCCAGTACTTTTCCCACCAGATCTGCGACGCTTTAGATAGCACGCCTTCGTGGCTTTGCGGCACGTACATGAAAATAATTTCTATTAAAATCAGCACGACCACCAGCGGGGTAATGACAGTCACAATATTGGCTACCAGCCCTTTGGCTTTACTCTTAACCACACCATAATAGAAGATGCGGAGAATTTCGATCACAAACAGCAGCCAGAATGCCAGCTTGGCCAGGCGAACGTGCCAGCTATCGGCCTGCGGATAGCCTGGGTATTCAAATTTAATATGAAACTTATCCGGGTAAAACAAAAACACAAACAGCAGTCCCAGAAACAGGATGCGGATTATGCTTGTAACAATTTTAGATGCCATTACTTTGAGTGCTCAATGAATAGAGAGGGGTTAATCGAGAACGAATTCTTCCTTCCAGTTATCTTTTTCCAGCCATTCCGGCTGCTGTTTTTTGTCAAAAATATAGTTACCAACCACGAGGTAATCCATTTCGGTGCGCATGAAGCAACGATAGGCGTCGTTTGGCGTACAAACTATCGGTTCCCCACGTACGTTGAAGCTCGTATTAACGATCACCGCGTAGCCCGTCATCGATTTAAAGGTATCGATCAGCTCATAATAGCGTGGATTGGTTTCCTTGTGGACCGTTTGGATACGCGCCGAATAGTCAATGTGCGTGATCGAAGGCAGGTCGGAGCGCTCGAAATAGAGTTTTTCGCGCAAATCCAGCGAGCCGTAGTTCGCAGGGACCGGCTTTCTGCGGCCTTCCGCCACCGGGTGAACGAGCAGCATGTAAGGAGAAATACCCTCATAATCAAAGTAATCGGAGCAATCCTCGGCTAGTACCGACGGTGCAAACGGCCGGAACGACTCGCGGTATTTGATCTTAAGGTTCAGCTTTTTCTGCATTTCGGCATTCCGAGGATCGCCCAAAATGCTTCGTCCGCCCAATGCGCGCGGCCCGAATTCCATCCGGCCTTGCACCCAGCCTACCACATTGCCTTCGGAAAGAAGCCTTGCCGCTTCCTGCGTGAGGTCTTTGAAGTTTTCGTAATGGGTGTAAACGGCCTTATATTTCTTAGCAGTCAATGCCACATCGAGGTCGGAGAACGTCGGTCCGAGATAGGAACCGCGCATGGCATCGGCCTTCCAGGTGACTGTTCTTTCCTGCCCGTAATAGATGTGATAGGCAGCCTGCGCGGCACCTAGCGCCCCACCGGCATCACCGGCAGCAGGCTGAATGAAAATGTCTTTGAAAATGTTCGCTTTTTGCAGCTTACCGTTTGATACACAGTTCAATGCAACACCACCTGCCATACACAGGTAATCGGCGCCGGTGAGTCGTTTCGCTTCTTTCGCCATTCTCACAACCGCTTCTTCGGTAATGTTCTGGATGGCGAGGCCGAGGTTACAATGCACGGCTTCGAGCGCATCTTCCGGCCTCCGGGTTTTGAATCCGAACAATGCTTCCCACTTGTGCTCGTTGACCATTTTCAGACCTGTAGCATAATCGAAATAATCCTGGTTGAGCCAAACCGATCCGTCTTCTTTCAGATCGATGAGCTCTTTGAGAATAATATCTTCGTAACGTTTAATATCCGGTGATGTTGGGTTACCATACGGTGCAAGCCCCATCAGTTTGTATTCGCCTGAGTTCACACGGAAGCCCAGGAAGTAGGTAAATGCGGAATAAAGCAACCCGAGTGAATGCGGGAAGCGAAGTTCTTTGAGAATGCTGATATCTTTTCCTTCACCGAGGCAGATCGAAGCCGTGGCCCATTCGCCCACGCCGTCGATGGTAAGGATCGCCGATTTTTCGTACGGGGACGGGTAGTAGGCGCTGGCTGCGTGCGAAAGGTGGTGCTCAGGAAAGAGCATCTTCACTTTTTTCTTCTTTTTGTCGTAGCCCAGCTTTTCCAGCTCTTCGTTAATGAGCCTTTTGAGGAACATTTTTTCTTTGATCCAGACCGGCATCGCGGTGAGGAACGACCGCACACCCTTAGGTGCGAAGGCATAGTAAGTCTCTAATAATCTTTCAAATTTCAGGAGCGGTTTGTCGTAGAAGACGATCGCATCAAGCTCATTGATAGACAGCCCGCCATATTCTAGGCAAAAGGCAACTGCATTGGAGGGAAACCCTGGGTCGTGCTTTTTTCGTGTAAAGCGCTCCTCTTGTGCTGCGGCGACAATTTCGCCATTATCGATTAGAGCCGCAGCCGAGTCGTGATAGAAAGCCGAGATGCCTAAAATTTTCATTAAAACCTGATTAGAATAATACGTACAGTTTCAACCTACACCGTTCAAAAGGCGTGCAAGATAAGCATTTTGGGTAACCCCGCAATCCCGCAACCCGGCCAATTTGCCTTTACAATTTTATTAAACGGTTCGAAATCAACCCAATAAACGCGCAGGATAATAAAATCTTAATAGCTCAGCTGCAAATGCCTGCCCTAACCCACTTATTATGAAGAACTTCGAAAGCGGGAGTATTTCGCTACACAATATTCGTACCGCAAGATAAATTGTACAATTTCATGCGCAGGTCTTGCGAATCCACGCTCACTCTCCGGCCATACGCAATCTCGTTTCAGACGATTTTAGTAGGCTTGTGATGCTCATCCAGAGCCACAAACGTGAAAATCCCGGTCACTGCCTTTTCACGGCTTTCCTCATACATTTTCTCCACAAAAATGTCCACACGGACCTTCATACTGGTATTTCCGACGGTTTCTACACGCCCTACCAGCTCAATGATCGTCCCTGCCGGAATGGGGTGTGTAAAATCGATACGGTCTGATGAAACAGTTACACATCTCAATCTTGAAAAGCGGGTCGCAGCGATGAAAGCGACTTCGTCCATCATCGACAACGCGGTGCCGCCGAAAAGCGTATCGTAATGGTTGGTGTTATTGGGGAAAACAGTTTTAAAAACGTGGGTTTCCGAAGCGGAGATTCTTTCTTCTAATGTCAAAATGAAACGTGTTAGTTGTATTGTTATCGGTTGGCTTGGTCAGGTGCGGTCAGGTGCGGTCAAGAGTGGTCGGTATTGTCAGGTATAGTCAGGTAGCTCATGACTTTCCTGACCACGCTTGACCACACCTGACCATTCCTTGTCGCTACCCGGCCACTGCGACCGATTCACGCAGCAAGTTAGCCGCAGAAATCATGTTACGCAAAGCGGCTTCGGTTTCGGGCCATTTGCGGGTTTTCAGGCCGCAATCGGGATTCACCCACAGGTTGCGAGCCGGGATTACCTTCAAGGCCTTTTCGAGCAGCACCAGCATTTCGTCCACCGACGGCACGCGCGGGGAGTGAATGTCGTACACGCCAGGGCCTATTTCGTTCGGGTAGTTGAACTGCGCGAAGGCATCGAGCAGCTCCATTTGCGAGCGTGATGTTTCGATCGTGATCACATCCGCGTCCATGGCGGCGATGGACTCGATGATGTCGTTAAACTCCGAGTAGCACATATGCGTGTGGATCTGCGTCTGGTCGGCCACGCCTGCGGCACTCAGGCGGAATGCGTCCACGGCCCATTTCAAGTAGGATTTCCAGGCATGTTTCCGCAGCGGCAGGCCTTCACGGATGGCCGGTTCGTCGATCTGGATCACCTTAATGCCCGCCTTTTCCAGGTCCACCACCTCGTCGCGAATGGCCAGGGCAATCTGAAATGTCGTGTCTTTTCGCGGCTGGTCGTCCCGCACAAACGACCATTGCAGGATCGTTACCGGGCCCGTGAGCATGCCTTTTACAAGCTTTTGGGAATTGGCCTGCGCGAATGCCGACCATTGCACCGTCATCGGTTCGGTGCGCGCCACGTCGCCGTAAATGACGGGCGGCTTCACGCAGCGACTGCCATAGCTTTGCACCCATCCATTTTGGGTAAATACAAATCCCGAAAGCTGCTCGCCGAAATATTCCACCATATCATTCCGTTCGAACTCGCCGTGTACCAGCACATCAATACCCAGCTCTTCCTGCCACCGCAGCGAGTCCACGATCTCCTCACGAATGCGGGTTTCGTATTCTTCCAATGTCAGCGCACCTTTTTTGAATTGCGCCCGGAGTTGCCTCACTTCGTCCGTTTGCGGAAACGAGCCGATGGTCGTGGATGGAAATAGCGGCAGTTTCAGTTTTTCCAGTTGAACGGATTGCCGGATGTTGAATGCATTCTGCCGGTCGAAATCACTTTCGTGCACTTCGCTTACCCTCGCTTTTACCACCGGCTTGTGGATCAATGCAGACTTGCGACGGCTTTCGATCGCTTTTTGGTTGTCGGTAAATGCACTATCATGCGCATAATCTGTCGTCGAGAGCCTTGCTAAGGTGGTGACTTCCGCCAGCTTCTGTTTGGCAAATGCCATCCAGTTCTTGATTTCCGGCGTGAGCACCGCTTCATTCTTTTCCAAATCGAGGTCATAAGGGCAATGCAGCAGCGACGACGACGGCGCAACCCACACCCGCTCTTCGCCCAGCACATTTACCGCAGCCCCAATCCATTCGAGCGACTTTCGGTAATCGTTTTTCCAGATATTCCGGCCGTCGATCACGCCCAGCGAAAGTTTTTTAGTGGAAGAAACGAATGATTCATCGGCCAGGATTTGAGGTAACGTTTCGGCACCGCGCGTCAGGTCGAGGTGCAAGGCGTCCACCGGCAATGCGGCTGCAATGGCCAGGTTATCTTCCAGCGGCCCAAAATAGGTCGTTACCAGAATGCGCAGCTTTGGCAGTGCTTCCCGGATCTGGCTATATGCGCTCAGGAAGGCAAGCTTTTCTTTTTCATTTAAATCCAGAACAAGCCCCGGCTCGTCGAGCTGCACCCATTCGGCACCTCGTGCGGAAAGCTCTTTCAGGATAGATATATAAACAGGTAAAAGACTATCAATCAAATCAATCCGATCGAAACCAGCTTCCTTTTCTTTACCCAAAATCAAATAGGTAACCGGCCCCAGCAGCACGGGTTTAGTCACGATGCCTTTATGCAATGCATCTTCAAATTCGAGCAAAACCTTCTCCGAATACCGCTTGAACCGCTGGCCTTTCACGAACTCCGGCACGAGGTAATGGTAATTGGTATCGAACCATTTGGTCATTTCCAGGGCATTGATATCCAGCCCGTTCTTCTGATAACCGCGCGCCATGGCGAAGTAAAGGTCGAGCTCCTTGTTCGATTTGCCGTCGAGCAACTGATGATAACGCTCGGGAATGGCACCCACCATGAGCGACGTGTCGAGCACATGGTCGTAGAGCGAAAAATCGTTGGAAGGGATCAGGCCAAGGCCTGCATTCTGCTGCGTTTCCCAGTTCTGGTGGCGAAGCTTACGGGCGACTTTCTGCAATGCATCGCGGTCGATAGTGCCGACCCAGAACTGTTCGCTGGCCTTTTTGAGTTCGCGGTGGCTGCCCACGCGCGGGTAGCCGAGGTTGTGTGACAACATACTTTTTTGTGTTTAAAGAGTTAATAAAAACCCTGTGAAAACACCCCCCATCCCGACAAAAACGCCTGTTGCGGACGCTGGCCGGTACTTCATTCCATGGCGGCAACACGCAGCTTTCCTGCGAAAACGAACCGATACAGTCCCCCCGAACCAGCCGGAAGCCTGTGGTACTGCCAAAAAATGGGGTAAATCAATACTTGACTGCTCCCCATCCGTGAGGGAAAAGCCATTGAGGATGATGGCAAGTCTCCTGGCTTGTATCATTTTCACCGCCCTTCTCGCCGCGCCGGGGCGCTGCAATGGGTCGCGAGGGTAAAAACAGGCCCTGAATGCTCAGAGCGGATACTTACAGTAGCACGACTGCCCGTGAATTGCACACGGTTCCTTTTTGTTTTGCTCGATTTTGGCTGAGGGCACCAAAGGCAAAAACCACCATCCCGATTGACGGGCGTTCACAAAGAACTGCGTCAAATTTAGGCGCAACCGTCATTCAGCGGTAAAAGGGCCTGCGAATTCAGTGAAGTAGGAAGAAATTAAAGGTTTCGGCTGGATAAAATATCTGAATTGGGATCGAAAAAGCGGTCTGAAAAGTGATTTCACTATTACTAAATCAACTCCGCCGCATCGGCATCCAGTATGAACTCTGCATTCAGGTGATTCTGCAAAACCGTTGCCGGGAAGTCCTTTGAAACCGGGAATGCGAGCGCCCGTTGGATAACCGATGCCTTCGCTTTGCCGGAGGCCAGCAGGATAGCGGCGCTGGCGTCGAGAATGTGACGAATGCCGACGGTAATGCCCCGGGTAAGGGCGGTGGGCTGCTGGAAATACTTTTGCCCTACTTCGACCGTAACCGGATCGAGCTCGGAAATGTGGGCGTAACTGTCCCACGACGTGCCGGGCTCGTTGAGCGCGAGGTGGCCGTTCATGCCTACGCCGAGGACGATCAGGTCGAGGCCGCCGAGGCTTTCGACGATCTTGTTCACGCGGTCGCATTCGGCCTGGGGGTCGAAGGCTTTGCCGTCGAAGAACACGATCTGGTCCTCGCGGAGGCCGATGGGTTTCAGGAAATCGCGGTCGAGCAGGTCGCGGCAGCTGCCGTCGTCGCCGGCGCCGAGGCCAATCCATTCGTCGAGGCCTACGAAAATGCATTTAGAAAAATCGACTCGACCGTTCTGGTTGGCGGTCACCAGGGAATCGAACATGCCTTTCGGCGAACTGCCCGACGGGAAGCATATCACCGAATCGGGTTTATGGTTAATCAGGTCGATCACGCGCCCTGCGGCGGCGGAACTCATGTATGCGTAATCCGGGTAAATATTGATTTTTGGAGTCATGAAAAGCAGGATTTAGGGTGTTGATCCGCCAATCTAACCATTCTTTTTACGCGGCTGAACATTTATCCAAAAAAAACGCCGGAAACTCCAAAGCCGATCCTAACTTTACCGCGCATTGTTCATTTACATTATCATTCTACTTCAAAAATGGAATACCGTATAGAAAAAGACACGATGGGTGAAGTGCAGGTGCCTGCCCATGTATACTGGGGCGCCCAGACGCAACGCTCGATCCAGAACTTTCCTATCGCACAGGATATCAATAAAATGCCGAAGGAAATCATCAAAGCCTTCGCATACCTGAAAAAAGCCGCCGCTATTACCAACTTCGAGGCGGGCATTCTCCCACAAGAAAAAAGCGACCTGATCGGCAAAGTTTGCGACGAAATCCTCACCGACCAGCTCGACGACCAGTTTCCGCTGGTAGTGTGGCAAACCGGCTCGGGAACGCAGTCGAACATGAACTGCAACGAGGTGATCGCCTACCGCGGGCACGTGCTGCAAGGCGGCGATCTGGCCGACAAAACCAAGTTTTTGCACCCGAACGACGATGTAAACAAGTCGCAATCGTCCAACGACACCTACCCTACCGCAATGCACATTGCGGCTTACAAAATCCTGGTGGATGTGACGATCCCCAGCATCACGAAGCTGCGCGATACATTGAAAGCGAAAGCCGAAGCATTTAAGAATGTGGTAAAAATCGGCCGTACGCACTTCATGGACGCTACGCCGCTCACGCTTGGACAAGAGTTTTCCGGCTACGTTTCGCAGTTGGATCACGGTTTGAGGGCCATTCACAATTCATTAGCGCACCTTTCGGAGCTGGCATTAGGTGGTACCGCCGTGGGAACCGGCATTAACACGCCGGCGGGCTATTCCGAAAATGTAGCGCGCCACATTGCGTTGCTCACCGGTCTGCCGTTTGTAACAGCAGAAAACAAATTCGAAGCGCTAGCTGCGCACGACGCGATCGTGGAAGCACATGGCGCATTGAAAACCGTTGCGGTGAGCCTGATGAAAATCGGTAACGACATCCGGATGCTTTCTTCGGGCCCGCGCTCGGGTATCGGAGAGATCCATATCCCTGATAATGAGCCCGGAAGCTCTATTATGCCGGGAAAAGTGAACCCTACCCAATGCGAAGCCATGACCATGGTAGCGGCACAGGTGATGGGGAACGACGTGGCGATCAGCATCGGTGGTTCCAACGGCCACTTCGAACTGAACGTTTTCAAACCTCTGATGGCCTACAACTTCCTGCATTCGGCCCGTTTGATCGGCGATGTGTGCGTTTCGTTCAACGATAACTGCGCGGTGGGAATCGAGCCGCTGCATGAGAATATCAAGAAGCACGTGAACAACTCGCTCATGCTTGTGACTGCTTTGAATACCAAAATCGGTTACTACAAAGCTGCCGAAATCGCGCAAACTGCTCACAAAAACGGCTCTACGCTTAAAGAAACGGCTGTGGCGCTGGGTTACCTCACGCCGGAAGAGTTTGATGCATGGGTGAAGCCGGAAGGCATGGTGGGCGAGATCAAAATATAGGTTAGTCCGAAAAAGAATGCTGCGAATGCCCTGCCGAAATGTGGGGCATTTGCATTTAAACATCTGATAATCATGAATATCAGAAACGAACTACTGGCGGATGTTTATCAATCCAAACAGAAGGCGACGCAGGTAGCCATGTACGCCTGCACTTCCGAAGAGGCATTCAGGCAACTCATGCATTGCTTCGAATCGGACGAGTACCGCCTCGCGCAGCGTGCCGCCTACGCGCTGAGCATTGCCACGGAAGAGCGGCCCGAGCTGATTCGCCCGTATATCGGCGTGCTCGTGAGCCAGCTGAAACGCACCGGTATTCATGATGCCGTGGTCCGCAACAGCGCCCGCATTTTGCAGGAAACCGAGATTCCGGACGAGTTTCACGGCGAACTGATGAATGCCGCATTCGAGATTATCGCCAACCGCCAGATAGCCATCGCCATCCGTACATTTTGCCTGACTATCCTTTTTAACCTTTCCAAAATTTACCCGGAAATCCGGAAAGAGCTGCGGGTATTCCTGGAAGAATCGGTCGAATACGAACAAGCGGCCTTCCAATCGAGGGCCAGGAAGATCCTGAAACGCATTTGATTACAGTTAAATCAATTTACCTTGCTTCTTTAAAACAAAAACAATAGATGATCATATACTGCCATTCCTTACTCGACGATCCCCTTAATGCCAAGCTTCGCGACGCACTTTCGCCGCAGCATCAGGTCCATTTCCGCACAGAATCGGCCAGTAACGAAACGCTGAAATCGTGGTTTGCCAGCGCCGACTACATCCTCGGCAACCCGCCGGTAGCGTGGTTCGAAACCGTTCCTACCAATCTGAAATTCTGGCAGCTGGATTCGGCAGGGTTCGATCAGTATGCATCCATTGCCATTCCCGAGGATATCAAAACGGCCAATATGGGCGACTGGTTTGCGCGCCCGTGCGCGGAATCGATCGTGGGCGGCGTGCTGGCGTTATACCGCGGCATCGACCGGCTGACGCTTTTGAAACAGAAAACAGAGTGGATCGGAACGCCATTGCGCGCCGAATTGAAGCTTTTGTACAAACAAAATGTGGTAATTCTTGGCGCAGGGACGATCGGGCAGTCGGTCAATGCAATCTTAAAAGGGTTGGGCTGCACCACCCATCTGATGGCACGCACCTCACCCGATGCCGATATCCGTAGCAAGGAGGATTTATTTAATGAATTACCCCATACCGATCTCGTAATCAATACACTACCTGGCACAGCACAGCATTTTGTAAACGCTGAGTTCATATTAAAAATGAAAGACCAGAGCGTTTACGCGAGCGTGGGACGGGGCAGTACTACCGACGAAGATGCGTTGATTGATGCATTAAGGTCCGGAAAACTGGATGGCGCGGTGCTGGATGTGACCGAGATTGAGCCCCTACCGGCAGATAGCCCGCTATGGCAAATGGATAACGTGATCCTCACACAACATACGGGCGGCGGCCACAAAAATGAGCATATGGGGAAAGTAGATTTATTTCTCAACAATATTTTGGCAATAGAAAACGGCGCCGCCATCGCCAATGAAGTGAACCTTGTAAAAGGCTATTAAACCGACCGAAACTGAAATGTTAACCACAGAAACCGATATCGCAGAGGGTATCCAGGACAAGTATTTTTTGAAATTCGGCACCGCCACGCGCGAAACTGTGCGCGTGTTCCGCTCCCCCGGCCGCATTAACCTCATCGGCGAGCATACCGACTACAACAATGGCTTCGTGCTGCCCGCGAGCGTGGACAAAGCCGTGTATTTTGTGATCGCCCCGCGCGAGGACGACCAGGTGATCCTCTACGCCGCCGACCTCGACCAAACCTATGCATTCTCACTCGACGACCTTTCGAAGCCCGAAAAGTCGTGGCCGCATTACCAGATCGGTATTGTGGAGCAAATCCAAAAGAAGGGTTTGAAAATCGGCGGTTTTCAGGCGGCATTCGGCGGTAATGTGCCGGTAGGCGCCGGGCTGTCGTCGTCGGCGGCACTGGAATGCTGCCTGCTGTTTGCCTTGAACGAAATTTACGGATTGAACCTCGACCGTTTCAGCATTGTGAAAATGTCGCAAAAATCTGAAAATGAATATGTAGGCGTACAATGCGGCATTATGGACCAGTTTGCTTCGGCATTTGGCAAGGAAGAATCGGTGATCCGCCTGGACTGCCGCTCGCTCGAATACGAGTACTTCCCGTTCCCGATGGACGACTACCTGATCGTGCTTTGCGATACGATGGTGAAGCATTCACTCGCCAGCTCCGAATACAACACCCGTCGGCAGGAATGCGAAAAAGGCACTGCCATACTGCAACAATACGACGCCAATGTGCTGAGCCTCCGCGACGCGACGCCCGCATTGGTGGAAGAACATCAGGATGAAATGGGCGATGTCGTGTACCGCCGCTGCAAATTTATCACCGAAGAAATCCAGCGGGTGCAGGATGCCTGCGACCTGCTCGTGCAAGGTAATCTGCCCGATTTTGGTAAAAAAATGTATGATACGCACTTCGGATTGCAAGACGAATACGAGGTAAGCTGCCCGGAACTCGACTTCCTCGTGGCGCAGACATTGGACGACGACTCGGTGCTTGGCGCGCGGATGATGGGCGGCGGCTTCGGCGGTTGTACCATTAATCTGGTGAAAAAAGAGGGTGTGGATGCTTTTGAAGCTAAAATGAAGCAGGCCTATCTTGAAAAATACCAAATCGACCTGCCTTGCTACCGCGTGAAAATCACGGACGGCACGGAGGAAGTCGCGCTCGCATAATCTGACCATTTACAAATACTCTTAACCTTTGACTATGAGAAGAATCCCTTTTTTACTCACCGCGCTGGTTGGCCTCGCCATTTTCAGTTGCTCAAAAACCAAGAATGAAGAAAAAATGATCAGTACTATTTCCAAAGAGGCTTTCGGCCAGCTCCCCGACGGCCAGCAGGCTGACCTTTACACGCTGACCAACGCCAACGGCATGACCGTGAACATTACCAACTACGGCGGGATCATCACCAAACTCACCGCACCGGACAAAAACGGCGAATGGGCAGACGTAGTGCTGGGTTTCGACTCGCTTCCTCCCTACCTGAGCGGACACCCGTTTTTCGGCGCGCTGGTGGGCCGCTACGGCAACCGCATTGCGAAGGGCAAGTTCAAATTGAATGGCCAGGAATACTCGCTGGCGATCAACAACGGCCCGAATGCGCTGCACGGCGGCACGAAAGGCTTCGATAAAGTGCTTTGGAAAGCAACCGAAATCAAACAGGATTCGGTGGTAGGCCTGCAACTGGAGTACACCAGCAAGGATATGGAAGAAGGCTATCCCGGCAACCTGACGGTGAAAGTAGTGTACACGCTCGATAACGACAATGCGCTCAGCATCGACTACACGGCAACCACCGACAAACCGACCGTGGTGAACCTGACCAACCACTCGTACTTCAACCTCACCGGGCTGAAACGCGATGTTCTCGATCACGAAGTAACCCTCGAATCGGACAGCATTGTGCCTGTGGACACTACATTGATCCCAACCGGCAAACTCCGCGCCGTGGAAGGAACGCCATTCGACTTCCGCAAAGCAACTAAAATCGGTGCGGGCATTAACAAAACCGAAGACGAGCAAATCGCTGCCGGCGGCGGTTACGACCACTGCTGGGTGCTGAAACGCAACGGCGACGGCCTCGTGAAATTCGCCACCGTACGCGAGCCCGAAAGCGGCCGTGTGATGGAAGTGTTCACCACCGAACCTGCCGTGCAATTCTACACCGGCAACTTCCTCGATGGCACATTAAAAGGCAAAGGTGCCACCTACGTAAAGCGCTTCGGCTTCTGCCTCGAAACCGAACACTACCCCGATTCCCCGAACCAGCCGCAGTTCCCAACCACGACGCTGAACCCGGGTGAAACTTATAAGACGACTACGAAGTATCAGTTTTCGGCTAAATAAGTAGCAGACTCAACATTCTTTCATTGCATAACCTCAGGCGAAGAACAGGCCGCGCAAGCGACCGTTCTTCGCCTTTGTTCGTTTCTGCCACTTTTTAGCTAATTTTGATATGCCAACAGTGTTATACGTTAATGGTTACCGCTTCTTTTTCTGGATGAATGAGCACGAACCTATTCATATTCACGTTGAAAAAGGCAAATGTCATGCGAGGATAGTGCTGGTGCCGGATATAGTGGTTTCCTATAACCATGGCTTCAAAAGGAATGAAATGAGGACCATCATGGATATAATCATTTGCAACTATGAAAAAATCATTCAAAGCTGGCACAACGCCTTCAATAAGTAAAGAACTTCAAATTCTTCTTACCGAGGCGGGTGATGATGATGTGATTGATATCGCCGATGATCTTGACCGCATGATATTAGATAGCGGACTGCAAATCCGCCATTTCGGCTTTGCCAGAGATCTCGACCTGGCACTTTTTATTTTAACCAACAAAAGGGTGATTACCAGGTCATTATCATCATTTCCCGATCTAAAAAAAGCGGAGGATTATGATCTGGATCAATATAGAATTTCAGAAATGGGCATTCACTGGCCCGAACTTGACGTAGACATCAGCCTTCGCGGATTACTTCAAGAAGAGAAGGTTTTAACCAAATAGTTGACATACATAGTACCGATTTCAATGCTTACTAAAACCGTAAAAATCAGCAATGTTACCAACCTTTCCGATGCGCGTTATTGTGCGGGAATGGGTGTGGAAATGCTTGGTTTTTCCATCGACGAAGATTCTCCCAATTATATTTCTCCAAAAAAATTCGAGGACATTTGCTCCTGGCTCGCGGGCGTGACGCTCGTGGCCGAAACCGGCAAAACCGATCCCGATGCCATTTTAGCCGCCTTGGCTGAGTACCCCGTGCACGCCGTCCAGGTGAATGACCCCGGATTGCTCAATTACCTGCGCGCCGAGCTGGGCCTGCCGCTGCTGCTGCGGATCAGCGTCGATATTTACGATGCCGAAGAAATTGTCCCGATTTTAAGCCGCTATGAAGGCGAAGTGACGCATTTCCTGCTCGAAAGCGACAACGACGCTGAACTTTCCGAAGTGTGGATGCAGGTGCTTGGTACGATCGAAGCCGAATATCCGGTCCTCGTGGGCTTCGGGCTGGACAATGAATTTACCGTGAGCGCGCTCACAGAACTGCTGCCCAACATCGGCATCGCGTTGCGCGGCAGCGAGGAAATCCGTCCCGGCTACAAGGATTTTGGCTCGATGATGGATATTCTCGAAGCACTCGAAGAGCAATAACACCGCATTTCACGCATTAAAACACATTCTCACTGAAAATATCCGCTTAACACGCCCTCCCGCCGATAATAATTTTCCGGTTTACAGTATCTTGCATTACATACTACCTTTGATTACAAATAAACACCAGACTAATCATGGAAAAGAAATTGCATCGCATACCTGACCAGGCAGTTTTCGGGGGAGTTTGCGCGGGAATCGCTCAGTATCTGCAAATTGACGTCGTTATCGTGCGCGTCCTGTTTGTAGTAATGGCCCTACCGATATTGCCTCCCGGCTTCGGAATGACGGGATTGATATACATTATCCTGTGGGCAGTGTTGCCGACCGGCCCGGCCGGTGAAGTTTACACCGCGCATACCACATTCGGCTCCGAGCCATCCAAACCGGCCGAGCCGCTGTTCGACAAGAAGCGGTCCGATCAAACGATGATGATCCTGGGCGGCGTGCTGATTTTCTTCGGAGCATTAATGCTCGTGGACGACTTCCCGATCTGGTACCAATTCAAAAAATATTTCTGGCCCATCGTGCTGATCGGCATTGGTGCGTTCCTGATCCTTCGCCAGCGTGACAAGGAGCAGGAGAACAAAGGAACGGTATATCCCACCACGCCTCCGCCAACGGAACCCGTAGATCCGGGACCCGATCCGCAGCCGTACACCCCATTTTCGCCCGGCTCTACGGCGCAACCGCATTTCCCGGAAGATCCCGAGCTGAAAAAGCCCGGCACCGATGACGACGACGTCATCAAGGTCAACTGACCATACCCCGAATCTTACCATAAACCATAAAGCCATGAACTTCAAGAACATTTTTTGGGGCGTGATGCTGATTGTTATCGGCGCGCTCTTCCTGGTCGAAGAACTGACCGCATTCGATTTCGGACGTTTCTTCTGGCCCATTATGCTGATCGTAACCGGCGGGCTGCTGCTGTTGCGCAACTTCCTGAATTCCGACAGTGCTAACCGATCAAACATCTAAGACATGAGAAACTCAAGAGGCATCGTTTGGGGTGGCATGCTGATCATCTTAGGGGTGATATGGCTGCTCCGGAGCATGGATCTGCTGAATATCGACTGGGACGCCGTGCTGCCCTACTGGCCCGTGCTCCTCATTCTCGCCGGCGCCATCCTGATGGCCGCAGGCCGTGAACGCGGCTCGGGCGGAATTGTCGCGCTGCTGATCACCCTGGCGGTTTTTGGAGGGATCGTCAACAAAACGCACCAGGCTATCGACGACCGCGACAACTGGCATTTCGGCTGGGACGACGACCGCGACTACGGCCATGACCGCGACGATGATGACTACGACAACGACGACAGCGACCGCCGCAGAGACGAAGATTATGAGCGCGACCGCCGTGGCGGACGGCCTATCAACGGCTCCTACAATTATGAAATGCAGGATTTTATTCAAAAGGCCAATTTCAACCTGGAAGGCGGCGCGGGCTCGTTCTCGCTGGACGGAAACACGCCCAAGCTTTTTGAAGCGGCCACCAAAAGCAATGTGGTAGGTTTCAAATCCACTACCTCGGTGAACAAACTCAACAATTCCGCCTCCGTTTCCCTGAAAATGGAAGAGGGTAATGTAAAAATCAAAAACGGGGAAATCTCGAACCAGGCGAAAATCCACCTGAACGACCGCCCTATCTGGAACATCGATCTCGGCATCGGCGCCGGTAAGGGTAATTTCGATTTCAGCAATTACAAAGTCGAGAAACTGAAAGTGAGCACGGGCGTTGCAGATATGGACATTCGTTTGAGCGATAAACTGCCTGTGGCCGTAGTCGAAATTGAGGCGGGAGTAGCCTCTGTTACGCTCGAAGTGCCCGAGTCGGTAGGCTGCGAAATGCGGATGGACGGCGCACTGAATGCAAAAAATATGGAAGGCCTCGAACGCGTGGGCAACGGCCATTACCGCAGCTCCAACTACGACACGGCTCCGAAAAAAGTGATTGTGCATTACGAAGGCGGATTGACCAGCATTAATATCAAACGTTACTAGGCTGCCGCTCCGGTCTCAGCAAAAAGAATATCTTTGCAGCCTTTGCAAGGATATTTTTTTATGCTTAAAACTGCCATTTACCTCCTGCTTGCCGGGTTCACCGCACTGCCCGCCGCAGCCCAGTCGCCGAAACCGCTTCCTGCCATCGAGCAAAAGATGATCGACCGCGGCCTTGTGGATATTCAAAAGGTCGACGCCGGTATTCTGGTGGAATTGAAATACTCCACAACAGACAATTTCATCGGCCGCGACGTGTACGGCGAACTCACGCGCGCATACCTGCAACCGGAAATGGCAAAGCGGCTGGCGAAAGCGAATGCATTGTTACAAAAAGAAAAGCCAGGTTATAAGCTGCTCGTGTACGACGCGGCACGCCCCAATTCGGTGCAATACGACTTGTGGAATGCACTGGATAATCTCAAAATTCCGGCAGGCAGCAAAACGATGTATGTAGCCGATCCGAAAATAGGTTCAAACCACAATTTTGGCTGCGCGATCGACCTTACCGTGGCCGATGCAAACGGCAAACCGCTGGACATGGGCACTAAATTCGATTTCTTCGGCCCGCTGGCTTACCCGCGGTCCGAGCAGGAAATGCTGAAAAAAGGAAAGCTGACGGCCCGACAAGTCGAGAACCGCCAGCTTTTACGAAATGTAATGACGCAGGCCGGGTTCAAGGTGAACACGACGGAATGGTGGCATTTCGATGGAATGTCGAAAGCGCAGGCACGCGCCCGGTACGGGATAATTCCCTAGTCGGCACGCACGCTACTGCCACCAGTAACTTCCTTTTCTACTTTCGGATTGCCACGGTAGCGGACATTGCTCGCGCCGCTTGCCTTCACATCCAGCAAGCGCGTCACCCAGACTTTGGCATTACTGGCGCCCGAAACCTCCATATCCGACTCCTCCGTTTCGAGCGAGAATGCATTGAGCTGCGATGCGCCGGAAGCGTCACCGTCCAGGAACTTCACCTTCCCGAATGCATTGAGCTGCGACGCACCGTTGATATCGAACTTCAAAGTAGTGCCGGTGCCCTCAAAATCGCATTGCGACGCGCCCGACAGCTCGATCTCGATGCTCGGCAGGTTCACGAAATCTTCGATCCGGGCATTCACCGCACCGGAAAAATCAACGCCTTCGAGATCCGGCATCGTAATGTCGATATCCATTCGCTGGCGTTTTTTCCAGGAATTTTTGTAACGCGCCGTCAGCTTGCCATCCTGCACAAAAATGTTCAGATCGTCGAGATCGTTGCGCTCGCCCGTGGCCGACACTTCAAATGCAGAACCTGATACCACGTGAACGCGGATCGCGTCGCTGACTTCCAGTTCATCGAAATTCCGAAAATCGAACGTACGCGTGGTTTCGCCCCTCGGCGGAATGTCTTCGTCCTTATTGACATACACACAGGATTGAAAGAGCGAAGCAACTGTAAATGCAATTGAAAGTGTAAGAAATCTTTGTTTCATAGCTAAAAGATGATGTTTTAAGCTAGGACAACTGCCCCCTTTAATCCCCCTATTCAAAAAAATAAAATTTCTTGTGGGGGTAGCCGGTCAGTGAGTTGTCTCATTCCAAAGGACATCCAAAATGACCGCTCTTCTATATCAGGAACCGCTAATCGAAAGAGATTATCTATTTTTGACCGAAAATCAAAAACAGATAACGGTGCACTCTTCCGACCCAGAAATAGTCAGCGCGATAAGGCGGGGCGATGAACAGGCTTTTGAGCAAACCTTCCGTACCTATTATCAACGGCTGTGCAACTACGCCTGCACGATGCTCAAAGATGAAGAAGAATCGGAAGAGGTCGTGCAAACGGTTTTCCTGACCATCTGGGAAAAGCGCGAGGACCTCGAAATTACCCTTTCACTGAAGTCGTATTTGTACCGTGCCGTGCATAATCACTGCCTCAACCGGTTCAAGCACGCTACCGTGCGGGAGGCGCACAAGGATTACACCATGTACTTTTCGAGCGGCTCATACGATTCGGTTACGGAGGTGATCCACGCCGGTGAGCTGGAAGAGCGCATTGAACGCGCCGTGAGCACATTGCCCGAGCAATGCCAGAAAGCATTCAGGCTGAGCCGTTTTGAAGAATTGAAGTATCAGGAAATTGCAGATCAGTTGGGAATATCCATTAAAACGGTGGAAAATCAGATAGGGAAAGCATTGAAAATTCTGCGCGCGGAACTGGCGGATTACCTGCCGGTTACGCTTTGGTTGTTTGGTAGCATTGTTGAACAGTTAATCGGATCGTAACCATGAACTCATCTCATGCAAACATATCGGAGGAACTGTTGGCACGTTACCTGGCCGATACTGCCTCCGAAGCGGAAAGAAATGATGTGGAAGCATGGCTCGCCGAATCGGAAGCCAATGCACGCGAGCTCGCCACCTACCGGCTGATCTGGGACCACACGGCTGCCATGAAGAAAAGCAGCGTGAAAGTTGATACCGACGCTGCCTGGAACAAAATGAAGGGCAAAATGGCGGCCAGCCAACCGTCGGCGGTTACGTCGGAAGCTCCCATTCGTGAGCCGAAAACCATCGAGTTCAGGCCCGAGGTTCAGAAACGCCGGCTGCCGGTGACCGTCTGGGCAGCAGCCTTGGTCGCAATTCTCGTGATGGCATTCGGATGGTTTTTCCTCATCGCCGACAAAACGCCCAAGGCAATGGAAGTAGCGACGGCCGACAACACAACCGAACAAATCCTGCCCGACGGCACCAAGGTTTTCCTTAATTATAATTCCAAACTCACTTATCCTGAAAACTTTGCGGGCGATCTCCGGACGGTTTCATTGCAGGGCGAGGCGTTTTTCGATGTGAAACCCGATGCTGCCCACCCGTTTGTAATCCAGGCGAATGGCACCGAGATCCGGGTATTGGGCACGTCGTTCAATGTGAAGGCATATAACGAAGCTCCTGTGCGTGTGGATGTTGCAACGGGCAAAGTGCGGGTAACCAAAGACGCGCACCGTGTGGACCTCGTGAAAGGAGAAAGCGCCGAAGTGCTGAAAGACTCCATCCGCAGCCTGCAAGCGAATATGAACCTGATGGGTTACCGCACGCAGGTGTACGAATTCAATGCGGCCGATCTGCAAGACGTCGTGAAGTCGATCCGCGACGGTTATCATGTGGATGTCCGGCTCGCGAACGATAAAATTGCGCAATGCAGGCTCACGATCCGGTTTGAAAAAGAACCGGTGGACGCCACGCTGTCCGTGATCGCCGAAACCCTCGACCTAAACCTGCGCAAAGAAGGAAAGGTTTACTGGCTCGACGGCGACCCCTGCCAATAGAAACTACAAGTTATCCTGCTTTGAAACAACTTTACAGAATTGCTTTCTGGTGTATCTGCGTTTGTCTGCTCCCGGGCCATATTATTGCCCAGGAGCTGCTGGAAAAGCGCATTAATCTGAAAGTAACCAACCAGCCGCTCGACGAAACCTTACAAAAAATCGGGAACACCGGTGGTTTCAGCTTTTCGTACAGTCCGGATATGATCGACGTGAAAAGCCGGGTATCGATCCAGGCTGAAAACCGGACTATCCGCGAAATACTGGTGGCGATTTTCAAAGACAAGGTCACATTCAAGGAGCGGCGCCGGTATATTATCCTGCAAAAGAAACCGGAAACCGAAAAGCCGCAGGAAATCGAAAACTTTGACCTGAACGGCTACATTATCGACAACAAAACCGGTAAGAAACTCGCCAACGCCAGTATTTACGAGCCGGTGACGCTGGCTTCCGCGGTGAGTAACCAGTTTGGGTATTACAAAATCCGCCTTCCGGCGGCGAAGTCTTCACTGCGGCTGGAAGTCCGGCGGGAAGATTACATCGGCAAATCCATTGCTATTCCCACGCGGAAGGACACGTATTTGCAGATTTTGCTCAACCCCGACACATTGAAACCCATTTCGGGCAAAATGGCTACGCACACACCCGTGCAGGTAGACTCGCTGCATACGCGCGTGATGATCCCGCAATTCGAGGTGGCGAAAGTAGATTTGCCGCGCGACACGATGTTTATCGACAGTTCCGCCAGCGGCAGGGCCATAACCTGGGCCGATTACCAGTCGCTGCGCCAGAAATACCGACGCGTACAGAACAAATTCGTGAGCGCATTCGCCTCCGCGAAGCAAGCCGTGCACACCCGAAATATCGAAGACACGCTCTACGCGCCATTTCAGGCGTCGGTTTTGCCGTTTTTGGGCACCAATCATGGGTTGAGCGGGAACATTGTCAATGAATACTCGGTCAACCTCATCGCCGGATATTCGTTGGGTGTTTCCAAATTTGAAGTAGGAAGCCTCATTAACGTCGTGCGCGGCAATGTAACGGGTTTCCAGCTGGCCGGCGTGAGCAACGTGGTGGGAAACAATGTAACCGGCTTTCAGTATGCCAACGTCCTGAATATGACTTTGGGTAATTTCAAAGGCTTCCAGGGCACACACCTGCTCAACTACATCGGCCGTAACCTGACGGGCTTCCAGGTGGCGGGTGTGGGCAATGTGGTTGTGGGCGAACTGCATGGCTACCAGTTCTCGGCGGGGTATAACTATGCTCACACGGTCCGCAGCGGCCACCAGATCGGGACGGTAAACTATGCCGACTCCACCGCGACGATCCCGTTCGGACTTTTCAGCTGGGTGCGCAGCAATGGCTACCGCCGCTACGAGTTTTCTACCGACGAGTTCAATTATTTCAACACGGCATTCAAAACGGGCGTCAGCCGGTTTTACAATATCTTCAATCTCGGCTTCAACGGCCTTGCCAAAGACAAACCGATCGTGACCATTGGCTATGGCTTCGGTACGGCCCAGGCATTGGGTAAAGGCTGGACTGCCAATGCGGACTTCACCGGAAGCCTCGTGATCCTTGAACACAACAGTCCGGGCGACATCGGTCAGGGGCTTGTGAAATTCGCATTAGGTATGGAGAAAAAAATCGGCTCGCGCTTCGCCCTGTTCGCCGGCCCGTCGCTGACCACATTCTTCGCCAACGACTCCGGCCTGATCAACCCGGAAGGTAAAAAGGGCATCGCGCCCGTGTGGGTAGGAAAAAAGCCCGACGGTACCACCACCGTCTACGGCTGGATCGGCTTCCAGGCAGGGATACGGTTTTTGAATAGGATTTAGATCAAAACCCAATCCGCTTTCTGCCGTTTTGCACCGCTGCGCCGTTTACGTAGGCGCGTAGTTCAGCCAGTTCTTTTTCGAAACCGCCTGAGAGGATCGGGAAGCGGCACCAGGAGCGCGGGTCGAGGTTGCGGTCGTCGAGGTGGAAAGAGGGTGCGTAGCGTTCGCGTTTCCATTGATTGCGGCTCCACAGCTTGAAGAACCGCTCCGTCCAGCCCAGCAATTGTTCGGTACTATAAATGTCTTTGTAGCGAACATACAGGTTCCGGTACGATTCGAGCGGGGATTTTTTATCGCGGATCGCCAATCCTTCCAGATCGTTCAGGAACTCGTAAGGCATTAGATCGGCCTCGTCGGTTTGGGTTTGTGCCAAAGGCCGCAACTCGGCTGTCGGCTGCAAGCTGTTCACCTTTTTCAAACCTTCGATGCGGATATGCCGGCCTTTCACTTCGCAGCCCACGGTTTCGAGCCAGCGGAGCCATTGGCGCAGGTAATGCTTGTCGATCCCCGCAAGCGGACTGATGCTCCCCGAAGTATCGCCGTCCATCGTAGCGTAGCCCACTGCGGCCTCGGAGCGGTTGGACGTTGCGAGCAGGAGGTGGTTCGACAAATTTGTGAGCAGCCACACGCCCGGGGCACGGACCCGCGCCTGGATGTTCTGCAATGCGATATCATCCTGCTCCCAGGTCAGTTTGCGGCCGATCTGATCTTCAATGAGCCCTTTGTAAGTTTCAACCAACCCATTGATATTTACATTATAAAATGTAGAACCGATCGATTCAGCCAGCGACTGCGCCGATTCGAGCGTATCGGAAGAGCTGTTTTCCGTGCCCTGGTAAATATTGTGTATCAATACTTTGGCCAAATCTTCTTCCGTTTTGGCATCCTGAATGTCCTTTATGTAAGACAGTTTCTGCTTGAAGCGCTCCATGCCGATGCTTTCGTCCGCCAGCCGGATCATCAGCCCGCACAATGCCGTGCAGGCACAGGAATCCGCTCCGCCCGACAGCGAAATGGTGAACCCATTCGAACGGCTTTTCCGCAGGTAATCAAACAATGCGAGACATTCTGCGCGAGCGAACTCTTCCTCCTTCAATGCACCGCCTTTTTCAAACGGCTCGATATCCGGTACCTGCGGCAGCACGGGCTCTATTTCCGGGAAGTCGTACCGCGCCGGCACACGCCACGTCCGCTCCTTCGGCGGCACGGTGATCTTGCTTTGTATCTGACTCAAACGCGTGTACTCGGTATCGATCACCGCCGTCGTAATCAGGAAATCTTCATAGCTGAACCGCGGACTGGAAGCGAGCAGGTCGCCATTGGACGCGATCATCGCATCGCCGTCGTAAACAGCCCTTCCAGCCTCATTACCAAGCAGATTGGTATAAATATAGCTGCATGAAAACGACCGGGACGCGTCCACGACCAATTTTTCGCGCACCATAAACTTATTGAATGCAAAATGGCTGGCGCTTGGATTCAATATAATGTCCACGCCGCGCTCGTAATGCCTGCGCGCGGGGCGATTGGCCACCCAGCCGTCCTCGCAAATTTCGAATGCGATCTTCACGCCATGCGAGCCCCCGAGTATCGGTCCCGCGGCTACATCAAAAATCACATCGCCGATCGGGTAAAACATCTGGTTCACCTCGATGCTCTCCACCACTCCCGGCTGCCAGGGCTTAAACCACCTCGCCTCGTAGTGGATACCATTGTTCGCGAGGTTCTGTTTGCAGTAAAAACCCGCGATTTGCTTGTTGGAAATCAGGCAGGCGGCATTGTATAAACTTCCGTTATGCCTCAGCGGCAGACCTACCGCTACGATCATTCCGGCGGTTTCGTCAACGATTTCGAGGAAGCAGCGCTGCGCTTGTTCCACCATGTCGGGAGCGAAAAAGTAATCGTCGCAGCCGTAGCCCGAAATGCACAATTCGGGCAGGCAGAGCAGGCTAACCTGCTGCTTTCTGGCTTCTCTGATCGCTTCGGTGATATTTCGGGTGTTGGCCTCCCAGGCCATGGGTGTCTGATTTACAACTCCGGAAGCTACTTTGATCAATGGCATGGATAGTGGTATTATTTTTCGGATTCGGTAATGTGTTGGAATAAATCCAGAGAGGCAACTTAATAAAAAAAAGCCTTTTTCGAACCGGTAAGGTTTTTTCCTATTTTTGTCAACAACTTATTTAAAGAACAGATTCCTCTTGCAGTTCCCCTCATTTATCGCCAAACGCATTCGTCATAACGAAGCTGGATCTTTCTCCGCTACGGTTTCACGGATCGGCGTGGCCAGTATCGCGATCAGCGTGGCAGTGGGGATCATCGCATTTGCCGTACTGCTGGGTTTCAAGCAGACCATACAGCAAAAAATATTCCTTTTCGGCGCGCACATCAATGTAAATGCATTTTCGCAGGGAAATACCTACGAGGAAGGTCCACTGCCATTGAAGAATCCCGTGTCCGACATCCTGCCCGCTCTCCCGGAGGTGAAGCGCTGGCAGGCAGTTGCCCACAAATCGGGCATTTTGAAAACGCCGGAGGAGATTAAAGGCGTGATCCTGAAAGGTGTAGGCAAGGATTACGACTGGGATACTTTCAAACAAAACCTCGTGGAAGGCAAGCTCATCACGCGATCCGATTCGTCTTCCATTAAATACGGCTATTCATCGCAGATTCTGATCAGTCGCAAAATCGCTTCGCAAATGCGCCTGAAAACCGGCGACGATGTGATCATGTATTCGCTCCAAAATCCTCCCAGACCAAGAAAACTGACCATCGCAGGGATTTACGAAACCGAAATGGAGGAGTTTGACAACAACCTCATCCTTGGCGACATCGGGCTCGTTCAGCGGCTAAATGGCTGGGGCGCCGATTCGGTGGGCACTTACGAAATTTATCTCAAAGACTTCCGAGACCTCGACGCGGTCACCGGTAAGCTCCGCCGCGAACTGCCGCCGGGGTTGTATTTGCAAAAAGTGACGAGCCTTTTCCCCCAGATTTTCGACTGGCTCATTCTTCTCGACCGCAATACGGCGGTATTCCTCACGCTCATTCTTTTCGTGGCTTGCTTCAATATGATCTCAATTCTGCTCGTGATGATCATGGAAAGAACGCCGCTGATCGGCTTGCTAAAAACGCTGGGAAGTCCTAACCGGCAGATTCGGATGGTTTTCTTCCAGGTCGGTCTGGACCTGGTACGTCGCGGGCTGGTGATCGGCAACGTGGGCGGATTGCTGCTTTGCTGGCTGCAATATCAGTTCAAGCTCATCCCGCTCGACCCGGTTAACTATTACATGGATACCGTTCCGATCGTGTTCGACTGGGGAATTTTCGCGATGGTGAACCTCGTCACAGTGGTCATAACGGCACTAATCCTGCTTATCCCAACGCTCATCATCACACGGATACAGCCGATCAAGGCATTGCTATTTAAAAAGTAGTCCTTCCAAAGTATATCAATCAGTTACCACACCGCCTTGTTCAACAATCCTGCGGCTTTCAGCAGCGTATCGTCGTTTTTCGCAAAGCAGAACCGCAGCGTTTTGTAGTCGGTTTCCCGGGCATAGAAGGCAGAAACGGGAATGGTAGCGACGCCTGCTTCTCTCGTCAGCCGTTCGGCAAGGGCTACATCCGCTTCTTCCGAAAGATTTGCGTAGGAGACATTCTGGAAAAAGCTGCCTTCCGAAGGTTTCATGATAAAACCAATGTCACGAATTGCGTCGTTGAACAAGTCGCGCTTCCGCTCGTAGAATGCCGACAGCGCCAGGTAATGCTCCGGCTCGGCCAGAAATTCGGCCACGGCAAACTGGAATGGAGTAACCACGCTGAAAACCAGGAATTGGTGGATTTTGCGAAATTCGGCCGTGAGCTCGGCAGGCGCAAGGCAGTAGCCGAGTTTCCAGCCGGTTGTATGGAATGTCTTGCCAAACGAACCGCACACAAAACTGCGCTCGGCCAATGCGGGCACAGAAGATACCGAAATGTGCGCTAGTCCATCAAAAACAATGTATTCGTAAACCTCGTCGCTGATCACAACCAGGTCGTGCGCCTCTGCGAGTGCGGCAAGCGCATGTAAGTCGGCAGCCGTCCAGACCTTGCCGGTGGGGTTATGCGGTGTGTTGACGATAATCGCGCGTGTTTTCTCCGTAACCCTTGCCGCCACGGCCTCCCAGTCGATGTAATCATATTGCGGGTCGAGCGTGACAAACACCGGAATGCCCCCGCTGAGCTCGATCGCCGGCACGTAGCTGTCGTAGGCCGGTTCGAAAACGATCACTTCATCGCCCGGATACACCACCGTGCTGATTGCCACGAACAATGCCTCGGTGGCGCCGCTGGTGACGGTAATTTCTGAAACGGGGTGGTATTCCCTGCCCGAAGCCTCGAACGTCTTCCGCGCGATTGCCTCGCGCAGCGGCAGCGCACCGGGCATTGGCGCATACTGGTTTTTGCCCGATCGCACATATTTATCGACCAGCCGCTGCAAGTCGGGAGAACAATCGAATTCCGGAAAACCCTGGGCCAGGTTCAGCGCCTTATGCTCTTCGGCCAGGGCCGACATTTTGGTAAAAATGGTAGTCCCGACGTTGGGAAGCTTCGATTGCAACCTCTTTTTCAATAACATATCCTGAAATCGTATCAAACAAAAAACCGTGTCTGCGGCAGAACCAAAGATAATGCATGGCTGCCAAGCGGACACGGTGTTAATGCCAAAGTATGAAAATTCCGTTACCGGCCGTCGTAAATGGCTTTCAGAATCGCTTTCAGGTCGGGCGCATTATCGAAATTTTCATCTACAAACGCATAACCAATCCGACGGTCGCGGCCGAGGACGAACAGTGAGGGCGTAAAAACCTCGTCTGAAATGCCGGCAATGCGGTCCCAGATTGGCGACGTTTCCGAAAACACGCCGTAGGAGCGCGCAACATTGTAATTTTTATCGTGATAAATCGGCACTTCGGCGTCCAGTTTCCTGGCAATGCGCCCGATTTCCTTTTGAGATTCGTTCGTGAGGATCAGCAGCTGCCCGCCCAGCGCCTCCACCCGCGGCGCGAGTTCTTTCATGGCTTCCAGGTGTTTGGGCGCATAACTTCCCCAGCAGTTGCAGTAAAAGCTGAGAACCAGCGGTTTGAAACGGACCAAGTCAAGGACCGACCGCGAATCGCCATCGGACGAGCCGATCGTGAGCGAAGTAACCGGGAGCCCTTCCTCATTCCGGAGGTAAAACAGCGGTGCCGGTTCGCCAGCTTGGGGCGGTTCGATCTGTTCCTCGGTTAGCCGCTGTTTAAGCTGTAAAGTGGATACGTTGCCGAGTTCGTCTTCAATTTCGTAGTACATAATGCCAGGGGTCTTCTGATTTCGAAGTCCAAATTTATCTTTAATCTATTTATCCTACAAATTTAATAGACTTATTTTTGCCAATTTTGGGCACCTTATCACCAACAACCTCTGCTACCCGGCGTCGAGGTCGCGGAATTCGGCGCTGAAATGTCCCTTTTCGAGTGGATTTTGGGTGAGCGCATCCGCGAGGAATTCGGGATAAACGCGGATCGAATGCAAATCGGCGACGTCGTGCCAATGAAACAACAGCTCATCCTGCCCTTCTGCACCCAAAAAGTCGTCCTGGTGGGGCAGGTCGCGGATCTGCATTTCAAAATAGAAGCCTATTTCATGGTATTTGTCGCCGTTGTACAGGAAGAAATTTTCCGAAACCCACAGCATTTCGCCGGCTTCGGCAGCGAGGCCGGTTTCTTCCTGCATTTCACGCTGCAAAGTATCTTTCGAGAACTCGAACAGCTCGCAGCGCCCGCCAGGGAGCGTCCAGAAGTTGTCGGAAGGGGTTTTGTGCAGGAGCACCTTGTCGTTCAGCACCGCCACGCCGGCGACCCTGTAATTGAACAATGCTCCATCAATGCGCAGGCTGATCATCCGTAATGCGGTTTTTCCCGCTAAACTACGGTTTTTCCCACAGACGACGCCCGGATCGTCAATGCAGTTTTAAGCGAGCGCGTTTCGAAACGGTCGGTTTTCTGCGGGTGTTCGATCAGGCGGATGAGGAGTTCCACAGCCTGCTGGCCCATTTCCATGGCCGGCTGCATCACGGTCGTAAGCGGCGGGTTCAGCAGCTCAGCAACGCTGATGTTCGTAAAACCGACGATTGCGATCTCCTCCGGCACCCGGATACCCTTTCTTTGAAATACCGACATGCAACCGGTCGTAAGCCGGTCGCTGGCCGTGAATATCGCGTCCGGCGGCTCGGGCAGGTTGAGCATTTCCTCGATCGCCGCCTCGTTCTCAGCCTCGATTTTGCCTCCGTAAAGGCAGTATTTCACATAAGATTCATCGAATGGAATGCCATAATCTTCCAATGCTTTTTTATAACCCGCCAGCCGTTCCGTGGTGATAGACAGGTAGATAGGGCTCGTCAAATGCGCAATGCGCTTTCGGCCCGAGAGGATCAGGTGCTCGGTAGCCTCGTAACTGCCCGTGAAATTGTCGGCAACGACTTTGTGCGTTTCGATATCGTTCGGTACGCGGTCGAGGAACACGATCGGCAGTCCTTTCTCCATCAATTCCTGAAAATGCACCAGGTTAGTAGTAAGGCTTGCCAGCGAAACCAACAACCCATCCACGCGCCTGGAAACCAGATAGTTGGTATTCGCCACTTCGCGTTCGTAGGAATCGTGGCTCTGAAAAATCACGACATGGTAACCCAGGTTGTAAGCAATGGATTCGATGCCGTTGATGAGTTGTGAGAAAAAATGGTTGGCGATCTCGGGAATGATCACGCCGATCGACTTGCTTTTACTATCCTTCAAACTCAGTGCAATGGGATTCGGGCGGTAATTCATCCGCTCGGCGTATTCCATTACAAGTTTCTTGGTCTCAGGGTTAATCTCGTAGCTATTTCTCAATGCACGTGAAACCGTCGAAGTCGACAGGTTCAGTGCCTTTGCAATATCCTTGATGGTGATGGTTTCCAATGGAAAAATTGGTTTATTCCAACTTATTATTTGTTTCAAAATATCCGGAACGCCTCTGCTACGCTGCTCCCGACTGCGATTTCATCTCAAAATTTACATCTATCCGGGCCAACTGACAACGTTCCCGATAACGATTGCACAAAAAAAGACAATTCGTTATTTGATTTTTCTGATTATTCAGTCTAACATCGTTCGGTTGGGGTCTATTAATAAGCGACGCTAAAATTATCCGATACCCCGAAAAAGACAAATCATATCCCATTAATGAATATCGTTAATTTATTCGATCTTACCGGAAAGACCGCATTGGTAACCGGCTGCAATCGCGGCATCGGGAAGGCCATGGCTGAGGCACTTGCCGAAGCGGGGGCCGATATCATCGGTGTAGCGTCGTCGGAGTTTAAGGAAGGTAACGAAACAGAACGCGCAATCCTGCAAACGGGAAGGAAATTTTATCCCTACCAGGCCGACCTGGGCGACCGGGAGAAGCTCTATCTTTTTATCAACCAGGTCAAAAAAGACCATCCGGTAATTGACATCCTGATTAACAATGCTGGAATTATCCTTCGGCAACCTGCTGCGGAACACGCGGATGATTATTGGGATAAAGTTTTGAATATCAACCTCGACGCACCTTACATTCTCGCACGCGAGCTGGGAAGAGAGATGATCGCCCGGGGATCGGGCAAGATCATATTCACGGCATCGCTGCTCACTTTCCAGGGAGGCATTAATGTGCCGGGCTACACGGCGTCCAAAAGCGCCATTGGAGGTCTGGTAAAAGCATTGGCGAACGAATGGGCCGGCAAAGGCGTGAATGTGAATGCCATAGCGCCGGGCTATATCAATACCGACAACACCGAAGCATTGCGCAACGATCCGGTCCGCAGCAAATCCATCCTCGACCGCATTCCGGCCGGGCGCTGGGGATTGCCGGAAGATTTTAAAGGCCCGACGCTATTCCTGGCCTCGGGCGCAGCCAGTTATGTACACGGAACCATCCTTACCGTCGACGGCGGCTGGATGGGCCGCTGATCAAACCTCTCAATTCAAAAATAGCAGCCGCACCACATGCAAATCAGATTTGAAAGCAGTCGCCGGGAAGTTTCCCAAATGGATACCCAGGCATTACGGGACAATTTCCTGGTCAAAGATATTTTCAGGAATGGCGAAATCCATTTCGTATACAGCCATTACGATCGCGTGATTATTGGCGGGGCCATACCGCTCGCCACCCCGCTGGCCATTCCGGTTTTCGACGCATTGAAAGCCTCCTATTTCCTCGAAAGACGCGAAATAGGCATTATCAACATCGGCGGCGAGGGCGAGGTGATTGCCGATGGCGAACATTTCGCGATCAGCAAGCTGGGCTGCGTGTATGTAGGCAAAGGCACCAAAGAAGTGCTGCTTACCAGCAAAAATCCCGCCGAACCTGCCGCATATTACCTGCTGTCCTCGCCTGCGCACCAGACTTATCCTACGAGGCTGTTCACCAAGGAGGACGCCACGCCGGCCACGGTCGGCAGCATGGAAACCTCCAACCACCGGACCATTTACAAATACATCCACATGGACGGCATCCAGAGCTGCCAGCTCGTCATGGGCCTCACGGTACTGCAAACGGGCAGCGTTTGGAACACCATGCCCTCGCACGTGCACGACCGGCGTATGGAAGCATATTGCTATTTCGATGTGCCTGATAACCAGCGGGTACTGCATTTAATGGGCGAACCATCGGAAACGCGGCATTTGTGGGTCGGTAACCGCCAGGCGGTGATTTCGCCGCCGTGGTCTATCCACTCGGGCTGCGGCACGTCCAATTACTCGTTCATTTGGGGAATGGCCGGCGAAAACAAGGATTATACAGACATGGACCCGGTACTGATCGGCGATCTCAGATAATGGAATCATTGAAAGGAAAAGAATACATCGCGGACAGCGAAATCGCCTGGGAAGACCTCGGCGGCGGCCTGAAACGGAAGATCATGGCCTACGACGACAACCTGATGATGGTTAAGGTCGCGTTTGAAAAGGGCGGCATCGGCACGCTGCACAGCCATTTCCATACCCAGATGAGCTACGTGGAGAGCGGCGAGTTCGAAATCACGATCGGGGAACGGAAGCAGGTGCTGCGGCAGGGCGATGTGTATTACATTCCGCCTCATGCGGTGCACGGCGCGCTGTGCCTTTCGGCAGGCATGCTGGTGGACATTTTCACTCCTATGCGGGAGGATTTTGTGAGTATTTCAAAGACATAACCTCTTCCCGATGGCGCTATCTATACCTCTTTTCCGTCAGTTTCCCCTTTGGATCGCCTCTTTGGCAACAACCTGTGCATTCGCGCAGGAACTGCCGATATCGCGCCAAATGGCTGATTCGTTCATGGCGACGCACAAAGATTCGATTTTGGTGGGCAAAAACACGGCCACCAAATGGGACTACGAGCAGGGATTAATGCTGAAAGCCATCGAAAAAGTGTGGTATAGAACCGGTGAAGGCAAATATTTCGAATACATCCGCAAGGACATCGACCAGTACGTGCGCCCGGACGGCAGCATCCGCACCTATCGCGCCGACGATTTCAATATCGATAATATTCCGCCCGGACGCGCATTGCTGACCTTGTATCAGCAATCGCTTCCAGATAAGGAAAAATACAAAAAAGCCGCCGACCTGCTCTGGAAGCAGCTCGAAACGCAGCCCCGCACGAAAGAAGGCGGTTACTGGCACAAAAAGCGTTATCCCTACCAGATGTGGCTCGACGGCCTGTTTATGGGCGAGCCGTTCGCGGCGGAATACAGTGCCATTTTCCACCATCCCGACCATTTCGACGACATTGTAAAGCAATTCGCATTGATCGAAAAATATGCGGTGGATGAAAAGACGGGCCTGGTTTACCATGCGTACGACGAAAGCCGTGAACAGAAATGGGCCGATAAATCGACCGGTCGCTCACCGAGCTTCTGGGCACGGGCCATTGGCTGGTATGCCATTGCGCTGGTGGATGTGCTGGATTATCTTCCGGCACAGCATGCGGGAAGAGCGCAGCTGATCGGCTATTTGCAACGGCTGGCCCCCGTGCTGGCAAAATACCAGGATCCCGCCTCCGGCGCCTGGTACCAGGTGATCGACCAGGGCAACCGGGCCGGAAATTACCTCGAAGCATCAGCCTCGTGCATGTTCGTATATGCGCTCGCGAAAGGCGCGCGGCTCGGGTACATTCCTGAGGCATTTGCGGCGAATGCTAAGAAAGGCTACGAGGGAATCCTTCAAAATTTTGTAGAAAAAGAAGCCAACGGCTCTTTAAGCCTCAATAAAACCGTAAGCGTGGGCGGCCTCGGCGGCACGCCTTACCGCGACGGCACCTACGAATATTACCTAAGCGAGCCCATTCGTAAGAACGATCTGAAAGGCATCGGCCCATTCATTTTTGCCAGCATTGAAATGGAGATAGCCGCCGAAAATGCAGCCGGGAAAGGCAAAACGGTGGGTTTGGATTACTATTTCAACCATGAAACCCGCAAAGACCTGACTGGCGCGCCGGAACAATTCCACTATACCTGGGAAGACCGGATGCATTCGGGGTTCTGGCTTTGGGGCAATACATTCCGCGAGTTGGGAGCCAAAACCGTTTCGCTTCCGGCAGCACCCACCGCGGCCGGGTTAAAAGACGTCGATGTGTACATCATCGTCGATCCCGACACGAAAAAAGAAACGCCCGAGCCGCATTTCATCGACGACCAGTCCATTTCCGAGATCGAAAAATGGGTCAAAGCGGGTGGCGTGCTGGTATTGATGGCTAACGACACGGCCAACTGTGAAATCCCGCATTTCAACAAGCTGGCCGCGAAATTCGGGATTCAGTTTACGAACAAAAACCGCAATATGGTGCAAGGCACGCAGTTCGAGCAGGGGACGCTGATGATCACCGGCGAAGCCAAAGCCGTTTTTCCCAATACACAAAAAATCTATATCAAAGAACTCTCGCCCCTCGCGCTCACACCGCCTGCCAAAGCACTTCTGACCGACCAGGGTGATGTGATTCTGGGTATTTCAAAATATGGAAAAGGCACGGTGTTCGCCGTCGGCGATCCGTGGCTTTACAATGAATATGTAGACGGTCGCAGGATCGATACCAGCTTCCAGAATTTTGAAGCCGGTAAAGACCTCGCCGGTTGGTTGTTGAAACAGGTCGTTAAAAAGTAAATCTCAACGCTATGGGCAATCTCTTCCGGGAAAACCTCCGCCAGCTCAGGAACCAGCCCGCTGTGGTCGTGGCCGATGATTCGGTGTTCCAGCTGCCTGAAAAAGTTTTGCAGTTCGGCACCGGCGCATTCCTCCGCGGCCTGGCCGATTATTTCATAGACAAAGCCAACCGGCAAGGCGTTTTCAACGGCCGGATCGTGGTCGTCAAATCGACCGACCAGGGCGATACCAAGGCATTTGAAAGGCAGGATAACCTGTACACGATCTGTTCCCGCGGCATTCAGGATGGCGAGGCGAAGGAAGAAAACATCATTTCGTCGGCCATTAGCCGCGTGCTTTCGGCCAAAACACAATGGTCGCTCGTGCTGGACCTCGCTAAAAACCCAGCCGTCGGCATCGTGATCTCGAACACGACCGAAACCGGCATCCAGCTCGTACAGGACGACATTTACCAATGGCCGCCCGTGTCGTTTCCCGGCAAGCTGCTCGCGTTTTTGTATGCACGTTACGTCGCATTCAACGGCAGCGCGGACAGCGGTGTGGTCATTATCCCAACCGAACTCATCGCCGAAAACGGCAAAAAACTCGAATCTATTATCCTCGAACTCGCGCACCGGAACGGGTTGGAAGTTGCGTTTATCGATTGGATCGAGCAATGCAACTTCTTCTGCAACTCGCTCGTCGACCGCATCGTGCCCGGCAAACCCGACGAAACACGATTGAAAGAGCTGGAAGAAGAGCTGGGCTACCGCGACGAGCTGCTGATTACCACCGAGCATTACCACTTGTGGGCGATCGAAGGCGACGAGCAAATCCGGCAAAAAATCGGCTTTTACGGCATCGACGAGGGGCTTATCATCGAACCGGACATTGAGCAATACCGCGAACTAAAACTCCGCCTGCTGAACGGCGCGCACACATTAGGCGGCGGCCTGGCCCATTTGTGCGGTTTCAAAACCGTGGTAGAAGCGATGAGCGATCCGTTTTTTTCCGCTTTTATCACCCATCTGATGGAAAGCGAAATTGCGACGGCCATTCCCTACGACGTCCGCCCCGCCGTGGCGCTGGCATTCAGCCGCCAGGTAGCCGACCGCTTCCGCAATCCGCACATATTGCATAAGTGGTTCAATATCAATCAGAATTATTCTGCCAAGATTCTTTCACGGGTTATCCCTACTTACCTGAACTACGAGGCCCGGAACGGCTACCTGCCCGAATACATGACATTTGGCCTGGCCGTATTCATCCATTATATGAAAGTGGTAAAGAAAGAAGGCGACAACTATTACGGTCGCCTGGAAGGAGTTCCTTACCTGATCCAGGACCCGAAAGCGCCTTTCTTTTATCAAAAATGGCAAATGGCATCGCTGCCCGATATGGTGCAGGCTATTCTCAAAGACGCGTCGATCTGGGGGCGCGACCTCAACAAAGTTGAATCTGTCCACAGTTCCATTGTAAAATATCTTCAATCCATCGCTCAGAACGGCGTTGCGGAAACACTTAAAACGCTTCTTGAAAGAACAGAATATGCTTAATCCTGCACCAGATCAACTCCGGATGGAGACCCAGAAGACCAGCTACCGCTGGCGCGTTGTAGCCCTGTTATTCTGCGCTACCACCATCAATTACCTCGACCGCCAGGTGCTCGGCCTGCTCAAACCGACGCTGGAAGCAGATTTCGGCTGGTCGGAGTCGGATTTCAGCCACATTGTAATGGCCTTTCAAACGGCCTACGCGGTGTCGCTGATCGGTTTCGGAGCTATTATCGATAAAATCGGCACGAAATTGGGCTATGTCATTTCGGTAGTCGTGTGGAGTATTGCCGCCATGCTGCACGCCGTGGCGACAGGCACATTCAGTTTCGCGCTCATGCGTGCCATCCTCGGACTCGGCGAAGCCGGCAACTTTCCCGTGGCGATTAAGGCGACGGCCGAGTGGTTTCCCAAAAAAGAACGCGCCCTCGCAACCGGCATATTCAACTCCGGCGCGAACATCGGGGCGGTGGTGGCCCCAATCATGGTCCCTTGGATTTTGGGCGTGTATGGCTGGCAGGAAGCATTTTTGATCACCGGCGCCATCGGCTTCGTGTGGCTCATTTTCTGGTGGCGCTATTACGAACTTCCCGAAAAGCAAAGCCGCATCAACCAGGCCGAATACGACTACATTCACAGCGACAACGAGGCCGATACGAGCAAGGAAGCGCCGGTTAAATGGCTGCAACTGTTCAAAATCCGGCAGACCTGGGCATTTGTTTTCGGTAAAATGCTCACCGACCCTATCTGGTGGTTTTTCCTGTACTGGCTGCCTTCCTACTTCGCAGAGGCATTCAAACTGAACCTTTCGAAACCGAGCCCCGAACTCGTGATCGTGTACACTGCCACGACCGTTGGCAGCATTGGCGGCGGATATTTGTCGGGTTATTTTATCAAAAAAGGCTGGCCGGTATTCCGGGCGAGAAAGACTTCCATGCTCATTTTCGCATTCCTCGTCATGCCCATTATGGCTGCGCAATACACGACGAACATCTGGCAGGCGGTGGTGCTTATCAGCCTTGCCGCAGCTGCGCACCAGGCTTGGAGCGCAAATATTTTCACAACGGCCTCGGATATGTTTCCCAAAAAGGCCGTAAGTTCGGTCGTCGGCATAGGTGGAATGGCCGGATCAGTAGGAGGCATCCTGTTTCCTCTTTTGGTAGGGATCATTCTGGACAACTACAAAGCTGCCGGGAACATCGGAGGCGGATACAACCTCATTTTCATCATCTGCGGGTGCGCCTACCTGCTTGCATGGGGAGTAATGCACTTGTTTTCGCCGAAAATGGAGCGGGTGGATATATAGCACTTCGGCTTTCGGCCGTCGGCTTTCATACCTGACCGTGATGTTCGATACATTAAGCCGATAGCCGATAGCCGACAGCCGAAGTCAACTAAATTCCTTATCAATCAATGAAAAAAACATTTTTGCTTCTTGCGTTCCTGCTGATAGGCAATGCATTCGTTTTCGCGCAAAGCGCGGATGAAAAGGCTGTTGCCTCAACCGTCGAAAAACTCAAAACGGCCATTATCAGCGCCAACGAGGCCGAGCTGAAAAAGCTCACCTCGCCTTCTCTCTCCTACGGCCACTCCAACGGCCTGCTGGAAGATCAGAAGGAATTTATCCGTGCACTGGTGAGCGAGGAATCTAAATTCACCAAAATCGACCTGAGCGAACAAACGATCTCCATTTCGGGAGATGTTGCGATGGTTCGTCACAAGCTGTACGGCGACACCCACAACAAAGGCAAAGATCCTGCTCAGGTAAAACTGGGTGTGTTAATGGTATTCCAGAAAGTGAAAGGAAACTGGGTCCTGCTCGGCCGCCAGGCATTCAAGCTGGTTTAATAGCCATTACGAGTTCTTGAAACGGGTCTGCTAATCACTTGGCAGGCCCGTTTTGGTATTGGTGTATTCCCGCTGCTCCATCTTGTGCCGCGCGATCTCGACTGCCTTATGCAGTTTCTCCTGCAAAACCTGTTGTGAAGGCAGCGCCGTCAGGTAATCGGCGACGCGAATGTTGCTTTTGCCCAGCTGCATTAATTCGATGTGTTCGCTGCTTTTGCCTGAGCACAAAATCAAACCGATCGGGTCATTTTCACCTTGTATCTTTTCGTACTTCTCCAAAAACCGAAGGTAAAGCTCCATTTGGCCTTTAAAACCCGCTTCAAATTCACCCATTTTCAAATCGACAACGACAAGGCATTTCAGCCGTCGGTGATAAAAGAGCAAATCGATGAAATAATCCCGGTGGTCGATAGTAATGCGCTTCTGCCGGGCCATGAATGCGAAATCGGTGCCTATCTCGATGATGAAACGCTGCAATTCCACGATAATCGAAGCTTCGAGATCTTTCTCCGAATAGGCGTCCTTCAAGCCGAGGAAATCAAGAAAGTAAGGGTCTTTGAAAACGAGGTCAGGATTGAGCTTTTGTTCGCTTTTGAGCAGATGCAGGTCATTGATGATCACGTCCTCGGGCTTTTTGCTAATGGCCGTTCGCTCGTAGAGCATGGATTGAATCCGCTCCCGGAATGTGCGCACGCTCCACTTCTCGTGGATGCACATTTGAATGTAGAATTCGCGTTTGATGGGGTCTTGAAATGGGAGAATTTCCATAAAATGAGACCAACTCAATTGTCGTATCAGTGACACGACAATTTGTTCCTCAGGAAAAAGCTCTGCAAACTGGATCATTCTCCTCAGACTTTTTTCTGAAAATGACTGTCCATACACATCTTCCAATTGTCGCGACAGTGTCGCGACAATTTGCTTTCCGTATTCTGCCCTCTCCTGTTTCAGGATTTCCTGCCGGATTACCGTGCCAATTTTCCAGTAGAGCATACTCATTTCTGCATTCACAGAAATGGCAATCTGTTGCTTACTGGCCTGTATAAGGTCTTTTACCGTGTTGAAAAGCGAGGCGTTTATGATGTTGTCCATAGTGAATGTGGTTACGTTCACCTGTTTAGACGTCCGCTTTTCACTTTGGTAACGCGCTTCTACAAAAAGATTTTGGCTAAATTATCTCGCTGTCAATGCGCCGGGAACGAAAAGTAGCCGCTAATGCGCCGGCTTCTTCGGAACCGGGGCAGAAGCGTGGTATTTCTTCTGGATAATGGCAGCGTATTTATCCATGATTTCCAGCACCTTATCGCGTGATTTTGAGCGTATCACCAGTCCCACGTGATGCGGCTCGTTCATGCGCCACACCACTTCCGGGTCATTGAATACCGATAGGTCGGGCCATTCCTGGCGGGCGAGCGAGATGAGGATACCGGCATATTCTTTCCGAACGGCGGGCAGCTTGTAGTTTTCACCCTTTGCCTCGGCCGTTTCCATTCGCGCCCATTCCTTCCAGAGGTTAATTCCCGACGAGGCTTCGACCATTTCCGAAAGGTGTGCACCTCCTACGCGCGACGATGTTTCCAGGAAATAGTATTTACCATCGTCGTGGCAACGGATCACCTCGGTGTGTGAAGCGCTGTGTTTCAACCCAAAAGCTTTGAGCAAATCCACCGCGAGCGTCTGCAATGCGTGTTCCTCGGAAGAATCGAACGGGACGGTTACCGAGCGGAATATGCCTCCGCCATGAGCCACGTCGAATGGCGGCGCGAGGTATTTGCTGTTCCAGGAGAATATAACGATTCCATTGTAAGATATAGAATCGACGTGGTAGACGTCGCCGGCTTTGTATTGTTCCACGAGATAAGCATGCCGCTTATCCCCGAGGTCGTGAATGGTGTTCCAAAGTTCTTCCGCCGTGCTGAGCTTTTGAATGCCCAGCGCCGATGCTTCCGAGCGCGGTTTGATCATCCACGGACCGGGATGTTTTTCAATAAAACGGTTGATCTGATCATCATTGAAAAGCGCCGAAAAACCCGGAACGAGAATGCCCGATTCGAGCGCCTTCGTGCGCATGGCCAGCTTGTCGCGGAAATAGCGGCCGGTGGTCTGTCCCATCCCAGGAATGCGGAAATATTCGCGGATATGCGCCGCTTTTTCAACATCGTAATCGTCGAGCGCCACCACGCGGTCGATCGGGCGGGTGCGCATCACGTACGCGAGACCGGTGATGATCTCGTTCATGTTATACGTCCCATCCTCTTCCTCCTCCACATAGAAAAATTCGTCGACAGCTTCCCTGACCCACGGCTTATGTTCCAGTTTTTTCGCGGTGATCAGAAAAACCTTGTTGCCGGCATCTTTAAGAGCCTTCAAAAAGTCGTTGCCTTTGAAATAGGTAGAAATGCAGAGAAAAGTCAGAGTTTGGGTCATAAAATGTCATTTGGTGGACGGTAGCGGCATCTGCGGACGTGCGATGCCGCAACTCATATATTCTCAAATCTAGCAAAAAGAACCATTTTGGCAAGAAAAGCGCCGGTTAATTTTCCGTTACAAAGCGCTCTTGCCGCCGGTTAGGACAGCTTCGAGAGATAGGCGATCAGCAGGCGTATGCCATATGCGGTCCCCGCGCGGCCGGGAGCAAATTCGGTATCGCCGAAGGCGGTTCCTGCGATGTCGAGGTGGGCCCAGGCGGTGTGCCCGCCGGTAAAAACTTCCAAGAATTTCGCCGCCACGATGGCGCCGGCGAGCGGTTTGCCGTGGTAGTTTTTCACATCGGCAATGTCCGAGCTGATCTCTTCTTTGTATTCATCCCAAACGGGCAGGCGCCACAGCCGCTCGCCTGTGTGCTCCGCGGCGTTAATAAGGTCGGCCGCGAGCTCATCGTTGGGTGTAAAAAGGCCTGCAGCTTCGTAGCCGAGGGTTTGGATGATGCTGCCCGTGAGCGTTGCGAGGTCTATGAGCACGTCGGGCTGGTAATGCTTGACGGCATAATGCAGTCCGTCGGCGAGGATCAGCCTTCCTTCTGCGTCGGTATCAATCACCTCGATCGTCTTCCCGGCATAGGAACCGATCACATCGCCGGGTTTCATCGCCGAGCCGTCGACGGAATTTTCCGTAGAAGGTATCACACCGATCACCCGCACCGGCAATTTCAGCTGCGCGGCGAGCTCCACTGCGCCCAGCACCGCAGCCGCACCGCCCATATCGCTCTTCATCAAATGCATGTTCGCGGAGGGTTTAATGGAAATCCCGCCGGTATCGAACGTAACCCCTTTGCCCACGAGCGCCACGGTTTGGGTGTAATGCTCCGGCTTGTATTCCGAAACGATCATTACCGGAGGTTCCGCGCTTCCCTGGCTCACGGCCAGCAATGCATGCATGCCTTTTTCTTCCAGCTGAGCTTTGTCGAGGATTTCGACCGCATAACCATTCGCCGCGCCCGAAGCACGCGCCCATTCGGCCAGCGTTGCCGGTTTTTTGTAGTTAGAAGGTGCATTCGTCAAATCCATAATGCGGATCTGGGTCAATGCCGTTTTCAGCGCGTCGTTGGCCGCTCCCGCCACTTCTTCGGGCGATTCGGTTAAAATGAGCAACCTCCCCGACTTAAAAAATTCGCTCACTGGTTTCGGTTCCGTCTTGTACAGTTGCAGGTTGTAGCCTCCCAATGCAATCCCGTTCACCGCGTTGCCCACCCATTCGGCGCTGCGGCCGCGCGCGTCCAGCGTAATGTGTTCGGGCCAGCGGTCCTTCCGTTTGGAAAAAAGGGACCTGAAAATGCGGATAATGCCGGGCATTTTCGGGGCATTTCCCAAGCCAATCCAAAGTTCTTTGGACGAATACCACCAGGTTTCGCCTTTTTCGGCTTTGAACATTTGCTGGTTTTCCGGCTCACTGCCTTGCTCGAAGGAGCGGACGACCAGCAGGTCTTCGGTAAGCTCCTCAATGATCTCTATTTGCATGGTTATGTTATCTGTTTAATCCAGTCCTCCGCGACGGATAGGTTTGCGTGGCTCCGGCCAGGCGGCGGGCACTCCTTTCGAATCTGCGGGGAGAATGCTTTTCTCGCGTGAAGTTTTTGCGGGGTCTTCGCTTGCCTGATAGGCCAAAATCGCAGCCAGGATGGCGTTACTGCGCACGTCGTCGAACACGATTTTGTCGTATGTGTCGCGGTTGGTATGCCAGGTATAGGTGCCGTAGGACCAGCTCAGCGAGCTCAGCGAAAACGCCGGCGCACCCGCCGCTACGAACGAAGCAAAATCGGAACCGCCTGCACCCGGCGCTCCGGGAAACGTGGTTTCGATCGGCGTGCGGATCGGTTCGGGCACTTTCGAAAGCCAGCGCGTCAGGTATTCATAGGAGTTCAGAAAGCCCTGGCCCGTGAGGTTCACGACCCGCCCCGTTCCATTATCCTGATTAAACACTGCCTGAATGTTCTGCACGATCTCGGGATGGTCCTCCACGAATGCGCGTGAGCCGTTCAGCCCCTGTTCTTCGCTTCCCCAGTGGCCGACGAGGATCGTGCGTTTGGGATTGGGATACACTTTTTTGAGGATGCGCATTGCTTCCATCATCACCAGCGTGCCGGTGCCATTGTCGGTGGCGCCGCTGCCGCCGTCCCACGAATCGAAATGGGCGGACAGGATCACGTATTCATTGGGTTTCTCCGTACCCCTGATTTCCCCGATCGTATTGAATGTCGGGCTTACGCCGGTTTCTTTCGCATCCGCTTTCACACTGATCCGCGGCGTGTGGCCGGATTCGGCCAGGCGGTACAGCAAGCCGTAATCTTCGAGCGAAATATCGATCGTCGGGATGCTTTTGGTGTAAGCCCCGAAGATCTTGTTGGCCCCAAAACCTTTTGACCAATACGACATCACCACGCCTGCCGCGCCCGCTTTCTCCAACGCCAGCGGCAGCCCGCGGGCATTGTAACCCGTTTTGCGCAGCCGGTTAGCCCAGGCCTCGGTCTGCGCGTCGCGGTCCTTTTTCATCTTTTCAAACGACTCTTTCGTGCCGAACTCCTGCCAATTATAATCCGGCCGGCCGGTGGGCTGGTTCATGCTGATGAGCACGAACTTTCCTTTCGCCGAGGGCAGCCACTTCCTGAATGCGGCCGAATCGGCTACCTCGGGCAGGATCACCACGTCGGCGGTAACCGTTTTGCCATTGGTGCCCGGGCTCCATGCGAGCTGCATGCCTTCCAGTGATTTTACGCGCGGCGCCACCATATCGATATGCGAAACGCCCCGTTCCCAGCCGCGCCATTCGCCCCATTTCTCATTCCTGGCGGTGATATTCCAGCCTTTATAAGTCGCAACGGCCCAATCATGCGCCTGCTGCATTTGCGGCGAGCCGACGAGCCGCGGGCCAATGACGTCCATCAGTTCGTGGCCCAGCTTTTCCAATTGCGAGTTTTCAGTAGCCTCCTTGATGATACTTTCCACTACCGCGTCCTTCGGGACCGGGTTGGTACCTTGCGCGAAAACGAGCGCGGTAGGCAAACATGCGGCCTGGCATGTAACCCAAAGGGTCAGGAGTAAATAGATTCTTTTCATTTGATAATTGGTTAAAAAAATATCGTTTTTCGCACGCAGTAAATCGCGGCAGGGCTTACTGCACGCCCTCAAAAATCCTAAATTGACACTTTAATTATATTATTCCAACCTCACCCTGCGTAGAGGACTGGCCCGGAGGCAGATATGTTAAACAGGATTATCGCATTTGTATTTTTTGCCAACTACTTCGTCGGACTGCTGGCTGTTGCGCTGTCCGTTGAAACTGGCTTCCAGCTGAATCTGCCGCTCAACTCGCCGGTTTACTACGTTCTTGTTTTCTGCGCCACCGTTTTTTATTACACGATCGCCTATTCCGGGCCTGTGGCGCCCAAAGTGTCGGCCAACCCGCGAACCGAATGGTACCGTCTCCATCACCGTTTTACGAGGATTAGCCAGGTGGTGCTGTTCAGCATTTGCGCGGTCGCCGGCGGCTGGTACCTGATCGACAATTTTCACGCGGTGCTGCATTTGCCGCTGCATTACTCGCTGATATTGTCGGTTGTGCCGCTTGCCGCCGTGCTGTACTACGGGTTGCTCCCGAAATCGATCATTTCGCTGAACCTCCGCCGGACAGGGTGGCTGAAAGCATTTGTGATCGGCTTTGTGTGGGCGGGGTGTGTTAATCTGTTCCCGATGGCGGCGCTGCGGATCGAGCAGGGCATTACCGTTGGCGAGCCTTTGCTGATGCTATGGCTTTTTACCAAAAACTGGATGTTTTGCACGGTGAATGCGATTATGTTCGATATGAAGGACTATGAGGACGATGCGAATATCGAATTGAAGACTTTTGCCGTGCGAATGGGCCTGCGCAATACGATTTACTATGTGCTGGTGCCGCTCCTGCTCGTCGGGCTACTTTCGTTCCTCACTTTCGCGATTTTCCGCGGCTTCGGCTGGCCCACGGTGCTGTTCAATATCGTGCCGTTTGTGTGCCTGCTCATCGTCGCATTCTCGCTGCAAAAGCGGCAGAGTATTTTGTTCTATCTCATCGTGATCGACGGCTTGCTGCTCGTGAAGGCACTTTGTGGGATAGCCGGCAGCTTCTTTGCGCACCAGAACCTTTCTTGAAATGCTGAATAATTACGACCGTATCGCCACGAATTACGACAGGCTCAGCAGGCTGGTGTTCGGAAAATCCATTGTCCGTGCACAGCGGTCGTTGCTGCCGGCCATTGCACCGCGCTCGCGGATACTGATCGTGGGCGGCGGCACCGGCTGGATTCTGGAAGAGATATCCCGCCTGCATGCTTCCGGCCTGGTGATCGATTACGTCGAAATTTCATCCAATATGCTCGACCTCGCCCGCGAAAGAGACTGCAAGGCGAACCGGGTCGCATTTATTCACATGGCCATTGAAAATTATGCCGCGCCTGCACCGTATGACGTGATTATGACGCCGTTCCTGTTCGACAATTTCAGTCGCCCGCGTGCGCAGGAGGTTTTTGATAAACTAAATTATTACCTCAAACCGGGCGGACAATGGCTCTTCACCGATTTTCATATCGACAAAGGCACTAACCGACTGTGGCAAAAGGCATTGCTGCGATCGATGTACATTTTCTTCCGGAACATCAGCCGCGTAGAAGCGGACCAGCTGCCAGATATGCAGGCGCATTTTGTTCAAAACGGCTACCAACTCACTTTTGAAAGTTATCATTTCGGCCGTTTCATCCGCTCGGCGGCTTACCGGAAATCAGGCGACGGCGGTTCGGCGGCGCCCGAAAATAAACCGTTCGTTAAAAATCACGATTGAAAGGAGAATGATGGAATAGGCCGTGATCTGCGTTGCGTTAATGGGCTCGTGAAAGTAGAACAATGCGATTGCAAAGTTCATCAATGGATTGATATACAACAAAATACCCATCGTGGACGAAGTCACGCCCTGTAATGCATAAAGGTTCATAAACAGCGGAACGATCGTAAAAACCACGGCGATCAGCGTGATCAATATGTAAAACGATGCCTCCGTAGGCAGGGCTGCACTGTATTTTGGATAAAATGGCAAGAGCAGTAATGCGGAGAATATGATCTGGATCGTGAGTACCAGAAATTTGTCGATACCGGTGTTTTTGCGCTGGCTCACGAGGTAAAACGCGTAGGACGCGGCCACAATGAGGCTGTACAGAATATCGGCTATATTGTTGAAAGAAAGAAGGATGCAACTCAAAACACTGAGCATTACCGCCGTCCATTGCCATTTACTCAGCTTTTCATCCAGCACAAAAAAGGCGATCACGGTCGTCATGATCGGACAGACCAGGTAGGCGAATGACGCCGCTTTGACGCTGATGTGGTTCATCACATAAATGAAGAAGAACCAGTTGGCTGTGAGCAGCACACCGCCGGCCAGGGTCAGGAATGCAACTTCCCGTTTCCGCGCCACCGGCATGCCCTTGAATGCCGCGATACTCTCCTTCAACACCCGCACACGCATGAACAGGCTGATTACCGCCATCACCGCCGCGCAAATGAATACGCGATAGAACAGAATGTCCAGCGAAGGATAGCCTTTCAGCGGTTTTAGCGCCAGACTGAAAAAGCCCCAGATCAGAAATGAAACGAATGCAACGAGGTAGTATTTAGAGAATTTCATCGAACGGCTGCGCAACGTGTGGTATTTGCGAAGTTAACAGCGAAAACGAACGGGCGGTTCTCGGGTCGCGGGGTTAATTGTCAAATTTACAGTAAAAACGGAACCTTAGCGGGCTTATTTGCCTTGACTAATAAGGCAATATTTAATCCCGATATGACATTTTCCGACATCCGGCTGGTGGCTACCGATATGGACGGTACGCTTTTGAACTCCAAACATGAAATCCACGAATCGTTTTTTCCGGTTTTCAGGAAGTTAAGGGATCACGGGATCATTTTTGTCGCAGCCAGCGGCCGCCAGTATTTCAACCTGGCCAAAACGCTGGATGCCGTGAAGGAGGAAGTCATTTTTGCGGCCGAAAACGGCAGCTATGTCGTATGCAACGACGAGGAAATCCACATCCAGGCAGTCGATCAGGAGATTACGCACGAACTGATCCGCGTTGCGAGAAAGATCAAAAACACCTATCCGATCATTTGCGGCAAGAAAAAGGCGTATGTCGAAAACGACGACGAGGAGTTTATCAATCACCTTAAACTGTATTTCGAACGGTACGAAGTGGTGGAAGACCTGCTGGAAATCAGGGACGACCAGTTTTTAAAATTCACATTATGCGACCTGGCCGGCTCGGAGGTGAACAGCTATCCGCATTACAAAAAATACGAGAATGACCTGCAGGTGAAAGTGTCCGGGCCGATCTGGCTCGACATTTCCCACAAAAAGGCCAACAAGGGCCGCGCGATGGAGGTTTTGCAGGAAAAATTCAACATTACCGCCAAGCAGACGATGGTATTCGGAGATTACCTCAACGACCTCGAAATGCTCGAAAAAGCGCATTACTCTTATGCAATGGCCAATGCGCACCCGGATATTAAAAAAATAGCCCGCTTCATCGCCAAAAGCAACGATGAAAACGGGGTTGTGGAAGTCCTTTCGGAAATCACGGAGTAAGGCAATGCCCTACTCCGTTTTTGTTGTCCTACTCTGTGTATTTCTTGAAAATAGAGGTCGCCGTGTGCCCTCCGAAACCGAACGTGTTGTTGAGCGCGTAGTTCACCGTCTGGTTCAGCGATTTTCCTAAAACGATATTCATGCCTTCGGGAATGGCCTCGTCGAGGTTTTCGGTGTTGATCGTGCCTGGAATGATGTCGTGTTTCACTGCCAATGCGCAAACGATGCTTTCCAGCGCTCCTGCGGCGCCCAGCAAATGGCCGGTCATGGATTTGGTGGCGCTGATGGCTACCGGATGGTCGCCGAACACCGTTTTCATGCCTTGCAACTCACTCATGTCGCCCAGGCCGGTAGAGGTGGCGTGCGCATTCACGTAGTCGATTTTGTCCGGCGTGATGCCCGCTTCGTTCAATGCTTTGGTCATGCCGAGCGCCGCGCCCATTCCGTCCGGCGGTGTGCCGGTAAGGTGGTAGGCGTCCGCTGCCATACCGCCGCCCACGATTTCGGCATAAATTTTTGCGCCTCTCGCTTTGGCATATTCCAGATCTTCGAGGATCAATGCCGCCGCGCCTTCACCCATCACAAAGCCGTCGCGGTCCTTGTCGAAAGGCCTGGAAGCGGTTGCGGGATCGTCGTTGCGTTTGGAAAGTGCCTGCGCCGCGCTGAAACCGCCCAATGCGGAGTAAATGATGGCCGCCTCGGAGCCGCCCGCCACCATTAGCTTGGCTTTACCCATGCGGATGGTGTCGAATGCGCTGATGAGCGCCGTGTTGGACGATGCACAGGCCGAAACCGTACAGTAATTGGGACCATGCAGCTTGTGGCGGATCGAAATCACGCCCGCAGCAATGTCCACGATCATTTTGGGAATAAAGAACGGGTTAAAACGCGGTATACCGCCCGAAGCGTGGAATTCCAGCAGCTGGTCCTCGAACGTGCCCATACCACCGTTTCCGGTAGCCCAGATAACGCCCATATCGTAGCGGTCCTTCACGTCGATATTTTCAAAATCAAGACCCGCGTCTTTGATCGCCGTGTCCGAAGCCGCGATCGCGTATTGCGTGTGCAGGTCGTATTTCTTGATTTCCTTTTTCTCAATATAGTCTTCCGGATGGAAGTTTTTCACTTCGCAGCCGAACTGGGTTTTGAATTTGGAAACATCCATTTTCGTAATGGTAGCAGCACCGCTTTTACCATCTACAATATTTTGCCAGAACTCCTCCACAGAATTCCCCAGCGGGGATATAACCCCCAGGCCAGTAACAACTACTCTTTTCATACAATTTGATTAATTGATCCGCGACGCCAGAGGGTTTCAGTCAACCTCCTGAGTCAGTGTATCTTTGAAGATATCGTCGACCAGTTTCTGCACCTTCGGGCCCAGTAAGAGGATTGCCGGGATGACGATCAGGTAGGACATGCTCCAAGATTTGAGCCAAATCACCAAAAAATTGGCAACAAATCCAATATTTATGGATATCAAAGCAAAGGAAATTATACCCGTTGTGATGATCCCCATGATCAGGGCAAAAGCGACTCTCTGTCTCATATCGGCTTCGTTTTTTGTATCTCAAAGGTTACTTTTTGCACTTTTTGTTCAGGCCGATTGGAGCTGAAGGCCCGGGTTCATGGCCTGCAATGCAGCCGCCGGGTTGCTCAGGAACAGATTGAACACATCGGCGGTGCGGCCTGTAAGTACTTCGTAAGTGTCGGTTTCAAATGCCTGCACGAGCTCGTCGGCCACTTGTTTCGGCGGGATGCCATTGGCAGCACCGCCAATTTCGGCTGAAAATTCAGTATCGACCAATGGAGGCAGGATTTCAAACACTTTGATGCGCGTTGATTTGCCGAGTGCGATGCGCAGTGATTGCGTGTAGGAATGCAGCGCGGCTTTGCTGGCGGCATAAGTAGGCAGGAAATGGTTCGGCACAAGCGCAGCAATGCTCGATACGGTCACGATTGCCGCTTCATCGGCTTTTTTGAGCAGCGGCAGCAGTTTCTGGTTTAGGCCGATGATGGCAAGATAGTTCGTAACGATTTCCTCTTCGGCCAGCTCCGCCACGTTGTCGTCGCCATCGAGGTGGTAGTAGGATGCCTTTCCTGCATTGTTGATCACGACATTCAGCGACGGAAATTCCGCTTCCAGCCGCGCCACGAGTGCATCCGTCGCGTTTTTATCCACCACATCATACACGATGGGCGTCACATGGGTAAGCTGTGCTGCGGCTTTCTGCAAGCGCTCCGCATTGCGGCCGGTAATAATCACATGGTTGCCTTTCGCATCGAACGCTTTCGCGAATTCAAAACCGATTCCGGCACTTCCGCCAGTGATCAAGATCGTATTTCCAGTAGTTTTCATTGCTATCCTAGTTAATATACCAATTGGTATTTTTTTTGGAGAAATTAAAACCGGCTGCTTGCCGGCGATCTGCATTTTGATTGACACTTCAAAAATATACTGATTGGTATATTTTTCCTAGCGAAATCGCAAAAACTTTTCAGGAAATGCAGGCACAAACAATAAAAAGCGGCCTGGTTGTATCCCGGACCGCTTTTCTCCTAAAAAAATCAGCTGTTATTTCGCACTTACCCGCCAAATGGTATTTCCCGAATCGTCGTTCACAAGCAAAGAGCCGTCGTTCATGACCGTCACGTCCACAGGCCGGCCATACACTTTCTTCTCGCTCTCTACGAAACCGGTGAGGAAATCCTCCGGTTTACCGGCCGGTTTGCCGTTTTTAAAAGGTACAAATACCACCTTGTAGCCTGATAGCTTGGAGCGGTTCCACGAGCCATGCTGGCCCACAAATGCGCCATTGTGGAATTTGGCCGGAAACTGGGTTTTGTTGTAAAATACCAGTCCTAGCGAGGCCGTATGCGAGCCCACCGGCACGTCGGGAACGATCGTTTTCGCCACCAGGTCGGGGCGCTCGCCTTTGCGGCGCGGGTCCTCATTCGGACCGAAATAGGCGTACGGCCAGCCATAGAAGCCGCCTTCTTTCACGCTGGTTATGTAATCGGGTACGAGGTCGTCGCCCAATTTGTCGCGCTCGTTCACGGCCGTCCAAAGCACATTGGTGCCCGGCGCCCAGTCCATACCCACGGGATTGCGCAGCCCGCTCGCGTAAATGCGCTCGCCGGAACCATCCGGGTTCACTTCCAGGATGTTGGCCCTGCGCTTCTCCTCATCGATACCGTGATCGGCTACATTACTTGCTGAACCTACGGAAATGTAGATTTTGCTGCCGTCTGCATTCGCCAGGATGTTCCTCGTCCAGTGATTGTTATATCCGCCTGCCGGCAGTTCCACAATTTTTTCGCCTTTGGAAGTGATTTTGGTTTCGCCGTCCTTGTACGGATAGCGGTAAAGGCCTTCGGTGTTGGCCACGTAGAAATAGCCATTCAACACGAGCATTCCCAGCGGCCTGTTGAGTTTTTGGAGAAATATCTCGCGCATTTCGGGTGTGCCGTCCTTGTTCACATCGCGCAGGAGCGTGATGCGGTCGGCGCTCTTTTTGGTGCCCGATTCGGCCACAAAAATATCGCCATTAGGCGCAATGTAGGTCCAGCGGGGACTTTCGAGCTTGTCGGCGAACTTGGTAACCACGAAGCCTTCCGGCGCAACGGGCATTTTACCATCCGGCCAGCCGGCTTCTTCGGGCCTGTTTTCCACAGATTCCGTCGCGAACGGCGGTGGCAGCGTAAGGCTATCGGTTGCCGTAGCCACAGAGTCCGGCCCGGCGGCCGCAGCCTCGTCCTTCGATTTATTTTCACTGTTACAGCCGGCGAGCAATGAGAGGGCCAGCATTCCGAGGATAGTGAAGTGGTGTTTCTGCATATTGGTTGGTATTAATGTAAAAAGCTGGTTGGAAACGTTTCATTTCAAACCAGCTTCAACAATAATAATGCCAGTATACGGCGGCTACACGAGTCCTCTTTCTTTCAAAACAGCCTGCTCGTCACCTGTGATGTAGGCAAACACTTTCAGCGCGCCGTTCAGATGTTGCAGGAAATAGATCACGCTGAACTCGATGGAACCGGGTTGACCGTCCTTTTCGTAAAACGACTCCCAGTACACTTCCACCATGTAATGCAGCTCATTCAGCTCCGTAATGTCCAGCTGCCGGATCGCCATTTTGGTAATGCCGATTGACCGGTAAAAGTCATAGCCCTGCGGAACGCGTTCGCGGAATTCCTGGTCGTTTTTCCCGCCTATGATGCCCATCGGGCTGGCTTCCACGAAGAAATCCGCAAATGCCGAGGCGGTATCCTCCCCTACCTCCTGGCCGGCGAGCCCGTCGGCAAACCGCTTTTCGTATGCGTCAAAAAACTGTTCGATCTGATCATTGATATCTGCCATTGTCGTAAATTCATTGGTTCAAATACCATTGAGAGAAAGAACTATGCCACTTTCCGGCACTCAGAACGACACGGGCACTTCCACAATGGTCGTTTCCCAGCCGAGGTACATCTTGGCGGCCTTATCGGAGACTTTTTCAAATACAATTGAAAAGTTCTCGATCGGTGCATCTGCTCTTTTTACCGGCGCGGTCACGCGCAGCACGTCATTGGCTTCCTTGTATTTGTAAGCGCCCCAGTAATCGACATCGGAACTGACGATGATCGTCCACTCCTTTTCACCCGGGATCGCAAACAGGGAATAAGTACCAGCTTTCACCTTTTTGCCACCGAAAGTAGCATCTTCATAAAACCGGATCTCGGTCGATTCATCGGCTCCCAGGCGCCACACCTTTCCGTACGCCTCCTTCTTGCCGAAAATCTCGCGGCCATTCAGGAAAGGCCGGCTATACGAAACCTTCACCAATGCCTTCTCGCCATCCTTCCGATCATGCGCAAAATGGTCCGGGAAATACGCAATATCACGCGGACTCTTATCCAGCCCCCTGAATTTCTGCGCATTCGCCGCAAATGCGGTAATCATGATGAACAAGGTCAGTAAAATGTTCTTTCTCATGTTTGTGGTTTTGGTTAAAGATTGAATATCAATAATATTAAAATCTTTTGAGTTGGATGATTGCGCATTTCACTTTTTATAATGAAACCTGCATTTGATAACTACAATCGCATCGGGCTCAACTGAATACACCAGCCTGTGCTCCTCATCGATCCGCCTTGACCAATAACCGGAAAGATCTCCCTTCAACGGCTCCGGTTTTCCGATTCCATTAAAAGGAGATCTCCTGCAATCCTTTATCAACTCGTTAATCCTTTTCAGGATTTTCGGGTCCGTGCGCTGCCAATGAAGGTAGTCTTCCCAACCTTCATCATGAAAGAGAAGCTTCATTCTTCAATCAGCGCCCTTTCCTGAACGTTTTTTCTTCCGTTTTCCAGGTCGGCGATTGCCCTGAGCAATCTCTCCCGGTTTTCATTGCTACTCAGCAGGTATTCCGTCGTATCCTGCTTTTCTGCTTTGGTAATCTTGCTTTTACCAGCCATTGCCAGTTTAAGTTTACTCCAATCGATCGTTATTCTCATAGTGTGATGTTTTTAAACTAGTTTACACAAATATAAAAAACTGAACTGATAATCAGTACGCTCTACGCAACCACCTTCCCGCTCAGCACCGGCCGCGGGTCTTTCGTGTTGCCGATAATCGCGAGGCTTCTTTTGAATTCTAGTTGCAAATTATCTCCTTCGAACTTGCAGCGCACGGTTTCGTAATGCGCGGTTTCGATGAAACGCCACGTCATTTCGAAAGTGGCGTCATCGATCCAGGCGCCGTTGGCGGCGATTTTGGTCTTTTTTTCTCCGGGAACGGGAGTGAGTACGAGTTTAAGCGGCATAGTCGATAAATCGGTCAGACCGATTTTCCAGTTGCCCAATCCATTTACCACGAGGTGTTCGCCCTTAGCATCCGTCAGCCGGAACAGGCACCAGCCTTTGTCGAATTCAAAAGCGACTTTACTAATTTTCAGATCATTATCCGCCAGTTTAAATGCCTTGCCATTCAGTTTAGAAGCCAGTTCGGAGGTAGGCTTTCCGGGGGTTAGGGGTAATGCGAGTGAGGTCAGTTTTTTCTGCATCTGGTTTTGCACATCCTTGTCTGCGGGCACGCCGGTGGCTTTTACGGCGGGCAGGATGTGTGCCCACACGTGGTTGAGGATGGCCTGCATGTCGCTGGTTTCGCTGGTGATGGCCACTACCATGTCCTCTTTGGGCATTACAATGCAATACTGCCCAAATGCACCGTCGCCGCGGTAGGCACCATTCCGGCAGCGCCAGAACTGGTAGCCGTAGCCTTGTTGCCAGTCGTCGTCTTCGGGCTTGCGGTTGCTACCTTTGGACATGATATGCGAGCGCGTGGCTTCTTCCACCCACGCGGCAGGAAGAATGCGTTTGCCATTATATTCCCCTTTTTGCAGGTACAATTGCCCGAACTTGGCAATATCCTCCGTTTTCACGCGCAATCCCCAACCGCCGGTATTAATGCCTTTCGGATCTACCTCCCAATCTACATCCTCGATCACCAATGGCTGGAAAAGCCGCGGTTTGAGGTATTCGAGCAGTGTCTGACCTGTTAGCTTTTGAATAATCGCCGATAGCATGTACGTGGCGCCGCTATTATACACGAAGAATGTTCCCGGCTCATGCTCGACGGGCTGCGCGAGAAACGATTTCACCCAGTTATCACTGCCCGATTCGCGCAGTTTGCCGGTGGTGTCTTTGTCGTGGCCCGTCGACATGCTGAGCAGGTCGCGTACGCGCATAGCCGCGAGATTCGCGCTCACGGTAGCGGGTTTCTCGTCGGGGAAGAAGGAAACGACCTTATCATCCACTTTCAGCTTACCTTCCGCCACCGCGAAACCGATCGCGCTGGACGTAAAGCTTTTGCTGAGCGAATATAATGTATGCTTCAAATCCGGCGCATAGGGCGCCCACCAGCCTTCGGCAACCACTTTCCCTTGCCGCAGGACCATCAGACTGTGCAGGTTCAGACGGTCGGTTTCGACGGCGTTGGCAAAGTCCAGAATGCCTTTGGCCGACATTCCCTGGGCTCCCGGGGAGCTGCGCGGCAATTGTCCGTAGCTGAGCGACGACGCCCAGGCCGATGCCGGAATTGCGCTGATTACACCCAATTGAAGGGCACCAAACCCTAATTTTTGAAGGAATTCCCTGCGGTTGTGCGACATGATGTGTATGAATGCTGGTGATGGAAAATTTCTCGCGTTCCGGCGTTCCGGCGTTCCGGCGAACCGGCGGACCGGCGGACCGGCGTTCCGGCGAACAGGCTTTCGGGCGGACAGGTAGCATTTGCGCAGGGAGCCGTATCTTTGCCCGATCACAAAACAAATGACCGCATGCCGGAGAACGCAACTTCCTTCCAATCGCTTGGATTGTCCGAACCATTACTAAAAACCATTGCTGAACAGAATTATACTCAACCATACCCGATTCAGCAGGCCGCAATTCCAGCCATTTTGAAGGGAAACGATGTGCTCGGCATTGCCAAAACAGGGTCGGGAAAGACGGCAAGTTTCGTGCTGCCCATTCTCGAATCATTTCAAAAAATGCCTCCTGCCAAAAACCGGCACATTACCGCATTGGTGCTCGTGCCGACGCGTGAGCTCGCGGTGCAGATTGGCTCGGTGTTCCAGATTTTTAGTGAAAGGCTTCCACGGAAGGTAAAAACGCTGGCGGTGTTCGGGGGCGTGTCCATTAATCCACAGATGATCGCATTGCAAAATGTGGAAATACTGGTAGCTACGCCGGGAAGGTTGCTTGAATTGCTTTCCTATAAGGCCCTGAGCCTGGCAGAAACGCGCATTCTCGTGCTGGATGAGGCCGACAAGATGCTGAATATGGGCTTTGCGGACGAAATGCGGGACATTTTCTTTCTGTTGCCGAAGAAACGTCAGAGTATCCTGTTCTCGGCCACTCTGGGCGATGAGGTGGATAAAATCAATAAAGATCAGCTGAAAAGCCCGGTACGAATCGAAATCGAAGAAGAAGAACAAAACCTGGACCTGATTAAACAAACCGGCTACTTCGTCGATCCGGATCGCAAGGGCCCGCTCCTGCGCTATCTCATCAAATCGCAGCAGATGAAGCAGGTGCTTGTGTTCGTTTCGGCCACGCGGACGGCCGATAACCTCGTCGAAAAGCTAAAAAAGAACGGGATCGACGCCATGGCCATGCATAGCAAAAAAAGCCAGGGTGCGCGCACCGAGGCTTTGAATAAGTTTAAATCCGGAAAACTAACTGTGCTTGTGGCAACCGACCTCGCTTCGCGGGGGATCGACATTCAGTTTTTGCCTTATGTGATCAATTTCGAATTGCCGCGGTCGCCGAAAGATTATGTGCACCGCATCGGCAGAACAGGCCGCGCCGAGAATCCGGGCGAGGCGATATCGCTCATTTGCCCCGAAGACGTCCATCATTTCAAAATCATCCAGAAAAAGATGGGGAAGAAAGTTGAAATGATGGAGTCTTACGACATTGTGTTGCAGGGCTATTGACGCCTATTTCTTGTTTTTTGCTGCCAGATCGACAATATCTTTCTTACTGCCGGTCCAGAATGCGATTTTGCGGCGGTTGTAAGTGTACGTGACGGCCACCGAATCGCCCCAGCTGATCACGGCCGGGTAGGAATACTCGTCTTCTTTTTTACCGGTAGCAATATCGATTTTATCGGTCCAGTTCTGGCCGTCGTCGTATGAAAGGATCAGCGAAAGCGGTGAGCGAGAGCCCCAGTTGTGGTCGTCGGGGTTGTAGGCGAGCACCAGTGTTCCGTCGTTGAGTTTGGCGAGGTCGATGCCGCTATTCGGGTTAGGCAAAGAGGTCTTTGTAATGGTCGACCAGGTTTTGCCATTATCCTTCGAATCGCTGCGGCCGATCACGCCGCCGGTCGTGCGTACGAGCATATGCACTTGCCCCGGCTCCGATTCCCACAATGTAGGCTGTATTGCGCCTTTTCCTTTAATTTCCGTCGTGTCGATTTTGAAATACGGGCTGGCCGTCCAGGTTTTGCCCTTATCCGTACTGCGGTCCACAAACACTTCCCAGCGGTTCACCTCGTTGGAAGCACCTGCCAGCCAATCGCCGTTCGACAGTTCGATCAGCTTGTCCTTCACCGGGCCGCGGCCGCCTTTGTCGCCTTTCACCAGCTCATAGGCATCCGACCAGGTTTCGCCATTGTCCGATGAAGTTTTCACCCAAGTTTCCCAATGCGCGATTTCCTTTCCTACCTTGAAATACAAAATCACCTTACCATCGGAAGTTTTCTGCAGAACCGGGTTCCAGTGCGCATCCTCCCGGATTTTGGCTACTTCCACCGGCGCACTCCATTGGCCGGGGCGACCTTTGGAAAGCCAAATGCCCACATCGGGGTTCTTTTCTTCTGTTCCGCCAAACCATGCTATGAGAAATTGGCCGTCGTCCAGGCGCACGAGCGTGGAGGCGTGGCATTGCGGGAACGGGCGTTGGTCGCCAAACACGAATTCCTTCTCGCTGCCGAGCGAATCCGCCTTCTGGTCTTCCGCTGTTTCACTGTTTTTCGAGCCGCAGGATGTCATCACAATGGAGCCGAGCAGCAATGTGGCCGCAAGCCGTATAGATTGCTTTTTGTATGGTAGCATGAATTAAAAAATAGGTTGAACGTTTTGCAGAATACCCTTACGAACCGAAAAGAGGCTACTATTTCAATAACTTCTTCAACTCGTTCATGACCGCAGCGGGCGCGTGCTCTTCGTAGAGAATGCTGTAAACCGCGTTGGTGATGGGCAAATTAACGTGATAAGTCTTGTTGAGCTCCTGGATACTCCTTGTGGCATAATAACCTTCGGCGATCATCTTCATTTCGAGCTGCGCGGCCTTTACGCTGTATCCCCGGCCGATCATATTTCCGAACAACCGGTTGCGGCTAAACTGTGAATAGGACGTCACGAGCAGGTCGCCGAGGTAGGCGGAAGAACTCAGGTTCCGCTCGCGGGGGTCGAGGGCGGTTACCAGGTTCCCGATTTCCTGCATGGCGTTGGAAACGAGCACCGCCTGAAAGTTGTCGCCATACCCGAGCCCGTGCGTGATCCCGCACGCGAGCGCGACGATATTCTTCATCACGGCGGCATATTCGACGCCGTAGAGGTCGTCCAGCGCATTAGCTGTCACGTAGCGGCAGGTCATCAGCTGGGCGAAGTCTTCCGCAGCCGGGCATTCCGTGGAGGCAATGGTGAGGTAAGATTGCTTTTCGAGCGCCACTTCTTCCGCGTGGCACGGACCGGCGATTACGCAGGTATCTTTCATTTCAATGCCAAACGCATCGGCCGCCCAGTCGGTAACAAGGGCGTTCTGGCCGGGGACCATCCCTTTGATCGCCGACACGATGCGTTTGCCTTGCAAATGCTTTGCCGACAAATGCTGCAACGATTCCTGGATGAATGCCGCGGGAACGGCCAGGATAATGTAATCGGCCCCTTTCACGGCGTCGGTCGTTTTTTCGAAAACCTTCACTTTCCTAGGCGAAAGCTCCACGTCGCTGAGATAGCTCGGGTTGTGGTTGAACTTCCGGATATGGTCGATGTCCTTCTGGTTCCGGAGCCACCAGCGGATTTGAACGTGATTTTGTTCGCAAAGAATTTTGATCAGCGCGGTTGCCCAGCTTCCGCCTCCGATCACTGCGATTTTGGTATGATTGAATAAGCTCATCCGGCGGAAATGTCAGAATTTGGCTGAAATATGGGGCCAAAATTGCTGAAAATAAAAAATCCTTGCAGCAAAGCCGCAAGGATTTTCCTTTTTAACCTAAACTAAATCGAACTTATTACTTTTTTACAACGCATCAGTTCGGGTTTTCATTTGATTTTTTTCCATCTTTTTTCGGTTCTTCCTTCTTTTTCTCTACCAGGTCACCGTTGTTGAGGTTTTTGGACACCGCAATGTATGGTCCGGAGATAATTCGGTCGCCCGGTTTAAGGCCCGAAAGTATTTCAATGTTCTCAAAATCGCTGATCCCCGTTTTCACTTCCTTCATTTCCGCTTTGCCGTTTACATCCATGAAAACGACTTCTTTAATGGCCTCTTCTTTCTTAGGCTTCTTGTTCTCGTCATCGCTGGCTGGCGGTGCATTGTTTTCGGTACCGTCACCCGAACCCGGAATGGCCTGCTGCGTGCCGCCACGCGTTGTTACGGCGGCGATCGGCACGGAAACTACGCCATTTTTGCGCTCTGTGATAATTTCAACCGAGGCGGTCATGCCCGGTTTGAATGGATAAGACTTTTTGGAACGCGCGTTCATCAGGTCCGCGAACGATTCGTTCAGGATTTTCACTTTTACCTGAAATTCCGTCACGGCGTCGGCCGACGTATTGGCGGCCGATGTGGATGTAGACGACAGCGATGCCAAACCGGCCGCCGTATTGGCGATTTCCTTCACCACACCTTTGAATTTCCGCCCCGACGAGCTGTAAGCATCCACGTCGATCTCGGCCGTATCGCCGATCGAAACGCGCACAATATCATTCTCGTTTACATTCACGCGAACCTCCATATCGGCCAGGTTGGCGATGCGCATCATTTCGGTACCCGCCATTTGCGAAGTTCCCACCACGCGCTCGCCGGCTTCTACATTCAGCAGCGAAACGATGCCGCTTACCGGCGCGAAAATGCTCGTTTTGCGTAAGTTTTCTGCCGCATCGCGCAAGCTTGCTTCGGCGCTCTTGATATTGTAAAGCGCCGCTGCCACATTGGCTTTTGCAGATTCTACATCCTGCTGGGCTACGCCAAACGTCGATGCAAATTGCTCGAAGTCAGCAGATGAGATCACTTTATCGGAGAAAAGTTTTTTGTTACGCTCGTAATTGGCCTTCGCCTGCACGAGCCGCGCCTCCGCCTGTGCAACCATCGCCTTGGTTTGTTCATAATTGGCTTTGCTCGAATTAACGGCGGCCTGGGCTCGGGCCATCAGCGATTCATAGTTATCAGGGCGGATTTTCAGCAGCAACTGTCCTTTCACGACCGAGTCACCCTCAGCCACATTCAGGGCGATGATTTCGCCGGAAACGTCGGGGCTGAGCTTCACTTCCACCTCCGGCTGCACCTTTCCCGACGCGCTCACCCGTTCGATGATATCCGATTTTTTGACGGTCGTGTATTCCACCTCGGTCGTTTTAGGTTTGCCGATAAGCCCGGCCTGTTTTGCCCCAAACAATCCACCGAAAAGCAGCACTACGACACCTCCCGTTATCCACCAGATCTGTTTCGAAGATTTACGTGCCATATGTTTTTGATTACGATTTAATATTAGTTGCTGATACGAAGGCGAATGCTAGAAATCGGAGAGCGGGCGGTTCATGTAGAAATCCAGGATTTTAGTCCTGAAAACGTAGTCATACTTGGTTTGAACGAGGTTACCGTTCGCCCGGTCGAGGTTGGCTTTGGCAATATTATACTCCACAGAGTTAATTGCGCCCACATCAAACCGGACCTGCGCCACACGGAATGTTTCCTGCAATGCCCGTACCTGATTGGCAGTGGCCGAGTAACGTTTCGCCGCGTTGGTCATGTCGATGTAAGCCTGTTCCACATTCTTGCGGATGGTGAGCTGCACCTGCTGCGCCTGGTATTCGTATGTTTTTTGCTGCAACCGGGCGTTGGCCACATTATATTTTACCCTGAAATTGTTGAAAATCGGGATGTTCAGGTTCAGGTTAATGGCCGAGTTACGGTTGAAGTCGAGCTGGTTGAAATAGCGGAAACTCTGCAACGAACCGTTGGGCGTGGACACACGCTGAATAATGGGCACGGGCTTGTCGTCCACCAGAATATAGTCCGTTTGCGAAGGAACCTCGATCACCGTACTACCCGTTCCGTCGCCTACAAACCGCTCTTTGGGCGCCGCGCTGGAATAGGCTGTGTAGATACCGCCATTCAAAGTCAGCGTCGGCATTCTCGCGCCCCGGGCCAGGTCTACATTGATTTTGGAAGCCTCAATGCGCATGTTGGCGGCTTTCATTTGGGGCAGATTGTTCAGGGCTGTTTCATAAATTTCCTGAATGGTAGCGTCATAGGCCTGCAATGTGGGATCTTTTACCGGAATCTTCACCACATTGATCACCTCACTGCCCGGCATGTTCATGAATTGCTTCAAGTTCAGCTTGGCCGTTTCGAGGTTGTTTTGGGCATTTACGAGTGTGAGCTCGTCGTTTGCCAACTGTGATTTCAGGTCGAGCAGGTTGCTTTCCGCCAATGTACCTGCTTCCACCAGCTTAGCGGTGCGGTCGACCTGCAATTGGGAAGCATCCACCTGCCGCTGCGCCACTATAATGAGCTCCTCGTTGGTTACGACCTGCAAATAGGACAATGCGACGTTGAGCATAATGTCGTTGCGGGTCGCTTCGAGGTCCTTGGCGCTGGCCTGATAGTTGGCATTATTGAATTTGATATTGTTGCTGATCTGAAAACCGCTGAAAAGCGTCACTTGCCCGCCGAGCTGGTAGTTATTGGAGCTCACATTCTGCTGCACGAACTGGTTGGTAAAGGGATCAATGTTACGACCCGACCGGAAGCCCTGACCGGCGCTGAAACTGATGCTCGGCCACCGCTCCCATTTGGATTGCTCATAAGTGTTGCCGTTCGTTTGCACGGTGATCTCCGACTGCTTCACCTGCGGGTTCGTTTCCAGGGCGATCCGGATGCAATCTTCCAGCGAATAGGTGTTAGCAGGCTGAGTTACATTTTGTTGCGCCAGGACGGTTTCAGGAACGGTCATTCCACAAAACAATGCCAAAACCAGTGCGGAATAGCGTAAAGAGTGAAACATAAGCGGTTTGGAGTTAGATGATCAATATTAGTGTTTACCTCAAAATGCAACCATCCATTTGGGACGGACGGTTGCATTTCCGTGGTAAAGGGCGATTTCCCGCAGCTGCCTTTCGATCAGTGGAAAAACAGGTAACCGAGCCATATTCCGGCAATTACACCGACAAAATCGGCGATCAGACCAGCTACGATGGCATAGCGGGTGTTCTTGATGCCCACTGAGCCGAAGTACAATGCAACAATATATAAAGTGGTGTCTGCCGAACCCTGGAAGATGCACACCAGCCTGCCGATGAACGAATCGGGACCGAACTCCTTCATGGCGTCGATCATCAATGCGCGCGCACCGCTCCCGCTGAGGGGTTTCATAAGCGCCACGGGCAATGCGTCGGTGAAATCGGTATTAAAGCCTGTTAATGAAAAGGCCCATTTCAAACCGTCGATCATATAATCCATCGCTCCGCAGCTTCTGAATGCGCTGATGGCCACAAGCAGGCCTACCAGATACGGAATAATCGTCACCGATGTGGTGAAACCGCCTTTCGCACCTTCGATAAATGCTTCGAACACATTTACTTTCTTAAACATGCCCCAGCCAAGAAAACCCGCCACCACAGCCAGCAGCACCGAGTTACCCGCCAGAATTGAAACCGTTTCGATCTGCTCTTTGGGCAAGCCCGATAAGTACCATAATATCAGCGCGATCATGGCGGTAACGCTGCCCAGGCCCAGCATGACCGTTCTGTTGAACAGATTGATTTTCTGCCAGATAGCCGTAATGATCATACTCACAACCGTGGTAACGTAAGTACCCACTACGCACGGGATAAAAACGTCCGAAGGGCTCTGCGCACCCAGAATGGCGCGCTGGGCGATGATGGACAGCGGGATAATCTGTAAACCTGACGTGTGCAGTACGAGGAACATGATTTGCGCATTGGAAGCGGTATCCTTGCTGGGATTGAGTTCTTGCAGGCTTTGCATCGCCTTCAAACCGAAGGGCGTGGCCGCATTGTCGAGGCCGAGGAAATTGGCGGAGAAGTTCATGATCATCTGGCCGTTTGCCGGGTGATCTTTGGGAACTTCGGGAAAAAGTTTGTTAAAAAACGGCCCGATAAACCGCGCAATGACGTGGATGATCCCGGCCTTTTCTCCCACATTCAGAATGCCGAGGAAGAACGCCATTACGCCTGTGAGCGGCAATGCGATGTCCATCACAGCCACTTTGGCCATTTCCAGCATTCCCTCAGTAATGGCCTTGAAAGTTTGGACGTCGCCCGTGAAAACGAATTGCAGAAGCGCAATCAGGAAGGCAATGACGAAAAACGAAACGAAAATATAATTTAAAGCCATGTCAGGTTATCGGGTGCAAAAGGCGGGATTCGTAAAGATTTGTTTATAATGCATTGAGTAAAATATTTCTTTTAATGCAAATAACAAAGGTATATTGCAAACAGGTAGCCCTATCAACAAACCTCAACGATTTTCCATGAAGCATTACAGCTTTTTACTCCTTCTGGCGCTATTGTGCTGCAACAAACCGAAAAACGACGACGAAACCGCAGCAACCGGCAGCGGCGAACCGGCCAAGGCCATCAACGACACGATCCCGCTCACGCGTGAGACGGTCGAAAACAGTCCGGTAGCGAGTTACAGCGAAAAAATCCAGGACGAGCTGAATGACTGGCGCCTGGCGGTGGATGTTTACGAAACGAAACAGACCTTCAAGTTCCTCATGAAGATCGAATATATGGTGCAGGAAGCCGAAGACACGCTCACCATCCCCAATTTCGGCATTATGCCCAAGGTGGAAATCCGAAAAGGCCCTGAGAAAGAATCCTGCATCGTCGGATTTCTGGATAAGGAGGGAGAATTCAAGGAATATAAGCTGATTGCCTTGAAAGAGAAGCAATTGAAGATCTCTACCTTAAAATATTACGGCCGTGCGCGGTACAAGGTGAGTAAGTGAGGAACGCGGAGTAACGAGCAGATAGGCAAGCGACGCGTTCATTCCAGGACTACGCGCACATTATCCGCATTACCATCCCGGCTGGTAAGTCTTAGATAATAGGTACCTCTCGGCAGATCGCCCACAGACAGGGTAATGGTGTTGTCTTCTTGATACGAACCGCTTCCAAATTCTTCCGCTCCCTGAATTGACCTGACTTCCTTTCCGGTAGCTTCACTGAATAGTTTGATGACCTGTGGAAGCGCCTCTCTGGCAACGTCGTCATCAAACTGAATTTTCACCTGATCTTTCGCCGGGTTGGGGAATACCTTGTAAATCGGTGTTCCTTTCGCGCAGTTATCGACGCAAATCGTGATGCCCTTCTGCACCGAACCGAAACAGTTGCTCACAGTGATGTCGATGCCGTAGCAGTTATTGACATAGGAATTGAAATAAGCCGTCCCGCCATTGGAATTGAGGATTGTATTTCCCGGATCACTGGAAGTCCACATCCCAAACTGCGTCCCCGGCTCGGCGGTGTAAGCGCTCAGCATGATCCCCGCGCCGTTACACATAAAATCCGGCGATCCGCCGCCATTGGCGGTGACTGATAGTGAAGCGGGTAATGGGGCGCTTCTTTTTACGTTGATCGGGTTGCTATTCGCCGAAGTCATCGCACAGACCGAGGAAGTAGCGGAAACCATCACAGTTCCGTCGGAAACGCCGGTAATTTGCGCGGAATTGGTATTGCCCGGCGAATTTGCCGTAATTCCTCCCGAGGAAGTCCAGTTGTAGCTCGTAGCATTACTTGCGTTGGCCGTTATTGTTTTGGGACTGCAAAGTAATATATCGGGCGAGTTTATTACCGGCTTAGTCGGCACAGGCCGTGTAATCGTGATAGATATTTTAGTTCTGAAATTATTGCTATCATTCCGCTTTGCCTCTACCTTAATCGTCCCACCCTGATTGACATGTGTATTGACAGTTACTGACGGCACATTCGAACTCGCTGGACCTGTCCAACCATTCGGATAAAAGAAGTAGTAAGTAACGGGCGCGCCAGGGTCTGTGGCCACAGCGGGGATCGAAACGGTTTTCTGAGCTGCTCCACAAGGATAGGAAAGGGTATTGCTTTTGCTGAGTGTTGAGCCGTTAAAAGTAATTGTTGAAGGATCGCTGATATATTTCACCTCGATAGGCAGTGCTTCGTTGGCTTCGTTGGCCCGTACGCTGTTGATTACTTTGGTCTGCTTCGTGCCGCCCTGTGGCGTCCACGTGTACGTAACTTTCAAGCGAATTGTCTTTGTAGCCACGCCACTGCTGTAATTTACGGTGTTGTTCCATTTAGCAGTAAAATATGAGACTGTCTTTGCGCTCACCGCAGTCCCACCAACGACCGTCCATTCATACGTGACAGTTGCATTTTACGGTACGCTACTGTTTTGAAGATCGACAACTATCTGCGGATAATAGTAGTATTCATTGAGGTAGTTACTACTACTGGGTTCCAATCCGTAAAAGTCGATTCCATCAAAAATCGAATTTGCTCTGCTTCCCTAGATATAGACAACCGGATCAACTGCACCCTTCACGATAGTGAACAAGGGATTTAAGAACAGGATGAAGAGAACGAGAAATCTAATTTGTTCATAGTTCAGTGAGTGTTAAATGTTATAACTAAGACCAATGAAATAGCATGGGACGGGCTCCATAAGCTTCCATGTAAATTTGCTTCTTGCGACAAATTTATCGTCAAATGAAGACCTGTAACTTTCAATTCCCCGGCTGAACTGAATGTGACTTTCAGCCGACAATGAAATCCGATGATTCAGGTAAATTTTGGCTCCCAGGAATGATGCAAGCCTGATGATGTTCCTCCGATAGTGAATAACCGAAGTTCCCGAAGCACCAACTTCCCAAGGCGAGGGCACGTCATAAGCAGTTCCCTTACTCCAATTGAGCACTCCGGCAAAGTCAATTCCGCCAAATAGCATTGTCCTGCCATAAATGCGTTGCCATTCGTGCCCAATTACAAAAAGCGGTTTAAAATTGTAATCATTAAGCACGCGAGAGCCTTGGGGCGAAGTATCACCAGGAACCATCGTATCGTGGTTACCCAACTGCGGGCTTAACGAAAATCTCCATGCATGTCCGCGATTATTCTCGACATGCTCGGAATTCCATTTAATCAGGTAGAAATACTGGTGAGTACCGGAGTGCCCTAACCTGAACAAATTACCCGCATTCACATTCAGCTCCCATCGGTGCCTTTTTACATCCTGATCAACATATTCTTTCGCTCTCGCGATCCCATCGAGCGGCTGCCCCCTTGCCAGTCCTATTGTCCAAACCAGCCCAAAAAGGGCCATCCCAAGTAAGTAGCATGTTCTCTTCATATTATTTGCATTTTTTGTACAAATAAAAAGAGGATAAACCACACCTATTCTGGGATAAAACAGGATCGGACCTGGAAAAAGGAAGAAAATTCAGCGTCTGGCTTTGAGCTTGCTGACGTAGTTTTCGGAAATGCCTAGATAGGAGGCAATGTATTTTTGTGGCACGCGATTGAAGAGCTCCCGCGAACGCGCGCGAAACGATTCCAGCTTCTCGTGGGCGGAAAGCGTACGCATGTCGCGAAGCAGATCCTGATGGCCCAGCAAGAGGCGTTCGGCGATAATACGGCCAATGCAACAGGCTTTGGGATGATTTGCATAGAGTTCGTAAAGGTCAGCCCGCGCGATGTAAATCAGCACGGAGGGTTCCAGCGTCTCGATGCATTCGCGTGACGGTAGCTGCTTCACGAAACTATCGGCTGCGTGGAAAAAGTCACCTTCGTTTGCAAACCAGTCGGTCACGTCGCGGAAGGCGCCGTGGCCGTCGCTAACGAGATGATACCCACGTACAATTCCGGATTGCAGATACCAGAGCTTGTCACAAGCTTCACCGTCCGACAGCAGGACCCGGCCTTTTGGAACTTTCACAATTTTTAACCTTTGCTGGAACAGTATCCGGGTCTGATCTTCAACAGGCAGGATCTCACTCAGGGAGGATATAAATTCGTAGTACATATTTATAGTGTGCTGATGTAATCGCAAGTTGGAGATTTTCAACAACATTTCTATACTACAAAATCATGCATAAAAAAAGCCCGGATAACCGGGCCCTTTATGCATTTGTAAGAAGTGTAATTATGCGTTGAACACAAGGTCCATCTTCTCACGGATAGTTAATAAACGTTTGCGGTCGCCGCCGGAAACCTCGGCCGATGCCCAGCCGGAGTAGCCGATCTTTTTGCAATGCCTTGTTTACCTCGGCCCAGTTGCAATCGCCTTCCATGAACTCTACGTCGAAGCCTTTCCACAGGCCCAGGTCGTTTTGTTTTTTGAAGCTGAATTCTTTCAAATCCAGTTTGAGAATGCGTTTGTCCAATGCTTCGATCCACGAAACGGGGTAGCCGTAACGCAGCACGTTGCCGACATCGAAATACCAGCCTACCATCGGGTGCTTGAACTCGTCCACGTAGCGGGCTGCTTCGAGCGGGCTGATCAGGAACTGGTTCCAAACATTTTCGAATGCGATTTTAACGCCCGTCTTCTCGGCCACCGGCAGCAGTTTGCGGATTTCCGCCTGCGAGCGCTCGTAGGCTTCTGCATAAGTGACATTCGCATTCACCACGCCCGGCACCACAAGGACGGTCGTGCCGCCGTATTGTTTGGTGTCGTGCAATGCTTTTTCAATGGATTTGACGCATTCTTCGCGCTTTTTCGGATCGGGATCGGACAATGGGAGCTTCCAGTGCATCGAGTTCACGGTTCCCGGCAGTTCGAGGCCCGTTTTGTCGCGCGCGGCGAGCACTTCCTTCATATCCAGCTTATCGGGCGAGTCGAGTTCGACGCCGTCGTAGCCAAGGTCTTTGAGGAGTTTGAATTTGTCCATAATCGACAAATCTTCTTTTACCATACCCCATTTAAGGCTTTTCTTCACCATCGGGCGTGCCGCAACCGCTGGTGCGCTGGCCGCGGATGCAGCCGCCGCTTCGGCACCGTACAGCACCGAAGAGCCCGCCGCCACGGCAGATGCTGCCATGGCGGTGTTTTTCAGGAAATCTCTTCTTTGCATAAGGTATCAGGAGAATGCAGTGATACCTGGCTTAGCCACCTCTACAACCGGTGGTTTCATGTCAAAGCTGTAAGTATCTGGTCCCAGCTTCTCGGTGGAGTTCAATGCATCGTTCCAGGTTACGCGCTTGCCTGTGTAGGCAGCCATTCTACCCATGATGGCGGTTAATGTGCTGTGCGCCATGAATTCGCCGTCGTTGATGAGCTTGCCGCTGCGGATAGACGCAAACAGTTCGTTGTGTTCTGTCTGGTACATATCGTTTTGCGGGCCGTCGTATTTCCACGGGTTAGCACCGGTGATTTCGTGCACGTTACGGGCACAGTTTACCATTGCCTGCCCTTTGGTTCCTAATGTTTGTACCAAATAGCTGTTTTCGCAGTTGGCCTGCTGGCGTGAGTGGTGGAAGCCTTTCACACCATTATCGTAATCGTAAACGACCGAGAAGTGGTCGAAAATGTTGCCGAACAGTGAGTCGGTGCGCACCTGACGGCCGCCGGTTCCTACTGCCGAAACAGGCAGCTTGCCGCCCATTGCCCAGGCCATCATATCGATGCTGTGCACGGCTTGCTCTACGATGTGGTCGCCGGCGAGCCAGGTGTAGTAAGTCCAGTTACGGAGCACGTATTCAGCGTCCGTCCAGCCGGCCACGCGTGGGAACGACCACAATGTACCGGTATCGTAAGTGTTATAAATCGCCGTAATGTCGCCGACTGCGCCGTCGAGGATCCGTGCGAAGCTCGCGCGTTTCGGCTCGTGGTAGCGCCAGCAGAAGCCCGACATCAGGGACACATTCTTTTGCTTGGCCAGTTTCGCCGCGTCGAGCACTTTGCGCACACCCGGAGCGTCCACCGCCACCGGTTTTTCACAGAAAACGTGCTTACCTGCATTGACAGCCGCCGTCAAATGCTCGGGCCGGAAGTGAGGAGGCGTTGCGAGCAGTACTACATCCACACCCGAATCCAACACTTTCTTGAAAGCGTCGAAACCCACAAACTTGCGACCTTCATCCACTTTCACTTTCTGACCGTGCACTTTCGTAAGGTTTTCAAGCGACGAGTCCAGTTTGTCTTTGAAAATGTCACCCATAGCCCACAGTACTACGTTAGGGTCAGCTTTCAAAGCCTGGTTAGCTGCGCCGGAACCACGGCCGCCGCAACCGATCAACCCTACTTTCAGGGTATCAGCGTTCACGCCCGCGAAGGCGCGATTGGGGTTCAGGATCGCAAAGGTTGGTAGTGTGCTACCTGCCAATGCTACTCCCGCCATTTTCAAAACATCTCTCCGAGAAGTACTCATTGCAATTAAGGATTAGGTGATGGAATGACTGTTTTTGATGATTTATCTATTCGTAATGCCAGTGATACAGAATATTAAAGGCATTAAAGTTAGTGCAAAACCACAATAATTCCTGCTAATATAAATCAAAATTTGCATTTGCGTGCTCGACCACACACAAAAGTTATTACATGTTAATTTTACATTTTATATACATTTATATCTCCGAACGCCGATTTACTGAATATGATCCTCGAGAATTTACTGCTCATTATTTCACTCCTCTTTGTGGTGTCGATGCTGACAATGCTGAGCGAAAAGATCGGGATTTCCTACCCTATTTTCCTCGTTATAGCCGGCCTGCTGATCAGCTTTGTTCCCGGGATGCCGCATTTGCAGCTCGAACCCGACTGGGTGTTTCTCATCTTCCTGCCGCCGCTGCTTTACGAAGCTGCCTGGAACACTTCGTGGAAGGATTTCTGGGCGTCGCGGCGGGCGATCGGCCTGCTGTCCATCGGGCTGGTCGTGTTCACGGCCACGGCAGTTGCCTACATTACGCACGCGCTCATTCCGGGCTTCACGCTGGCAATGGGCTTCGTGCTTGGCGGCATTATCTCCCCTCCCGACGCCGTGGCTGCCACCTCGGTGCTGCACGGCCTGAAAGTCCCCAAACGGGTGGTGACCATCCTCGAAGGCGAGAGTCTCGTAAACGACGCATCGTCGCTGATCGTATTCCGCGTTGCCCTCGCAACGATCGAAACCGGCAACTTTGTCCTCTGGAAAGCCGGGGCCGATTTCTTGATGGTCGCAGTGATGGGGGTCGTCATCGGCCTGGCGATCGCGCACGTACTCTACGTGGTACACCGCTTTTTCCCCACAACACCCAGCATCGACACCGCGCTTACATTCATTTCACCTTACCTGATGTACATCACCGCCGAGCATTTTCACTATTCGGGTGTGCTTGCCGTGGTGAGCGGCGGCTTGTTTCTGAGCTTCCGGGCCCACGAGTTGTTCACGTACCAGTCGCGGATGCAGACCAACTACGTTTGGCAAACGGTGGTCTTCCTGTTGAACGGCATTGTATTCATCCTCATTGGCCTGCAATTGCCCGAGGTGATCAACGGGCTCAACGAGTACACCACGAGCGAAGTGGTGAGTTACGCGGTCATTATCAGCATTGTTACCATTCTCATCCGCATCATCTGGGTTTTTCCCGGAACTTACCTGCCCAGGATTCTTTCCAAATCGGTGCGCCAGAGAGAGCCGAAACCCAGCTGGCAAACCGTCTTCATCGTCGCATGGAGCGGAATGCGCGGGGTGGTATCGCTGGCGTCCGCATTGGCCATACCGCTGCTCGTGAATGGCCAGCCGTTCCCGCACCGCAACCTGTTCCTGTTTATCACGTTTGTGGTGATCCTTTTTACGCTGGTGTTCCAGGGGCTGAGCCTGCCGTACTTAATCAAATGGCTGAAAATCGAAGACGATGATGATAGTCTGGAAAAAGAGAATGCCATGATGAACTCCCGCCTGGCAACGGTGAGCCTGGACTATATGAAATCCAATTACGACGGCGAAATACAGGATTTCGAGCCGTTCAGGCTGCTGAAAGAGCGATATGAGAAAATCGTGGAGATGGCCGACTACAAACTGCTGCATTCAGAGGATAACAAATCGATCAGCCACGTGCGCAAATACCGCCGGATGCTCCTGGAAATTATTGATGTAAAAAGAGAGGAAATCCTGAAACTGAGGCAGGAAAGAGCTTGCTCCAACGAGCTGATCCGAACGAAGGAACACGAACTCGATCTCGAAGAAGCAAGGCTCCGTAGGTCACCCTGATGCGGGCCACCCTATGCGGGTCAATTCCACTCCACTTCCACTACGTAATCACGAAGGTCGATGGTCGTGAACCTTTCGTTATTCTGGCGTTTCAGCGACACCTTGCCGTTCTGCACTTTGGCTACCTGCTGCGCGATGACGTCCTTTTCGTTCTTTTTGCGGTAAATGGCCACTATAGCGTCCTGGCTGGTCACGTCCACCTCGCAGCTGCGTCCTTTGGCCGTGATGAGCTTGGAGTTGTTAGGTAAATAGGGCGCCTTCGCGAGTGCAAGTGCGCGGGAGGCCTGCGGCACGCCGTAGCCCACAAAATTATTGCCATAAGGGTACAAATGCGAGGATTTTTCGATCAGCGAAATGAGCTCCTTGTTCGAAAGCTGCGGATTAGCTTGCAGCAGGCACGCCGCAAACCCGGTGATTACGGGCGCGGAAAGCGACGTTCCGTAAAGCGAAAAGCAGGAAACATTGGGTTTTACATAAGACAAAAACTCCGGTCCGGTGCTGCTGTAACCGATCCGGTTCCACAGCTTTCCATTGGTAGCTCCTACCGACAGGACTCCTTTCGCATCGGCAGGCGCCGACACAATGCCCCAGCTCTTATCGTCGCCTTCATTTCCGGCGGAAACGATGATCATAATGCCCTTTTTGTCGGAAGCGATCTGCGCGGCTTTGCTGATAGCGCTCGTTTTGCCATCCATTTGTGCCGGCTGGTAATTCTCTCGCGGGTCCGAGAAACCTTTGGCATAACCTAATGAAGTATTGATCAGGCGCACACCAAGGCTATCCATCCATTCCATTGCGGCGATCCAGTTATCTTCTTCGCCGCGGTATTCGCGCATGGAATAATCCGTGCGGGCGAGGTAGAATTTCGCATTGGTGGCCATTCCGTACTGCACCTGGTCCTGGTGATCGATGCCGGCAATGGCGGCAAGCACTTCAGTGCCGTGCATATCGGAGAACGACTCCGCGGTGCTGAACAGCAAGTCGCCGGGACGACCTGGCTTCACGTAATCACGGATACCCAGGACCCTATTATTGGAAAAAACCTGCGAAAGCGAAAGGGACGAATCCGCGCCATAGAAACCCGCGTCGATTACACCGATCGTAACGTCTTTGGCGGTAATATTTTCCTTTAAGAATGCATTAGCCTGCACCTGCGACATCACGGGCGCCATTTGCGCTTTTTCGATGGGCTGGGTTTTCGCTATGTAAAAACCGGGGTCGATCATTACCACGTCGGCCACAAAATCCAGTTCGCGCACTTTCATGGCCTGTTCGCTCGTGAGGTTGGCGGAAACTGCATTCAGCCATTTGGAGCGGTTGATGATATTCACCGAATGCCCGCGCAATGCGGTTTCGTAGGCTTTATTGACCGGCAAATCGGTTTCATCTGAAAGGACGAGCCCCAGTTTCTGCCGGTTTTCCAGCGTCAGCGGCGAAACGGCCGGGCTGGCAGTCAGGTCTTTATTTTTCAGATAAATCCAATATTTCGGGCTTGCTGACAACACCCACGGCATACACACGAGCGCAAGCAAAAGCAGTCTTTTCATCAACGGCATTAGTTAGGTATTCTAAATCAATTTGGTAAATCAAAACTCGATTTCTGCGTTTCCGGGGCCATAATCAATGCTTTACTAAGGCAACGGAAGTTTAGAATTTTTGAACAAGATAAACGTAATTTTACAAATTAAATTACCTGATCCGAAAAAATACAGACATGCGATATTCCCCCATCGACCAAAAACTATTTATTGAAAACAGACGCCGTTTAACGACATTACTCAAACCTAGATCCCTGGCCATACTCAATGCAAACGACATTATGCCAACCAACGCAGACGGCACAATGGGTTTCAAACAAAACAGCGATTTGTTCTACCTCACGGGTGTCGACCAGGAGGAAACGATCCTGCTCATCTTCCCCGACCACCCCGATCCGAAGTTCCGCGAAGTCCTTTTCCTCCGCGAAACGAACGAAACCATCGCCGTTTGGGAAGGCGAAAAACTCACCAAGGAACAGGCCCGCGCCGCCACTGGCATTCAAAGCATTTACTGGACGCACCAATACGAAACCGTTTTCGGCAACATCGTTTTTGAGGCTGAAAACGTGTATTTGAACACCAACGAACACACCCGCAACGATTCTTATGTACAGTCACGCGATGCGCGGTTTATTGAGTGTTTCAAAAAACAATATCCGCTGCACCACCTCGTGCGCCTGGCGCCGCTCATGCACCAGCTCCGCGCCGTGAAGCAGCCGGAGGAAATTGCATTGCTGCAAAAGGCTTGCGACATTACGAAACAGGGTTTCGAAAGAGTATTGAAATTCGTGAAACCCGGCGTGCACGAATTCGAGATAGAAGCCGAACTGCTCCACGAGTTTGTCCGCAACCGTTCGAAAGGTTTCTCCTACCAGCCGATCATTGCTTCGGGCGCAAATGCGTGCGTGCTGCATTACATCCAAAACGACCAGGTTTGCAAGGACGGTGACATCCTGCTCCTCGATGTAGCCGCTGAATACGCCAACTATGGCGCCGACCTTACCCGCAGCATCCCGGTGAACGGCCGCTTCACCAAGCGCCAGCGCGATGTGTACGACGCCGTTCTGCGTGTTTTCAAAGCGGCCAAAGGCCTGCTTGTGCCAGGCAACATCTGGGACGAATACCACCAGGAAATCGGCCGCATCATGGAAAGCGAGCTCATCGGCCTCGGCCTGATCACCCGGGATGACATTGCCAAACAAGACCCCGATACGCCGGCCTACAAGAAATATTTCCCGCACGGCACGTCGCATTTCCTGGGCCTCGACATCCACGACGTCGGCAATAAATACCGCCGCTTCGAACCCGGCATGGTCTTCACCTGCGAGCCGGGCATCTACATTCGCGAGGAAGGATTGGGCATCCGGTTGGAGAATGATATTCTAATTACGGAGAATGGGAATGTGGATTTAATGGCAGATATCCCATTGGAGGCCGAGGCGATTGAGGAGTGGATGAATGGTAAGTGATTCTTTGTAAATTTGTTGGGTAGTCTTACTATTCACCAAACACATACACTTAAAATATGGCTAAACAAGAACTCTCCGCGCGGGAAGCTGTCACTGAGGCTAAGTGCTACCTAAACAATGCGAAGGAAATCCTGCGCGAAAAGGGAGCGAAAACAGAAGGGTATTATCGGGACTCCAAATATGTAAAAATGGCCGGGGATACCGCTTATTCCGGTGTGTTATTTGTTTTGGACCATTATTTCGGCGAGAAAGCGAAGGGCCGCAAGGATGTAGATTGGTACAGAATAAATCTTTCGAAAGAGGATCGAAAAATGCTCGACTCCTTCACTGCCGTTTACGAACAGTTGCACCTGTGATGGCATATGACGGCGTAGGTCAGGAGGAGGTTGTGAAAATTGGCTTTCGGCAAGCCGAACGCATCATCGACTGGGTCGAGACGCGGACGGCGGCCGCATAATGAACACTTTTAACTTAAACATACGCTATGATTAAAAAACAAGAACTCTCCGCGCAGGAAGCTGTCATCGAGGCAAAACGCTATTTGAACAATGCAAAGGACATCCTTCGCGACAAAGGGGGCAAGGAAGATGGCTTCTACCAGGATTCCAAGTATGTGAAAATGGCCGGGCATACTGCTTATTCCGGGGTACTTTTTGCGCTGGACCATTATTTCGGCAAGAAAACGAAAGGCCGGAAGGATGTGGATTGGTACAAGTCTAACCTGGCGCAACAAGACAAGAAAATATTGAACACATTCGTATCCGTTTACGAGCAATTGCACCTCGTGATGGCATACGATGGTGTGGGAGATGCCGAGGTCGTGAAGCTAGGCTTTCAACGAGCGGAGATAATTATAGATTGGGTAGAGCGGCGTTTAGCGGCCTGAACCGTAGCATTACCCCATCAAAAAGCCGGGAGATTCAACCTCTGCCCGGCTTTATCATGAATACAAATTACATTGAATGGAAATTCTGCCCGAAGACATTTTAAAACTCCTCATATCCTTTACCCTCGGCGCGATCATCGGCGCGGAGCGCGAGTACCGAAGCAAATCTGCCGGCTTACGCACGCTGATTTTGATTTGCATGGGCTCAACTTTGTTTACCATTCTTTCCATTAAGATCAGTTCCGACGCCGGGCGTATCGCGGCGAATATCGTGACGGGCATCGGTTTTATCGGCGCGGGGATCATTTTCCGGGAGAATAACCGCGTCGTAGGGATTACAACAGCGGCGATCGTGTGGGTGACGGCGGCCGTGGGAATGGGCATCGGGGCCGGGTTTTATGAGGTAACCGTTATGTGCTTCGTCATTTCGGGGATGACGCTCGTGATCCTGGCGCCTGTGCAGAAATTCATACGGCGCAAAAGCCAGATCCGCAATTACCGGATCATGTGCGTGTACCAGCGCAAGACATTGAAAACGTATGAAAACCTCTTCAAAGACTACGACCTAAAAATCCTGCGCGGCGAGCAAAGCCGCATCGGGACGCACATTACCGGCAACTGGACCCTCCAAGGCTCCGAGCGCATGCACGAAAAACTGACCCACCACCTGCTGAACGATGCCGATATTCTCGAATTCGATTTTTAACCATCAGTTACAAATGACATTAGTTTTTCATTAAAACTGATATCAATCATGGCCGAAAATGAGCCAAAAACGGCCATTACTACGTTATAAATAGCCGGCCGGAAACTTTATACCGGCAAACAGGCATTATAGCATTAACCCGGCATCCTCCATCATTTTACACGGTGCAAGCCGGTAAGACAGGATCACAGACAACCGTTATGTCCGATATTATTAAACAAAAGATCTGGGATATCATCGCTTCCAACACGTCGGCTGCCGAGGCCGGGTGGTTGCAGCAAAAAGTAGCCCTCGCGCCGGGCGCCGTTGCGCCGATCGAACTGATGACTGCCTTCGTGGCAGCTTCCCGTTTTTTATCCAAAAAAATCATTACCACCTCCGAAGCCGAAAAGGCCGCATTGAACCTCGAAATTCCCGGGTTTTCAGTCGATGGATGGTCGCTTGTGCGGCTTGGCCGCGTGTGGCTGCTCACGCAGCTTGATCCGTCGGACAAGGAGGAGTATGTTAAAAACATTGAAACGCTGTTCGATACGGCGGAAATGAATGAGCTCGTGGCGCTGTATTCGGCATTGCCGCTGCTTTCCTACCCGGATCAATGGCTCTTCCGGGCGACGGACGCCGTGCGGTCGAATATGGGATTTGTGTTTGATGCGATTGCATTGCATAACCCCTACCCGGAGAAGCATTTCAGCGAGCTTGCCTGGAACCAGCTGGTACTCAAAACGATATTCAACGACAAGCCTATTCATTTGATAGAAGGACTGGAAAACCGTACGAATGAAAAGCTGGCCGTGACGCTTTCCGACTTCGCGCACGAGCGCTGGGCGGCCGGTCGCAGCGTGCCTGCACAGGTGTGGCGGCTTACCGGCAAATACCTGAATTCCGCGTTGCTGGCCGATATGCAGCATTTGTTTGATTCGGACCAAGAGGACGACCGTAAGGCGGCCGCATTGGCCTGCGGCGACGCATCGCTGCCGGCAGCCAATTATTTGTTGGCCAAATATACCGATCTGGAAAAATCAGTAAAATCCGGCGCATTGACCTGGGCCGACCTCGAACATTGACATTATGTGCCTCAATCATAACGAATTAGCTCAAAATCCTTCGCATTTCGAAGACAGCGAAGAAGCCAACCAGGCCCCTGCGCACCGCGACATTGCCTGGAACGACTACAAAGACCTCATCAAAGGAATGCGGTTTTTCGACCCACACATCCACATGGTGTCCCGCACGACGGACGATTACCAGGCCATGAACCAGGCCGGTATCGTGGCGCTCATCGAACCCGCATTCTGGGTAGGGCAGCCGCGCACGGGGTTGTCCACATTCAAAGATTATTATAGCAGTCTGGTAGGATGGGAACGCTTCCGTTCCTCGCAGTTTGGCATAAAACACTACTGCACGATGGGCCTGAACTCCCGCGAGGCCAACAACGAGCCGCTAGCGGAGCAGGTAATGGAAATCCTGCCATTGTATATTTATAAAGAAGGCGTGGTAGGCGTGGGCGAGATCGGTTTCGACGACCAGACGCCCGCAGAGGAAAAGTACTACCGCCTCCAACTCGAACTCGCGAAAGAAGCGAAACTGCCCGTGCAGATCCACACGCCGCACCGCGACAAGAAGAAAGGCACCGAGCGCAGCATGGCCATTGCATTGGAACACGGCATCGACCCGTCGTGGGTGATTGTGGACCATAACAATGAGGAAACCGTGAAAAGCGTGCTTGATCAGGGATTTTATGCGGCATTTACCATTTATCCATTTACCAAAATGGGCAACGAACGAATGGTGAAGGTCGTGGAACAATACGGCCCGGAGCGTATTATGATCAACTCCGCTGCCGACTGGGGCATTTCCGATCCGCTCGCGATCCCGAAAACGGCCGCATTGATGAAAATGCGCGGTATTCCGGACGAAACCATCCGGCTCGTGACTTATCAGAATGCCATTGATGCATTCGGCCAAAGCGGGCAGATCGACGTGACCGATTTCGAATCGGGGTACGCGGTGGACCAGACGGAAAAATTCCATGGTAACAGCATTCTGCGGGGTGGCCAGCAACCTGCTCCGGTGAAGGACTTTTTAGTGATCAATTAAAGTGGCCGCACTCAAACCTTATTTGCAGCTCACCCGCCCGGCCAACCTGGTAACCGCCATCGCGGACATCCTGGCCGGTATGGCGATCGCGCAGTTTACATTTTCGGATTTTTCACCGGCATTGCTCGTGCTTTCCACGCTCGGCCTGTATGGCGGCGGGGTAGTGATGAATGATGTTTTTGATGCCAAACTGGATTCAGTAGAGCGACCGGAGCGGCCTATTCCAAGCGGTAAGGTGCCTCTGGCGCAGGCTGCTGCAATGGGCATTTCGCTGTTGCTGCTGGGCATTATCGCGGCAGCGGCCTACAACCTGCAAAGCGGCATGATCGCTGTGGTGGTAGCGATGCTCACCATTTTGTATAATCGATTTGCCAAACACCACGTGTTCTTCGGTCCGCTCGTGATGGGCATGTGCCGGGGCGGTAACCTTATCCTCGGCATGAGCGTACTACCCGAATCGTTGCAGCAATGGGCGTTCATCGCCATTTTCCCGATCATGTACATTGGCGCCATTACGCTCATCAGCCAGGACGAGGTGCATGGCGGCAAGAGGCGTACATTATATATAGCCGCATTTCTCTACCTGGCTGTGCTTGCGGCGCAGCTCATCATTGCGCATGGAAAGGGTAATTTGCTGTTTACTATTCCGTTTATCCTGCTGCACGCCTGGTTTATTTTCCGGCCGCTTTGGAATGCGATGCAGAATCCCATCGGCCCGCTTATCGGTAAGGCGGTGAAAGCCGGGGTAATCTCGCTGATCGTCATGAATGCTTCCTGGTGTGCAACATTTGGGCTGCTGCCTATTGCCATTGCAGTGCTCGCATTGCTGCCGCTTTCAATGTATTTAGCGAAGGCATTTGCGGTTACTTAAATGAAGGAGGAAGGCGACGATGGAGGATGGAGAAAGTGTGGTTTCTGCCTAATAAATTAATTGGACGATGGCGGGACGGGGAAAACCTCGTAATTTTAGTCTTTATATCAGTGATTTTGAGCTTAATATTCAGTACCCACTTTTGCTAGTGTAATGCAAAATTCAATGCAAACCATAAAACAACGTTTCCAGGTGGAATACAATTATGCCGTATTCTTCACCCAGCACCTATTTGACACCCAGAACCCGTTACTGAAAGATTTTTTTCAAGCATATACCGAGCAGGGCTTTCAACGCAAGGCCCTGGTGATCGTGGACGAGGGGTTTGAACAAACACAGCCGGATTTGAAATCCAATATCCGCGCCTATTTCGCACAAAATGCAGCGCATATCCAGCTCGCGGCCGAGATCATTTCGGTGCCGGGCGGGGAGGCGTGCAAAAATGATCCGTCGCAGTTCGATAAGCTCGTGGAGGCTGTCGACGTGTTCGGGATTGATCGGCACTCATTTGTGATCGGCATTGGCGGTGGCGCCGTGCTGGACCTCGTCGGTTACGCCGCCGCGGTTTCGCACCGGGGCATCAAGCTCATCCGCATTCCGACGACCGTTTTGGCGCAAAACGACTCGGGCGTGGGCGTCAAAAACAGCATTAACTTTCACGGTAAAAAAAACTTCCTCGGCACATTTGCACCACCGGTGGCTGTTTTCAACGATCTCACTTTCCTGCGCACGCTCGACGACCGCGACTGGCGCGGCGGCCTGGCCGAAGCTGTAAAAGTGGCATTGATCAAGGACCAGGCGTTTTTTGAATGGATTGAAGAACATGCAACCGCATTGGCAGCGCGTGATGAAGAAGCCATGGCCTACCTCATCCACCGCTGCGCCGAAATGCATACCGACCACATTGCCGGCGGCGACCCGTTCGAATTCGGCTCTTCGCGACCATTGGATTTTGGTCACTGGGCCGCGCATAAGCTGGAATTCCTTACGAACTTCGAGGTGCGTCACGGCGAGGCGGTGGCGATCGGCATCGCATTGGATTGCGTGTATGCCCATAAAATAGGCATGCTGGCCGAAAGCGACCTGCACCGCATTATCGACGTGCTCACCAAAGTCGGTTTTGAGCTATATCATTCCAAACTGGCTGAAAACGATAAAATCAACCTCCGCAACGGCTTGCAGGAATTCCGCGAGCATTTGGGCGGCAGGCTCACCATCATGCTTTTGGAAAAGATTGGAAAAGGTGTGGAAGTGCATGAGCTCGACGCCGACATTATCGCACAGTCGGTGGATTACCTCGAAAGTTCCAAAATTATTCCTGCATGATTACGCCTTACGGACACCTTACCTATTGCAGCAACATCCATCCCGGCGAAAAGTGGGAGGACCATTTCCGGTCGCTGCGTGAAACGTTACCATTTATCCGCGAGCAGCTCGCCCCGGGCAAGCCATTCGGGCTGGGCCTGCGCGTAGCGAATGAGGCTTCCATCGAGCTCAGTAAGCCCGAAGTGCTGAACGAGTTTAAGACCTGGCTGGCCGGTCATGGCATTTACGTGTTTGTGATCAATGGTTTTCCATACGGCGGCTTTCACAACACGCGCGTAAAGGACGACGTGCATACGCCCGACTGGACGACGCAGGACCGGCTGGAATATACGAAGCGCCTCTTCAACATCCTGACCGAGCTTCTGCCAGCTGATATGCACGGAGGTGTTTCCACGCCACCGCTCTCCTACCGACTTTGGTGGGATTCGGAAGCGGAAAAGCAGGAAGCCACCGAAAAAGCAACCGATCACATCCTCGAACTGCTTGATGAACTGGTCCGCATTGAAAAAGAAACCGGCAAGTTCCTGCATTTGGACATCGAACCCGAACCGGACGGCATTCTCGACAACACCGAGGATTTTGTGACCTGGTATGCGAATCTGTTGCTTCCGAAAGGCACTATTTATCTGGTAGAAAAATACGGGATCTACGGTGAAGCGGCACAGGCGCTCATCTTGAAACACATTCAGCTGTGCTACGACATTTGCCACGCGGCGGTCGGTTTCGAAAAACCGGAAGACATCCTCGATTCGCTGAATGAATATGGCATTCAGGTCGGCCGCATACAGGTGAGCTCAGCTTTGAAGGTAAATTACAATACTGAAAAGGAAATTAAGCGCAAGGCAATCGAAACCTTCGACGAGCCGGTGTACCTCCACCAGGTAGTGGCCCGCCACGACGACGGCCATTTTACGCACTACCCCGATTTAAAAGAAGCACTGACCGACTGGGACGAAACCCATGAGGAATGGCGCGTGCACTTCCACGTTCCGCTGTTTGTAAACACTTACGGCGTGCTGGATTCGACGCAGGGCGACATTGTGCAGACATTGGCATTGCAAAAAGAAAACCCATTCTCGGCCTACCTAGAAGTGGAAACCTACACCTGGGGCGTGCTTCCCGAGGACATGCAAAAGCCCATCGGCGAATCCATCGTTCGCGAGCTGGAATGGGTGAAGAAAGTTTTGAATTATGAATAAAACCGTAGTTATAGATATTGTAGGACTAAGCGCCAACCTGATCGGCGAACATACGCCGTTTCTGGACGCTTATGTCAAAAAGCGGCATTTGACGCCGATTAAACCTGTTTTACCTGCTGTCACCACTACTTCCCAGAGCACTTATGTGACGGGTAAATGGCCGGCCGACAACGGGATCGTCGGTAATGGCTGGTACGATCGTGAAGATTCGGAGATTAAATTCTGGAAGCAGTCGAACAAGCTCGTGCAGGGCGATAAAATTTGGGACAATGCCCGAAAAGTGGATCCCAAATTTACCGTTTCGAAGATGTTCTGGTGGTATAATATGTACTCCACCGCCGACTGGTCGGTAACGCCGCGGCCGCAGTACCATGCCGATGGCGTAAAAGCACCGGATTGCTACGCCTACCCGCCGGAGTTGCGCGATGAATTGCAGGCCGAACTTGGCCAGTTCCCGCTGTTCAGCTTCTGGGGGCCGAATGCGAATATCAAATCGACGCGCTGGATTGCAGATGCTTCCATGTCGGTCGAGAAAAAGCATAACCCTACGCTGACGCTCATTTACCTGCCGCATCTGGATTATTGTTTGCAAAAATTCGGGCCGGACTTTTCCAAAATCAGCAAGGAGCTGAATGAAATTGATGAAGTTGTGAAAGACCTCATTCAATTCTACGAGGCGCGCAATGCCAAGATCATTCTGCTTTCGGAATATGGTATTAATGCGGTGAACAACCCGATCCATATTAACCGCATTCTACGCAACGAGGGGCTGATTTCCGTGCGCGTTGAGCGCTGGTATGAGCTGCTGGATGCGGGCGTTTCCAAAGCATTTGCCGTGTCCGATCACCAAATCGCGCATGTTTATCTGAATGATCCTTCGGTGAAAGAGCGCGTGATGCAGGTTTTGAAAAATACACCAGGCATTGATCTCGTGCTTGATAAAGCGGCGCAAAAAGATTACCACATCGACCACGAACGCTCCGGCGATATTGTAGTCGTGGCCAAACCGGACAGCTGGTTTACCTACTATTACTGGCTCGATGATGCCAAAGCGCCGGATTACGCGCATTTGGTAGACATTCACCGCAAGCCGGGTTATGATCCGGTAGAGATGTTTATGGACCCCAAGAATCCGTTGATCAAACTACGTGCAGGCTACAAACTGGCACGTAAGCTACTTGGATTCAGATATTTAATGGACGTCATTCCACTCGATGCCACATTAGTTAAAGGTTCACACGGAGGCATTAACATACCCAAAGAATACTACCCGATCATCATCACAGATCAGGCTGCCGAAAAATCCGAACTGGAAGCAGTAGATGTGTATGATGTGATCTGGAAACACTTGATTTAAAATTGTTTCCAAAAACAAATAGGCTTTCATGACGTTGTTGTAGAAACCTACTACTACGACCTCATGAAAGCCACACTTCACCTAACGCTCATTCTACTGGCGTTTTCACTCGCCTTTCTCGCCTGCAAATCTGACGATCCGAAAGTCCCCGAAGATCCCGGGCTGCCTGAAAATACCATTGATTCCAAAGACGTTTTCCCTGCATTGACATTCAGCCAGCCGGTCGACCTTGTGCAGGCGCCGGGCGATAGCACACAATTCTTCGTGGTGGAGCAGGGCGGTGTGATCAAGGTGTTTTCCAATACCGAAAATGTCTCTTCCAGCGCCACATTTCTGGATATCAAAAGCAAGGTAAGGTCCGGCGGCGAACGTGGGCTACTGGGCCTGGCATTTCATCCGGATTTTAAAACCAATGGCTATTTTTTTGTCAATTACACTTCCGGCACGCCACTGAGGACGGTGATCGCGCGCTACAAAGCGACCAGCGGCACGCAGGCTGACGCGGCCAGCGAAACGGTTCTATTTACATTCAATCAACCGTACGACAATCACAACGGCGGCTCGATGCAGTTCGGAAAAGACGGCTACCTCTACATTGCCACCGGCGATGGCGGCAGCGGAGGCGATCCGCAGAACTATGCGCAGAACCTTAAAAGCCATCTCGGCAAAATCCTCCGCGTGGATGTGAATGGAACCTCGAAAGGCAATTACAGCATTCCGGCTGATAATCCATACTCCGCAGGAACAGGCGGAAATCTGCCCGAAATCTACGCTTACGGCCTCCGCAATCCGTGGCGGATCAGCTTCGATACCGAAAGCGGCAAGCTCTTTGCGGGCGACGTGGGCCAGAATGAGCGGGAGGAAATCGACATTATCGTGAAAGGCGGCAATTATGGCTGGCGGTTCAAAGAAGGCGTCGATTGCTACAATCCGGGTTCCAACTGCAATGTCGACGGCCTCATTGATCCCGTGCACGATTACAGCCAGGACGACGGCGACCGCTCCATTACCGGCGGCTATGTGTACCACGGAACCGCCATTCCGGCGCTCGCAGGCAAGTACATCTACGGCGACTACATCAGCGGGCGCATCTGGGCCCTCGAACTCGACGGCGATACCCGCAAAAGCAACACCCTGCTGATGGAAGATAAGGGCCTGATCTCCTCTTTCGGACAGGATTTGGGGGGCGAAGTGTACTATCTCAACTACGGCGAAGGCAAAGTGATGAAGGTGGTTAACGGAAATTTAAATTGAAAAATTAACCGGTCGTCCTATCTTTGCCGGAAATTTAAACCTATTAAAATGTCCAAGGTTCTTATCATTGGCGCAGGAGGTGTCGGTAGTGTTGTGGCACACAAATGCGCATTGAACAGCAATGTTTTCACCGAAATAATGCTCGCCAGCCGCACCAAGGCGAAATGTGATAAAATAGCAGCCGAAATCAAGGAAATGCATGGGGTTGACATCCAAACTGCTCAGGTAGATGCCGACATTGTGGCCGAAACCGTGCTGTTGATCAAGCGTTTCCAGCCCAAAGTGCTCATCAACGTGGCATTGCCGTACCAGGATCTGACAATCATGGACGCTTGCCTCGAAACCGGCGTACATTACCTCGATACCGCCAATTACGAACCCAAAGACGTTGCAAAATTCGAATACAGCTGGCAATGGGCTTACCAGGAGCGCTTCAAAGAGGCAGGTCTGATGGCCGTGCTCGGCTGCGGCTTCGACCCGGGCGCTACGCAGGTATTTACTGCCTACGCTGCCAAGCACCAGTTCGACGAAATGCATTACCTGGACATCATCGACTGCAATGCAGGCGACCACGGCAAGGCATTCGCGACCAACTTCAACCCTGAAATCAATATCCGCGAGATCACCCAGCCGGGCCGCTATTGGGAAAATGGCGAATGGGTAGAAATCCCCGCGATGAGCATCCATAAACCGATCGATTACCCGGGCATTGGCCCCAAAGAGAGCTACGTGTTATACCACGAAGAGCTCGAATCATTGGTTAAAAACTTCCCTACCCTGAAACGTGCGCGTTTCTGGATGACATTCGGCCAAGCTTACATCACGCATTTGAATGTGCTGGAAAATGTAGGTATGACGAGCATCAAGCCGATCAAATTCAACGGCATCGACATTGTTCCTTTGGAATTCCTGAAAGCAGTATTACCTGCGCCGGATACCTTGGGAGAAAACTACTCCGGCCAGACGTCTATCGGCTGCCAGATCAAGGGTATCAAGGATGGTGAAGAGAAAACTTACTACGTTTGGAACAACTGCGACCACGCTGAATGCTACCGCGAGGTGCGTGCACAGGCGGTGAGCTACACGACGGGCGTTCCGGCCATGATCGGCGCAATGCTGATGCTGACGAACGACGAATGGATGAAGCCGGGCGTATATAATGTAGAAGAGCTGAATCCCGACCCGTTCATGGAGCTACTGAACATCCACGGCTTGCCGTGGCATGAAGCGGTGAACATCGAGCTTCCCCACGAATATTGATAGCAATGAAAAAGGCGGTTTCAAAAACCGCCTTTTTCATTATCCTTCCATCGTGATCACCGCCCGGGTGCAGACCCCTCCTATCGGCGGGTTGAACTTTGAGACTTTTACAGTCACCTTCTCCACCGCCGGGTAATGCTCCCGTATTTTTTCAATTACATTAAAACCAATGTGTTCCAATAACTTGGCCGGCTCTTTCATGACCTTGGCCGTGAGCTGGTAAATGGTTTCGTAATTGACGGTCTCACTCAGCTTGTCGTGCTGAGCGGCTTGGAAAAAGTCCGTGGTAATAGTAATATCCAGGGCGTATTTGTTGCCGATGCGTTGTTCTTCGGGGTAATAGCCGTGGTATGCAAAAAATTCGAGTCCTTCGAGACTGATCGTTCCCAATGGTGGTGATTAGATTTGGTCAAAAAATGAACCGCCGCCTGATTTCTTCGGCTGGCTGTTTTCTCTCGGCCGGTTAATGCCGCCCGAAGAATCCCTGGCCTTCTCTGCCACCTTATGCATTTCCGCGAGCACCTCTTCGGCCTCCTCGGCTGCGCTTTTGGGCGTTTGGCGTGGTCGGTTGTAGGCAACCGGCTCCTCCTGCGCTGGTTCCGGTTCGGGTACCGGCGTCGGCTCTGGCTCTGGAACGGCCGTCGCGAAAGGCGCCACAGGCTGTGCTTCTTCCGGCTCAGGCTCGCCCGGCAATTCGGGATCTACTTCAAAAACCGGTTCAGGTTCGGGCGCCTGCTCGGGGAGATCGAATACGATTTCCGGCTTGTCGTCCTGCAACACCACGTCCACTACCGGTTCCTCGGGCGTCTCTTCCACCTCGATCACCACCGGCTGCTGGAATGTCAGCTTTTTCGGAATTTCAATTTCCGCAATATGCTTTTTAATGTCCTCCATCTTATTGAGGACCGACTCTTTATCATATTTCTGCTCAAAGCGCTCCACTGTTTCCAGCGCACTGTTGGCGAGCGAGCTCAGCTGCACAATAAGATTGTCGCGGAAGTTTTCGATGGCGCGGAAATCACGTTCCTGGACCTTCACTTCCTGCGCGAAATCTTCTTTGAATCTCAACAAACGATCTTCCGTTTGCTTAATGATCTGGTTCGTACGCTGTTCCGCTTCTGTCACCAGGTCATTCGCCGCCGCGCGCGATTCCTCAATGCGTTTTTCGGCGTTTTCGTTGGCTTCTTTCTCGATCAGCTTGCTGGTATCTTCGGCGGCTTTTAAGGTTCTGAATAAGGTTGATTCGATATCTTTCAACTTCGCCAATTCCTTCTCCGCGTATTCCAGCTGCATCTTAAGCAAGTTGTTTTCGCTTGAAAACCGCTCCCATTCCTGAGACAATGAGTTCAGGAAAGCATCTACTTCGTCCGGGTCATAACCTCTGAAAATCTTTTCAAAAGTGTGCTTGCGTATCTCAATAGCGGATATTTTCATGATGCATTCTATGCTTTGATGCCTGGATAATAACGGTCGTGTAAGTTAAAGATATAAGATTCATTTTTCAAAGTATTTACCAACATTGCCATATTATAAGTATTGGCTTACCCGACCTCCCAAACCGAGATCATGCGGTCGTCGCTGCACGAAATCAGCTGGTTTTCAAAGCTCGTCCAAAGGAGCTTGTTCACCGACGTTCCGTGGCCCGCATGACGTGCCCGGTCGATTATTTTTTTAAGCTTAAATGTGGCCGCATCCCATAGTTTAATGGATTTGTCCATGCTGCAAGTAGCGAAGAGGGAGCGATCGGGACTGAATGTAATGTCGTTGATCGCGTACATATGCGCGGGGATGTCGGAGACGATGCCGTACGCATCATTGACGTCCCATATTTTCAGGTGCGCGTCCCGGCCGGTGGTGAACAGGTATTTACCGTCCGGTGAATATTTAACGGAAAATACGGAGTTTGAATGTGCCTGGATGGTCTTTTTTAATTTGAACCCGTCCAGATCGAAGATATGCACATTGCAATCGCTGTCGCCTGTGGCGAATTCGTTGGTATCGACATTAACGGCAATGCTGCGGATACTTTTACCGGCAATTTTAATGTGCTTCTGCACGGCAAAAGTCGGAACATCCATTACCACCACCACGCCGTCGCCCAATGCGATCAATGCTTTTTCACCGGCGAAACGGATGTCGAAAATATTGGTATTGGTAATTTTAGAGGTTTTTTCAATCACATTTTCCTGCGTATTGAGCACCTGGATGCCTTCGAAATTCTGCGCGATCCAGAGCGAACTACTGCTTTCATGCAATGCGAGTGCGTACACGGAGGTGCCTGCGCGGGCGACCAGTTTGCCGAGGTCGGGCTTTTGCAGGTCCCATTGGATTACAAAGCCATCTGCACCCGCTGAATAAAAGCCGTGCGCCGTTTGGTCAGAAATAATTGTATAAACACTGTCCCTATGACCGGAAAAAGTATCTACTTTGCGAATATTCATTTCATGTATTTTTGAAGCAAACAGTATTACCATGCCCCTCGTTCATTCCGAAAAGATAGAAGATAGCAGCACATTACTGCTCTGGAAATTGACGGAAACCGAAGCGGAACTTCAAAATGCTCTGGGTAACGGCTTTAACCAGGAAGAGCTTGACCGGATTTCTCATCCCCAAAAAAAACGCGAATGGCTCGCCAGCCGGATGCTGATCAAGACATTGGCCGAACAATTCGGCATTAACTATGTAGGCATTCACAAAGACGAGCACGGCAAGGCATTTCTGATCGACAACGATTCGCACATTTCCATTACCCACACCGCCGAGTTTGTGGCGGTAGCGATTAACCCCGCCGCCGCGGTGGGCATCGACATGGAGAAGACCGATCCGAAATTGCAGCGAACTTCCAAAAAATACCTTTCGCCGCCCGAGTTCGAACACGCGCAGGACGATATGGACCGCCTTTGCATGTACTGGTGCGCGAAAGAAGCATTATATAAGCTGTACGGGAAGAAACAGATCAGTTTCAGGGACTCGATTTTTATCAACCCATTCGATAATCCGGACGTTATTCTCCGGGGAACGCTCACCGACGAGGACCTGACCGTGCCTTCCAACATCCACATCCGCTGGTTCGACGGCCATTGCCTCGCTATCTCGCTCTGAGATCAACTTTCGGGCGCGTCGTCGAGCGTCGATTTCAGGATTTTCTCGATTTCCCTGATTTTGTCCTGCTCACTGGTTTTTTCGTAAGAAAGGATCAGGTTCCGCAGCACGCGCTGCACAATTTCGAGGTTGGTGCAGGGCTGGTAGAATATTTCCTTCGACTTGATATTCAGCTGCGCGATGTAGTGATCAATGTCCGTTTTGGAGAAAATGATGCCGCGATTGAACACATTGATATAGAACTGCGTTTTGTCGCTTTTATAGGTCAAAACAAACAGGTTGGGCAAATTCACGCCATACACCGGCATGCCCAGCTTTCGGGCTATCAATAAATAGATGACACACAACGTGATCGGATTTCCCCGGCGGCTTTCAAGCACCGAGTTGATCATCGAGTTGGTAGGCGAATGGAAGTTTTTCGTATTCGCCGCAAAATTCATCACGCCAAAGAAAATGCTATTGATCCGCTTCACCTGGTCCACCGCATTCATTTCCTCCTGGAACTGTATCCAAATGTCGTAATAAAGCTGCTCGATGGTGGTTTTTAGTTTCTCGATCGACAAATCCGGATAGTGGTAAGTGGCGATGATCCACATGCCTTCCAGCAGGTCGAGCCCGCCGCCGTTTTTCCACGCCTGTAACCGTTCGATCATTATACTGAGTTGCAATTCGTGGATCAGTTCCTCGATTTTACGCTGTACAATCGGGTTGAAACTCTCCTCCCATTCAGTCTCAAGAAAAGGTATCACTGTCCCTCCCAACGACAATATCTTCCCCTCAACATGCTGACTTACTTCATGATCTTCATCATCAAGCAAGGATATCAGTGCCTTGATTTCTTTCTGGTTCATTATCCTCAAATCTGCGTTTTACAACCAACGGATAAATAAAAACATTTTTTTTTAATGGACGTCAAATTTTCTACTTTTGCCCGGAAAAAATACGGCCGCAATACCATCTATACCACCATAATTTTATAAAAAACGCACATAACGCATGAAAATTCTCGTTACCGGAGGGGCTGGTTTTATCGGTTCCCACACCGTTGTAGAGTTGCACAATGCAGGCTTCGAACCGGTCATTATCGACAACCTTTACAACTCCAATCTCAACGTTTTAGAAGGAATCAAAAAAATCACCGGCAAAGCGTTTCCGTTCTACGAAATTGACTGCAATGATGCCGAAAAGGTGAGGGCCCTGTTCGAAAAAGAGCAGTTCGACGGTGTGATCCACTTCGCTGCGTACAAGGCTGTGGGTGAGTCGGTTGAAAAGCCTTTGAACTACTATGAGAACAATCTGATTTCCCTCATGGTATTGCTCCGCGCCGCGCAGGAATTCAATGTGGACAAGTTTGTATTCTCCTCGTCGTGCACCGTGTACGGTCAGCCCGAGCAGCTTCCGGTTACCGAGAACACGCCGCGCCTACCTGCCAACTCGCCTTATGGAAACACCAAGGCCATTGCCGAAGACATTATCCGCGACCATGTGCATTCCAAGCCGGCTTTGAAAGCCATTTCACTGCGTTATTTCAACCCCATCGGCGCACACGAAACATCGCTCATCGGAGAGTTGCCCAATGGCGTTCCGAGTAACCTGGTGCCATTTATCACGCAAACAGCCGCCGGCCTTCGCAAGTCGCTCACGGTATTCGGAAGCGACTATGATACGCCCGACGGCACCTGTATCCGCGACTTCATCCACGTGGTGGACCTCGCCAAAGCGCACGTGAAGGCGCTCGATCTGCTCCAATCACAGACGGATACTAACTATTATGATGTATTTAATGTAGGAACGGGCGAAGGTTATACCGTTTTGCAATTGATTAATACTTTTGAGGAAGTAAACGGCGTCAAATTGAACTATTCCATCGGGCCGCGCCGCGAAGGGGACGTCGAGAAAATCTATGCACAGTCCGATAAAGTAAATAATGTAATGAAATGGCGTGCCGAGAAAACCATGGCCGACGCCCTGCGCGACGCCTGGAACTGGCAACTAAAATTAACAGCTGAAAAATGAAAAAAATCCTGATTACGGGCGGAGCGGGTTTCATCGGCTCACACGTTGTGCGCCGGTTCGTGAATTTTCACCCTGAATATCATATCTATAACCTCGACGCGCTGACGTACGCGGGTAACCTCGAAAACCTGCGCGACATCGAAAACGCGCCGAACTACACATTCGTCAAAGGCGATATCGTCGATGCAGGGTTCATCGACAACCTGTTCACAGACAACGACTTCCACGGCGTAGTGCACCTTGCAGCGGAAAGCCATGTGGACCGATCGATCTCTGACCCTATGTCGTTTGTGATGACCAATGTGGTAGGCACTGTGAATCTTCTGAATGCTGCCAAAAAAGCATGGAAAGATGATTTCTCTGACCGCCGCTTCTACCATGTCTCTACGGACGAAGTGTACGGTGAACTGCACGATCCGGGGACATTCTTCGTGGAAACGACCAGCTACGACCCACGGTCGCCGTACTCGGCTTCGAAAGCATCTTCCGACCATTTTGTAAGGGCATACCACAACACTTACAAGCTGCCGGTAGTGATCTCCAACTGCTCGAACAACTACGGCCCGAACCACTTCCCCGAGAAGCTCATCCCGCTGATGATCCACAATATCATCCAGCAAAAACCGCTTCCTGTTTACGGAAAAGGCGAAAATATCCGCGACTGGCTGTTCGTGGAAGACCACGCGATCGCGATCGACGTGATTTTCCATAATGGCGCCAATGGCGATACCTACAACATCGGCGGCCATAACGAGTGGAAAAACATCGACCTCGTGCATTTGCTTTGCGAGATCATGGACCGCAAGCTCGGCAGAGGCGAAGGCGAAAGCGCTAAGCTGATCACCTACGTGACCGACCGTGCCGGACATGACCTCCGGTATGCGATCGACGCCACCAAATTGTCGGAAGAACTGGGCTGGAAACCTTCGTTGCAGTTCGCAGAAGGCCTGGAAAGGACCGTTGACTGGTACCTGACCAACCAGGACTGGCTGAACAATGTAACTTCCGGCAATTACCAGAAATATTATGACGAAATGTACCAGGACAGATAGCCGGGCCATTTCTTTACTCAATCGATATTCCTACATATGAAAGGCATTATTCTGGCCGGCGGTTCCGGTACGAGGTTACACCCGCTCACCCTCGCGGTGAGCAAGCAGCTCATGCCGGTTTACGACAAGCCGATGATTTATTACCCGCTCTCGATCCTGATGCTGGCGGGTATCCGTGAGATCCTGATCATTTCGACGCCGCACGACCTGCCGCATTTTGAAAAGCTGCTCGGCGACGGAAGCCGCCTCGGCTGCCAGTTCAGCTACGCGGTGCAACCCAGCCCGGACGGTCTGGCGCAGGCATTCATTATCGGCGAAGAATTTATCGGCAACGACAAGGTTGCGCTCATCCTGGGCGACAATATTTTCTACGGATCGGGCCTTTCGACATTGCTTCAATCGAACAACGACCCGGAAGGCGGCGTGATCTTCGCCTACCAGGTACACGATCCGGAGCGTTACGGCGTTGTAGAATTTGATAAATCCAACAATGTGATCTCCATCGAAGAGAAACCCGCTACACCGAAGTCCAACTACGCAGTGCCAGGTTTGTATTTCTATGACAACGATGTGGTCGAGATCGCCAAAACCATTCCGCCATCGCCACGCGGCGAGCTCGAAATCACGGACGTGAACAGGGTTTACCTCGAACGCGGCAAGCTGAAAGTGGGCGTCCTCAACCGCGGCACGGCATGGCTCGATACGGGCACATTCCAGTCGCTTATGCAGGCCGGGCAGTTTGTTCAGGTAATCGAAGAGCGCCAGGGTTTAAAAGTGGGCTGCATTGAGGAGATCGCGTACCGCATGGGCTTTATTAATGCAGAACAATTGCGGGAAATCGCCCGGCCATTGCTGAAAAGTGGCTACGGGACTTATCTGGAACGCATTGTAGCCAATGCCTGACAGGCATCGGCACGGGAATAGCACATTATCATATTCGAATGAAGTTTTTGGTAGAGGAAATCGAAGAATATTCCGCGGCCCACACGGAAGCTGAGAATGCATTGCTGAAATCCCTCAACAGGGAAACCCACGCCAACGTTCTCAGCCCCCGTATGCTCTCCGGGCATTTGCAGGGGCGGTTCCTTTCAATGATTTCCAGGATGATCCGGCCCGACCGTATCCTGGAAATCGGCACTTACACGGGCTATTCGGGCATTTGCCTCTGCGAAGGCCTCAACCCAGGCGGAAAGCTCGTCACCATCGACGTCAACGAAGAACTGGAAACCTTCACCAGGAGCTATTTCGACCAAACCCCTTTTAAAGAGCACATCGACTACCGGATAGGCAATGCACTGGATATTATTCCAGGGTTGACGGATACGTTCGACATCGTTTTTATTGATGCTGATAAAATCAATTATTCTTCTTATTTTAACCTCTGTCTCGACAAAGTGCGTACGGGCGGTTTCCTGATCGCCGATAATGTGCTGTGGAGCGGCAAAGTCGTTCAGCAGTTGAAAAAGATTGATAAAGACACGCAGGCCTTGCTGGATTTCAACCGGATGGTCCACGAAGATCCCCGGGTTTCCAATATCCTGCTGCCAATCCGCGACGGGTTGATGATTCTTCAGAAATTATAGTACTCAATAGTCAGGCATCTTACTTTTTATGGCCAGAACTCCCATTAACAACATCATCTCTTTTGTTATCGCCCTGCTGCTGACCAGCAATGCAGTTTTTGCACAGGCCCCCGAAATCCCTTCCAGCGTCTCCTTCGGAGGCATTACCGTCAAATTCGACCGTGGTGCGCAGGATATTATCGAGGAAGACGTCAAAAGTCTGATGTCGAATAAAAAATTCTGGGAAGAAAAAATGGACCGCGCCATCATGCACTTCCCGATCGTGGAAGGCATTCTGATGGACGAAGAAGTGCCCATCGACTTTAAATACCTGGCGGTACAGGAAAGCTCCTTCCGCCCCGATGTCGTTTCGAGCTCCAATGCCGTGGGCTACTGGCAGTTCAAGCCCGAAACCGCGCGCGAACTGAACCTGCGTGTCGATAATGACATCGATGAAAGAAAAAATATCAGCTCATCCACGCACGCGGCTGCCTGGTATTTGAAAAAGAACAACCAGCAGTTCAACAACTGGGTAACGACCTTGTATTCTTATTATCAGGGTGCAGGCGGTGTTAAAAAAGTAGTTCCTGCGAGCTGGGCCTATGCACGCGAGGTAACGCTTACGAGCAAAACCGACCGCTATATGCTCCGGTTTTTTGCCCACAAGATTGCATTGGAAGCCGGTATCGAGCGCTACAAATCGCCGAATGCTTTTGTGTTGATGGAATCCGATTACGGTAAAGGCCAGTCGCTGGACGACATTGCCCGCTCGCTGGGTGTGCCTGCCGCCGAATTGAAAAACCACAACAGATGGCTCAACGACGATAAAATCCCGAACGACCGCGAATACCTTGTGACATTGCCGGTGCCGGTGGATCAGGTGGCGTCCGTGCGCGAAAAACTGTCGCTTCCACCACGCCAGACCGCCGTTGCGTCCGTTTACGAGGACACGGGATATCCTGTTTTGAAAAAATCGGCCGTTCAGCTGGACGAGCCTAATTCACCTACACTTTACGAGATCAATGGATTGCCGGGTATCGAAGCCCGCGCAGGCGATCAGCCCCGAACGCTGGCCAAAGCCGCAGGCATCCGCACGCCGCGTTTCATGCGCTACAACGACCTGCTGGCTGACATGCCGCTCGTTCCCGGACAAGTATATTACCTCTCGCGCAAGCGTAAAAAAGCCGACGTTCCTTCGCACGTGGCACGCCCCGGAGATACGTGGCTGAGCGTTTCGCAGCAATATGGTATCCGGTTGGTGAACCTGTTGAAATTCAACCGCACCACCAGCCGCAACTATCCTATCCAGACCGGCCAGGTGCTTTTCCTGAACAAAAAGCGCCCGCGCAAACAACCGATCGAGATCATTGCCCCGCCGCAGCCGACCTCGCCTGCTAAAAAGGACTCGGTAATCGCGGTGGTGCCGCAAAAGGCGCCGGTATCGGCTACCACATCCCCTGCCGCCTCCAACAACAACATCCCCGCCAATGCATCGGGACGTAAGAAATACACACCGGTTTTGGTAGAAAAATCAGAAAACAGCCCGGCGAAAGAGCCCGAGACCGTCGCGTCGTCACCGTCCGGCGCGTCGACTTCCGGCGGAACCTCGTCTAGTGCAGCGGTTGCCGGTGCAACGGTTGCCGGCGTGGCATCCGCGGCTGGCAATGCCGCCGGCAGCGCAGCAGGCTTGTACAAACCTTCGGGCAAAACTTCGCCTAATGCCCCTGCTCCTAATGACGACCGCGTGGTCATTATTACACAGGACGATACCAACAGCACATTCAAATCGGCGGAGGAAGAAAGGCCCGTTGCCAAGCCCGGTTCACCGGCTAAGGTAATTACGCCAAACGATACGCGCACTACGGCGTCGTCCGGCTCGGTGTACTCACGCATGCGTGCGGAACGCGACGCCGAAGCAGCGAAGGAAGCGCCCGCTAAAAAGGAAAGCGAGCCCGCAAATTGGAGCAATGCAGAAGAAAAAGCAGTAACCACTTCATCCACGGCACCTGCCTACCACACGGTGCAGTCGGGCGACACGTATTTCGGCATTGCAAGCAAATACAACCTCTCCCTGCGCGAATTGCTGACGCTCAACAACCGCACCGCGCAGAGCCGGCTGGTATCCGGCCAGCGATTGATCGTTTCGAAAGCGGGCGAAGCACCGGCAGCACCGGCCAAAGTGGCTGTGGAGCGCCCGGCACCAGCCTCGACATTCAAAACGCCTGAAGAGATCAAGGAAGAAACGCGCCTTTCGGCAACGCCCGGCAGCGAATTCCATACCGTACAGAGCGGACAAACGTATTACAGCATTTCGAAGGCTTACGGAATCAGCATCAAAGAACTGCTCGAACTGAACAATCTGACCGACTCCGATCGCTTGAAATCGGGCCAGAAACTGCGCGTGAAGAAAGGTGAGGGCGGTGAAGCAGCTTCCGCAAGCCAGCCTTCCGGCACGCAAACGCACACCGTGGCGCCCGGCGAAACGCTCTTCCGCATTGCCCAGACATACCATACCAATGTGGAGGACATCAAGAAATTAAACAATATGTCCGGAAATAGTGTTATGGTGGGACAAAAACTCAAAATACCTCAGCAATAGGCTGTTCCCATTATGATTCTCATTGAAAATACGTGCATTAGCGACGACATCGAAGACCAGGAGTTTGTCTGTAATCTGGACAAATGCAAAGGCGCATGTTGTGTGGAAGGAGATTCCGGCGCCCCGCTGGACGAGGACGAGCTCGCTATTCTCGATGAAATATACCCCCAGGTAGAGCCCTACCTCACCGAAGCCGGCAAAAAAGTGATCGCCGCCGAAGGTACCTGGACCAAAGACTGGGACGGCGACTACGTAACGCCAATCATCAACGGCCGCGAATGCGCCTACGCCATTTACGATCAGAAAGGCATTCTCAAATGCGCTATTGAAGAAGCTTACAACAATGGCAAGATCAGCTATAAAAAGCCGATTTCGTGCCATCTGTATCCCATTAGAGTTACCAAATACGAGCAATACCACGCGCTCAACTACGACCGCTGGGAAATTTGCAGCCCGGCTTGCAGCCTCGGCCAGCAATTGAAAGTTCCTGTTTATAAATTCCTGAAAGACCCGCTGATCCGTGCCTACGGCGAAGACTGGTACCGCCAGCTTTCAGACGAAATCGACGAAAGGCAGCAATCACGCGCGAACGGGCATGAAAAAGGGGAATGACTTTTTCAACGACGTTTATGACGTTGTAAGGCAAATCCCCGTCGGTCGCGCTACTTCTTATGGCGCCATTGCTGCTTACCTCGGGCAAAAGCGCGGCGCGCGACAGGTAGGCTGGGCCATGGGCAGCAGCTATCAGGAACACGACATTCCCGCCCATCGTGTGGTGAACAAAGCCGGCGAGCTAAGCGCCAGCCAGCTTTTCGAAACGCCCACCACCATGCAGGAGAGGCTCGAAAGCGAAGGCGTGAAGGTGGATAACAATCGGATCATGGACTGGGATAAGGTTTTTTGGGACCCGGAAAAAGAGCTCATTTGACATAAAAAATCCCGGCCTTCTTTCGAGGACCGGGATTTTTTATATACTCGGCAATCATTGCAGGGAGATCATTTTGGAGCTGCTGCTCTCGATATTTACCTCTTTCACCTTCTTGTCTTTCTTGTGCGAAAGCTCGAAATAGTATGTCCCGTCGCCCATTTCGTCGAGGTTGAAAATCCGGCGGTATTTCGTGTCGCGCTCATTGTACACCTCTGAATAATAGATTCTTCCGGCTTTGTCTTTCAGGACTACGCGGAGTCTTTCATTTTGACTTTTATCAACCGACAAGCGTACTTTATTGGTGTCGCTGATTTTGTACAGCGCTGCGTCGAAAGTGACGGCGGCCGTCTCTTTCTCTTCTTTGTTTTTCTTTTTGTCTGCCGCGAAAGATGTGAACGACAGTGTGAACGCGAAGGCGCTGGTCAGGATGGAAGCAATTGAAATTTTCATGGCTAATAAGTATTTAAAGTTTGGCTCTGTACAATCGCACAGTTGACTTTAAATAAAAAAAGGATGTGCCAATTTTGGTTTCTATGAACCAAAACACGGCACATCCGCACTTAATAACACTGATAATGAGTAGCTTACAATTACTTTCAAAAACTTTTCCTGCATTTACGTCCGGTTAGTAATCTGTTCAGAACCGAACATTTGTGCCTGAAACCGAACGCATTAAAACGGCACAGGAAGTTGCACGGGGTTTAAATTTTTCCTCTGCTTTCATTGGCGATTTTCTGGATCATCGGAAGCCTGCTGGCGGGGATCGGATGCCTGTAATCCCAGAATGCCGAAACGCACACGATCTTCCATTCTCCATTGATCTTTTCGAGCAGCCTTACCTCTTTGCTGTGGTGAAAATTCTTTTCGGATTTATCACTATTGAACTGATCCCAGGTCAGGTAGGCCACGTCGTCGTCGTAAAACTTGAAGATCATATTTTTTCGCTCCACGATGGGGTGACTGGAAACCGGCTCGGGGTTGGCCTGGATGTACTTGCCCACCTGCTTGTTGATATCCGCCCAACCTACATTGGAATCGAAAGTGCCGTCATCATTGCTCCAAGCCTGAAAGGCATAGTCGGTTTGCGCATAATTCGACTTCCAGGCATTGAAATCCCGGGCGAAAAACGACTTCGTTTCATTTTCTATAACTGCTTTAATGGCTTGTTTTTCCTTGTCGAGGTTTGCCTGACGGGCGGCTTCCTCCTCCGCGGCTTTGTCTTTGCACGAAACACACAGGACAATGCCTAGTAAAATGACTGACAGTGTTTTCATACTGCAAAAGTTTAGTTTGTTAAATAATTAACCCACTCAATCTTTCAATGAAACATCCATCAGGTGGCATGACGGGCACGCCTGATTTATCAGAAAGTTAATATTATTTTGGATATATACAAGAAAAATACCCGAGATTGTGTAACCGGTCCCGGGGAAAATGAATCTTAATTTTTACACCGTCCGCTAAGCCTGCGCAACATAGCGCCGGCCGTTCCGATCGTGCAGCAGCCAAAGACCTATGAAAGTAATTAACCCATTGATAATGAGCCTTTCAAACCCAAACTTATACCCATTGAACCACTCGGCCGAATGGTCATTGATCACGTAAGTAATCACTGGCGCGAGAATACAAACAATGGGAACGAACCGGTCCTTGACAGGCCTTTTCAGGAATGCGCCGAATGCGAATAGCCCCAGCAGCGGCCCATAAGTATAACCCGCCAGATCGAACACCGCCGTAATCACTTCCTTATTATTCATCCTGTTGAATATCAGGATTACCAGGTAGAAGATCACGGAAAAGCCGACGTGCACCCAGAACTTGATCGAAGCGCGTTTTTCTTCCGGACGCTTTTCAATATTCATGAAATCAATGCAGAAAGCGGTCGTAAGGGCGGTAAGCGCCGAATCGGAGCTGGCGTAGGTTGCGGCGGTAATGCCGAGCAGGAACGTGATGCCCACTACCAGCCCGAGGTGGTTCAATGCCAGCATCGGGTAAAAATCGTCGGTTTTCGTCGGCGCAGGGATGCCTTGCGCCTCTGCATATACGTAGAGCAGCGCACCAAGCGACAGGAACAGGAAGTTCACGATCACCAGCACCACCACAAACCAGAACATGTTTTTCTGCGCTTCGCCGATGTTTTTGCAAGTCAGGTTTTTCTGCATCAGGTCCTGATCCAGTCCCGTCATGACAATGGCGATGAAAACGCCCGCAAAAAACTGTTTGAAGAAGTTTTTGGGATCATTCGTATCCCAGTAAAATATTTGTGAATAGTCGCTTTTTTGAACGGTCGTCCAGATTCCGCCCAGGCCGTCGATGTTGAGCTCTTTGGAAACGAGTATGATCGTGAGGACCACCGCGGTAATGAGGAAAAATGTTTGCAGGGTATCCGTAACGATGATCGTTTTTACGCCTCCTTTGAAGGTATAAATCCAGATCAGGAAAATTGTAATGGCCACGGCAACTTCAAACGGAATGCCCAGCGGCTTGAACAATGCGAGTTGCAAAACCTGCGCGGCGACGTACAACCGCACCGCCGAACCGATGGTGCGCGAAAGCAGGAAAAACCCTGAACCCGTTTTGTACGACCAGAAACCAAAGCGCTGTTCGAGGTAGGAATAGATGGAAATGAGGTTGAGCCGGTAATAAAGCGGCATCAGCACCGTACCGATTACCAGGTAACCGAGAATGTACCCGATCACCACCTGAAAATACGAAAACTGGATATTCACCACTGCACCCGGCACCGAAACGAACGTGACCCCCGACAGCGAGGTGCCTATCATCCCGAACGCCACCAGGTACCACGGCGATTGCCGGTTGGCGGTGAAAAATGTGTTGGTATCCGCTCCCCTGGCCGTATAAATGGACACTGTGATTAGCATTCCAAAATAAACCACCAGGATCAGAAGGGATATGTAAGGGTTCATTAAAGTGGTTTTTGGGGATTCAGGAGTGGATTAAAAGGCGCTTAAAAGCTTCGGATAGTCTCCGTTTTTAATTAGATTTGCTAATCAAACAGAAATTTGATTGTTATGCAAGCGCTCACAGATACAGAGCTGGAGATTCTGGAAGAAACCGTAGCTACCGACATTAAAAAGCTCGTGATCTACAATGACGACGTGAATACCTTCGATTGGGTGATCGACACGCTAGTAGAAGTTTGTGGCCACACCAGCGAGCAAGCCGAACAATGTACGATCATTATCCATTACAAAGGCAAATGCTCCGTGAAAGAAGGGTCTTTTGAGGAGCTGGCCGGGATGCGGAACGAAATTTGCCGGAGAGGCATTTCAGCGGAGGTGCACTAAGCTGCCCAGCCACCGCAAAGCATCATCAACACTCAGCATCTTCTCATGAACTATCCCTCACGTCTTATTGAGGAAGCCGTAGCCGAAATATCCCGTCTCCCGGGAATAGGCAAAAAAACCGCATTGCGCCTGGCACTGCATTTGCTGAAAAGGGATGAAGAGCAAACGCGCTCGCTGTCCGATGCACTGCTGAACATGCGCACCAAAACCACCTACTGTTCCCGCTGCCACAACATCGCCGACGATACGCTTTGCAACATTTGCAGCAATAACAAGCGCGACCAAGCCACCATTTGCGTGGTGGTAGACACGCGCGACGTCCTGGCGATCGAATCCACGAACCAGTACCGGGGCCTTTATCACGTGCTCGGAGGCATTATTTCGCCTTTGGAGGGCATCGGCCCGTCGGATCTGGAAATCGATTCGCTGATGTCGAGGATAGAAAAAAAGGAAGGCGACGAGGCCGTTCGGGAAGTGATACTAGCGCTCAGCCCCACAATGGAAGGCGACACCACCGCATTTTACCTTCAAAAAAGGCTCAAAGCCCTGGGCGTAAAAATAAGCACTATCGCGAGAGGTATTCCCATAGGCGGCGACCTCGAATATGCGGACGAGATCACACTTGGCCGCAGCATTGTAAGCCGGGTGGCTTATGATTAACACTAAACACCTAATGTACTATTATGAATAGAACAGACTTTTTGCGGACACTCGCCGGCAGCGCACTCACTGTTGGCACATTGGCTGAACAATCATTTGCAGGAGTAGCGCAAACATCCGGCAGCATACTCGCGGAAACCGCTCCATTCAAGCAAGCCCCGCTTCCCTACGACTTCGGCGCATTGGAACCGAGCATCGACAAACTGACGATGGAAATCCACTACGGCAAGCACCATACTGCATACATCAAAAATCTGAACGACGCTGTAAAAGGCACCGAATGGGAGAAAAAGTCCCTCGAAGATATCATCAAAGGAGTGAGCAAAGCACCCGCGGCCATCCGCAACAACGGCGGCGGCCATTGGAACCACACTTTCTTCTGGGAAGTAATGGGCCCCAAAAAAGCAGCAGCCCCCAGCGGCGCCGTAGCCGACGCGATCAACGGTCAGTTCGGTTCATTTGAGAAATTCAAAGAAGAATTCGGCAAGGCGGCGGCTACCCGCTTCGGTTCGGGCTGGGCATGGCTGGTGGCCAAAGGCGGAAAACTCGCAGTAGGCTCCACGCCCAACCAAGACAACCCGCTCATGGACGTTTCCGATTTCAAAGGCACGCCCATTCTCGGCATTGATGTTTGGGAGCATGCCTATTACCTGCACTACCAAAACAAACGCCCGGATTATGTAAAGGCATTCTGGGATGTGGTGAACTGGGATAAAGTGGCAGAAAATTTGAAAAAAGCTAAATAGGGAAGAAGGAGAAAAGGGAGGATGGAAGAAAGGGAGGATGGAATGCTCTTAAGGCAACCCTTCCTCCCTTTTCTCCCTCCTCCCGTCTCCCTTAATTACAATACGCACCGATCACTTTGTAGGCTTGCTGATATCCCAGCTCTCCGGCTTTGCTCAAATCAAGGCAGCCGTCGTTGATTTCTCCCAGGCTATTTTTCACGATCCCCCTCAAATAATAAGCTTCGGGATAATCGGAGCGGAGTTTGATGGAGCTGGTGAAGTCCAGCACGGCGCCCATTTGGTCCCCCGCTGCCGAACGGATCATGGCGCGGGAGAAGTAGGCATTGGAATAGGTTGGACTGAGCTCCACGGCGATGGTAAGGTCGGCCAGCGCACCTTTTAATTCCCCTACTTTCGACTTCGCGATTGCGCGTGCATAATACGCTTCCGCGCGCTCGTTCGTGAGTTTGTCGATTTTAATGTTCGTCTGCACCTGGTCGCGCAGCTCGTCGAGTTTCTCTTTGTTGATCTTGCCAATGTAAGCGTTCTTTTTTGGGTCGCCGGTATAGGCATTTTTCACTTCAATGGCTTTCGACAGGTCGGCGATGGCACCGCGCGGGTCGTTGAGCTTTCCTTTTGCGAAGCCGCGGCCGTAGTAGGCATTATAGTTTTCGGCGTCGAGCTGGATGGTTTTGTCGTAATCGAGGATCGCGCCCTGGAAATCTTCCAGTTTGGTTTTGGCCAGGCCCCTGTTATTGTAGTATTCGCTGTCGTTGGGACTGAGTTCGATGGCGCGGGTGAAATCGGCGGCGGCACCCTGGTAATCGCCCAGTTCCAGCTTTGCGAGGCCTCTGCCGGCATAGGCACCTGTGCGTTTGGGACTTAGCTCAATTACCCTGGTAAAATCGGCGAGGCTGCCGGCATATTCCTGCAAATCCTGTTTGCAATTGCCTCTTGCATACAATGCCGCCAGCTCGTCGGGGTTCAGCGACAATGCATGGTCGAGGTCCACGAGCGCATTGCGGTGATTTTTCAGTTTAGCATAGCTCACGCCGCGGTTATAATAGGCTTTGGGCTCTTCCGGGTTCAGCTCGATGGCCTTGGAATAATCGTCAATGGCCGAACGGTAATCGTCCTGCAAACTTTTGCTCACACCACGGCTTTGATAATAAAGCGCTTCTTTCGGATTCAGCTCGATGGCCCTGTCGTAATCGCCCATCGCGCCGCGGTAATCTTTGAGATTGGCCTTGGCAAGCCCGCGGTTGAAATAGCTGGGCGCGTGGTCGGGATTCATGGAAATCACCGTGGTATATGCCTGCATGGCCCCATTGAAATCGCCTGTACCGGCTTTGGTATTACCGTCTTCGAAATACTCGGCTGCAGAACGTTGTGCAAAGGCGGGGCAATAGAAAGCAAGTGCAAGGAGAAATGAAATGCCAGTAAATTGAAGTCTCATGAAAGTAAACCTTTTCCTCAAATCAATGTTTTTTAAATAGTGTATAAAAGTATTCAAATTCCGAGTCAGCATCAAAAAAAGAAAAGCCCTATTTTTGGAATGGCTCCTATCCACATCCATTCACCAGAACTACACCAGTTATGTCTTCAACCACCAAAAAAGTATCGCTCGTTCTCCTGCTGCTGATGGCGGGTGCGGCTGTTTATTTTGTATTTTTCAAATCCCCTGCCGTTCCTGAGCCCGTGCTGTCGGAAGCGCCAGCAGCGCCGGAATCGGTGTACCTGCCGCTCACCGACCTTACCGGCAAAGAGGTGGCTATGGATGAAAACAAAATCGCCTTTGTGAACGTGTGGGCTACCTGGTGCGGGCCGTGTAATATGGAGATGCCGAGCATTCAGACGCTTTATAACAAGTACAAAGACCATAGCAAGGTCGCATTCTACATCATTTCCGACGAAGACGCCGCAACTGTGAACCCCTTCGTCGCGCGCAAAGGCTACGATCTGCCTTTTTACCAGTACGCCGGCCCCTACCCTTCGGCACTCGACGGCAATGCGATCCCGCGCACCTACATTATCTATAAAGGCAAAATCCTCACCGAAGAAATAGGCGCGTCACAATGGGACCGACCGGAGGTGATCGAGCTGATCGAGAAGCAGTTGGCCGAAATATAGAAACAGAAAAGGCGCCACCGAACGGAGACGCCTTTTGTATAAAATATCAGTTTCGCTTATTCAACGATGAAGCTGCCTTTCATCAGGGCGTAGTGGCCCGGGAAGCTGCAAACGTAAGTATAAGTGCCCTTTGCAGGAGCTGTGAACTCGATCGTATCGCTTTCGCCACCGCCTACCAGTTTGGTATGCGCGATGATGCTGGCTTTCTCTGATGCAGGAATGTATTCTGTTTCACGGGCAGCAGCCGCTTTCGAGCCGAATGCAGCTACGTCTGTGCCTGGTTTCAGCAGTACCCAGTTGTGGCCCATAGCAGCTTTTGCAAGTTTACCTGAATGCGTCAGCGTCAGCTTCACTTTTTGTCCCGCCTTCACTTTGATCTCTTTCAGGTCGAACTGCATTGCGTCACTTCCTTTGATCACGATCGCCTTAGCTTGCTTCACATCGCTTGCAACCTCTTTCGCAGGAGATGTTTCAGCCGAAACAGGGTTCAATGTAACTGCTCCGAAAGCCAGAACTGAGGCCAGAAGCATTACGCCATACTTGGTCGTTTTCATATTATGAGTATTAGTAAACTTGTTTGGTTAAGATTTAACTGGTGCAATTTACGACGCGCGTTCTGAAAAATATAATCCATTAACATTTGTTTGAACTTAAAAGAGGATCTTGTACTGGTCCCGCACCGCGCGGCCCACGCAAATCACGGATAACACCATCATATAGTGATTGATATCCACCGGGTCCATCGGCAGCGGCAGCTTGCCCGACTTGGTCGAAAGCGCCAGCAGCATCATCGAAAAAAGCGTCCATAATGCGCTCTTCTGGCGGTTGGCAAGGCCCACGCAGGAGATGAGCAATGTTACCAGAATACAAAATGCCTTAATGATCAGCCCCACATATTCCACCCGGAACCAGGTAATGCAATAGAGCAGCAATGCCCCCAGCCCCACGGTCGAGAAGAACAGGAACCTGCCGCTGTCGTAGCGCATGATCAGACACCAGGAGGCGGTTACCAGGCACATTGCACCGAGCGTCATCTCCCCAGCCATCACCACCTCCTTCACCAGCCCTAGCCCTTCCACACCGGCATAAAACAGGAAATCGGTGAATGCAGCCAGCGCAATGCTGCCGAAGAAAATCCCCCAGAGCCAGCGGATCAAAACCGGCTGCTGCCTGAAATACCGGAGGAAGACAAATAAACTGGTGATCGTTAGAACGAGGTTAGAAAATATATGCGGATTCAGAAATATGTTCATAAACAGCCATCATGATGTCAAAAAAGCAATTTACAAATTATGCCTACATTTTGCTACTTCGTGGTTTTCGTCCTACTTTTACCGAAAAAACTGATTTACCAACATGAGCGTTTTAGTTAATAAAAACTCCAAGATTATAGTTCAGGGATTTACCGGTTCGGAGGGCTCTTTCCACGCCCAGCAAATGATTGAATACGGTACGAATGTCGTAGGTGGTGTTACGCCTGGCAAAGGTGGGCTTTCTCATTTGGAAAGACCTGTTTTTAATACAGTTGACCTTGCCGTACGCGCTACCGGTGCAGACGTTTCGATCATTTTTGTTCCACCGGCTTTCGCTGCCGACGCGATCATGGAAGCTGCTGATGCTGGTATCGGCGTGATCGTTTGTATCACCGAAGGTATTCCTACCAAGGATATGATGCAGGCAAAAGAATATATCAAAGGCAAAAACACGCGCCTGATCGGCCCCAACTGCCCTGGTATCATCACTGCGGAAGAATGTAAGGTAGGTATCATGCCGGGCTTTATCTTCAAAAAAGGAACGATCGGTCTGGTTTCGAAATCCGGAACGCTTACTTACGAAGCGGTAGATCAGCTTTCACGCGCCGGACTGGGCCAGACAACGGCCATCGGTATCGGCGGTGACCCTATCATCGGTACTACTACCAAAGAAGCCGTTGAGCTTTTGATGAATGACGACGAAACCGAGGCGATCGTGATGATCGGCGAGATCGGCGGAAGCATGGAAGCAGACGCTGCTGCATACATTAAATCTACCGGCAACAAAAAACCGGTTGTAGGCTTCATCGCCGGCCAAACTGCTCCGAAAGGACGTCGTATGGGCCACGCGGGTGCGATCATCGGCGGCGCCGACGATACTGCCGAAGCGAAAATCCGCATCATGAAGGAATCCGGCATTTTCGTGGCCGAATCACCTGCATTGATCGGTGAAACGATGCTGCTCGCACTGGGTAAGAAATAATCATTGCTAACTGACTTTGATCAAAGGGCTGGGGAAACCCAGCCTTTTTTGTACAATGAAGTCCATATTTTACGCTTTTTTTTGGGCTTTCGTCACGGCAATCGGCTTGTTGGGCACATCCGCGCACGGCGCGGCCAAAGTGAACCCGCCAAGCCAATTCTTTCCTGTTTATAACTACCAGGACGACTGGCTGATTTATAACGAAAACTACAAAAACTACGTCCCTTTTTCGCAAGGTATCAACGAAGGCACGCGGTTTGCGAGCCTCTATATTGATCTGGTCAAAAACAGGCGGTATTCGCTCCTGGTCCATTCCGAAGACGAAAGCTATCTTTTCCTGGAAGGTGCATTGCAAAGCCGCATTGAACCCGGCCAGTGGCGGGAGCTCAATCTCGACAGCCTTTACCGCGTTTACCGCAAAGACGAGCTACTGCTGACGCTTTACGGCAGTCCGGGCATTGGCGACAAAACCGTCATCATTTGCAACAAGAAAAAGCTAACCGATTCGGAAACCATCGCCCCGGCGCGTTCGGGTTTCATCAACATCAAGCCGATTCCCTTCACGCCGTTTGGCACATTTGCGGGCATCGCATTGATCATCATCCTGATCCTGAATGCCTGGATTTTCAACCTGAATCCGCTGTCGTTTATCCGTTTGATAAATCCTATCGAATTTTTCAACAACGACCCGCGCGATCAGTTATCGAAGATCAACAAGCCTTACAGCAACACCGTAATCTTCTTCGTCGTGATCAGTTCGATGATGATGAGCTTTACGGTCATTTACCTGTCGATCAACAGGCTTAACCTGTTCTCCGTCAGCACCATACTATCCGAAAAAACCAATACGCTGCAAATTCTCGGCGATTTCTGCATTCTCACGCTGATCTTCTTCCTGCTGATCTACGCAAAGTACGTTTTCATGGTCCTGGCGGGGAATATGCTCAATCTGGACAAGCAGGTCGACATTGTTTTTATCAAAATCGTGCAGTCGTCGTACCTCTTTTACGCGCTTATTTTTCTGGTCATTTTCGGGTTGTATTCCAATCATATCAACTGGCTGGAAGCAAGCAGGCCTTACGTATTGTTACCGTTCCTGTTTTTCTATTTGGCCCGGTTTGTGGGTCTGTATGTTGTAGCCAAGCCGGCCGGCTCGTTGATTAATCTCTATTTATTTTCTTACCTTTGTGTCATCGAAATAATCCCACTCATCGTGAGTATGAAGTTTGCTTTGTAATCAGGAAAGGTGATCTGGGAATAAACTAATGAGGATTATACATGAGTGATACCATCAATTTTGATCAGGACAGGCTTAAAAAAGTAACCAGCCTTTTAGTAAGTCAATCCCGACCAGCAGACGAGAATTCACCTTATTACGAATTAGCCAGAAAGTATAATATCAAGGTTGATTTCCGCCCATTTATCCAGGTCGACGGAGTTTCCTATAAAGACTTTCGGAAGCAAAAAGTTAACATCCTGGACCACACGGCCGTTATTTTCACCAGCCGGAACGCGATCGACCATTTTTTCCGCATTTGTAACGAAGGCCGTGTAGAGGTTCCTGCAACGATGAAGTATTTCTGTATTTCGGAACAAACCGCCAACTACCTTCAGAAATACATCGTGATCCGCAAGAGAAAGATCTTTACAGGCACGAAAACTGCCGCGGAGCTGATTGAGCTGATGCGCAAGCACAAAAAGGAGAAGTTTTTGTACCCTTGCTCCGATGTTAGAAAGAACGACATCCCCGAGTTTGCTGATACCGAAGAATTCCACTTCACGGAAGCGACTATGTATCAGACGGTTTCGTCGGACCTATCGGATCTGGAAGATGTGTATTATGATATCATCGCGTTTTTCAGCCCGTCGGGAATCAAGTCACTTTTTGATAACTTCCCCGATTTCAAACAGAACAATACCCGCATTGCGGCGTTCGGTCCTACTACTGCCAAGGCGGTGGAGGATGCAGGGTTAAAGCTGGACATTCAGGCGCCGCTGCCCAACGCCCCTTCGATGACAGGCGCACTCGACCTGTACATCCGCAAGGCAAACAACGTATAAACAGCCCTGGAAAGGCAAGAAAAGCCCCGGAAAAAATCCGGGGCTTTTTCATGTTTATATCAATTTTTTTGAGCAATATGCGTTATCAATCTAAATCCGAAAGCATATCAGCGTGATCCTTAAATCTACTCCTGCGGCATGACTTTGACCTTTACCACTCGAAGTACCAGACATATCCGGCTCTTTGCATTAATGCTATTCATGCCGCTCTGCGCCATTGCCCAGAAGGACGCGCAGTTCAGCTTATTCTCGCTCAACCAGCTTTATCTGAACCCAGCCGCAGCCGGCTCCGACGGTTTCACGAAATTCCAGCTCACGCACCGGACGCAATATGCAGGTTACCAGGGCACTAATGTCGACGAGGGCGGTGCGCTTTCCACTCAAATGTTTTCGTTCAGCATGCCTATCAAGAACTTCGGTATCGGGTTCTATGCGTTGAATGATAAAAGCGGCCCGAGAACTGACCAGGATTTTAAACTTTCGGCTGCCTATCACATTCCGCTGGGCGGCGGCAAACTGGGCGTAGGTGTGAGCGCGGGACTGTTCCGCCAGGCCATCGACTACGGCAAACTCCGCGCCCGCGACCCGGACGATCCTTTGATCCAAACCGGTACAATTGCTGAAATCAATCCGGATTTTTCCGTCGGCGCACGTTATGAAAACGAGACATTCTACGCAGGCCTCTCGCTGAACCACTTTTTGAAACCCAAATACCAGCTCGGCTCCGAAACAGGCACCAACCCACTTCCGCGGACGCTGTATTTCAATGCGGGTGTAAACCTCGAACTGGGCTACCTGCTGGACATTCAGCCGATTGTACTCGTAAAATCGGATATCAGCACGGTGTCGGTCGAAGGTGGTGCAACTGTAACTTACAACAAACGCTACTGGATCGGGGGGACCTACCGGCAGCAGGATACCTACTTCATCATCATGGGCGGCATTTATCTGCTCGCCGATCAGTCGCTGCGGCTCTCGGGGGCATACGACATGGTTGTGGGCGGCAACAAAGCCAAATCGCCTTCTTCCTTCGAAGTAATGCTTTCATATGCGCTGCCTTCGCCGAAATTGGGCAAAAAGGCGCCTATCCGCACGCCAAGGTTCCGTTTTTAAACACGTGTAACCAAACGTTTGAGATATATTAATATTTTATCATCAAATTATTAAAAATCCAAGAATTGGATGTCAAATCGACGCTTTTTCCGGACCTCTTGGTAACTCGTGTGAATCAGTTTGCGAAACTTTGATTTATATTTGTAAAATGTTCGGCTTCCATACCAATTGCATTATTCTTACGTTAAGTCGATAAACACCTGATTTAGTAACTGATCCGTGACGATTTCCCCAGCGAAATCAACCGGTACTTATTCTGGCAGGCGTTCACATTTTGTTTTATTTCAAGTATACTAGATATCATTCGTTGACGTTTTTAGGCTAGCATTTTATTATCAAAATTTACAAAACCACTATGAATGTGAAAGTGTTCTATCGGGATGGAGTCAAAAGCCTGCTTCTGGTAGCCGCAATAATGCTCTTGCAAAGCTGCGGTTTTCTCAAAAGCAAGTTTGGCAAGGGAGGAAAAGAAGAAAGCGGTATTCAAAACGGTGAAATCACTGCTACTGCCCGTAAGGGATTTAAGCAGACCACTCCGGCAGGGATGGTTGTGATCCCCTCAGGTTCTTTTGTGATGGGCCAGGCTGACGAAGACATCGCTTCCTCCATGAACAACATGAACCGCCGCGTGACGATCAGCTCATTCTTCATGGATGATACTGAGATCACCAACAACGAATATCGTCAGTTCGTGAACGCGCTGCTGGTTGACTCCGTATCCGTACTCGGTGAGGAAGAAATCATGGCCAAGTACTATCCCGATACTACCGTTTGGAAAAAAGACTTTGCTTATTCCAATGGCGATCCATTCGTAGAATACTATTATCAGCACCCTGGCTTTGATACCTACCCTGTGGTGGGCGTGAGCTGGGTAGCCGCTACCTACTTCTCAAAATGGCGCACGAACCTGCTCCACGACTTCCAGAACAAAGAAGGTCAGTTCAACTCAACAGGGTTCCGTCTGCCGACAGAAGCTGAATGGGAATGGGCTGCAAGAGGCGGACGTGCCGTTGCGAAATATCCCTGGGGTAACCCTTACACCATGAATGCAAAGGGCTGCTTCCTGGCGAACTTCAAACCGCAGCGCGGTAATTACGATGCCGATGGCTATCCTTACACAGGCCCGGCAAACGCCTACAATCCTAACGACTTCGGCTTGTACAACATGGCCGGAAACGTAGCAGAATGGACTTCCGACGCTTATACCGATAATGCAACGGCGATCGTGTGGGATATGAACCCGCAATACAACGACCCGAACGAACCACGCAAAGTAGTAAAAGGCGGATCGTGGAAAGATATCGCTTACTACCTGCAAACCGGTACCCGGACCTACGAATTCGAAACAGAAACCCGCGCATTCATCGGCTTCCGTTGCGTGATGGATAACGTCAACGACCGCGGAGGAGCTCGTGCCCGTCGTTAATCAAGACTTTCACTTAAAAAGAAGCAGCGTCTATACACTGCTTCTTTTTTACGATCTGCCCGAATCAATCTAACACTTTACTTACTATAATTTTTCACTGTAACCGATTTCAATTCACATGGCTAAGAGTAGCGGACCTAATTTTTTTTGGGATAAACTAGTACCAACAATATACAGTGCGGGTGCTGCCGTCGTAATTTTAGGAGCTCTATTTAAAATCCAGCACTGGGAAGGAGGCGGCCCGATGCTTACAGCAGGTTTGGGAACCGAGGTTCTCATCTTCTTGCTCTATGCATTGCAAACACTCACGCAATCTGTTGACAAGGAACCAGACTGGACTCGCGTTTACCCTGAGCTTGCAGACGATTATTCAGGCCCTGCAATTTCAAGAAACGCCGCTCCAAGCAGCAATATCACTGCCAAGCTCGATAACATGCTCGACAACGCGAAGTTGTCTCCCGACGTCTTTGACAGCCTGGGCAAAGGTTTCAGAAACCTGTCTGAAACTGTGGGCAAAATCACCGACCTTACCGACGCGACCGTTGCTACCAACGATTACGCAAGAAACGTAAAAACTGCTTCAACCGCGATCAGCGACATGAACAAGTCTTACGGCGTAGCGATCAACGCGATGACTTCGATGGCCGATGCTACCAAAGATGCACAGTCGTACCGCGACCAGTTCCAGCAGATCACCAAAAACATGGGTGCATTGAATGCAGTGTACGAACTGGAATTGCAGGACACTACCAAACACCTGAAAGCCATGAACGCTTTCTACGGCAACCTTACCGCCGCGATGGAAAACATGGCCGATGCCACGAAGGAATCACAAGTATTCAAGAGCGAAATGTCGAGATTGACCAACAATATCTCTTCATTGAACGGCATCTACGGAAACATGCTGACTGCCATGCGCGGCGGCAATGCGTAACAGCGCTCAGGCAATGACTCTGTAAATCTGTGGGACTGCCCGTCGGGGTTACAGAGTCGTTGTTATTAGTTAAATAATTCAATCACTGAAAACTGATTACACAACAATATGGCAGGTGGAAAAGAAACACCCCGTCAAAAGATGATTGGAATGATGTATCTGGTGCTCACGGCGATGCTCGCATTGCAGGTAAGCTCAGCTATCATCGAGAAATTCATCCTACTGAACAATTCTTTGGAATTATCCTCCGGAGCAGCTAACAAAATCAATCAGGAAACGGTACTTAAAATCAAGGCAGCGGTTGAAAAGTCCGGAAACCGGGCTGCGGACGTGGCTGTCATCAAAGAAGCCGAACAGGTTCGCAAGGTTACATCAGACATTAATAACCAGCTCAATGCACTGAAACAGGAGATCATCACCAGAGCCGGCGGCGGTTTCAACGAAGAGGGTGCGATCAAAAATCCTGAAGAAGAAACCAAAGTAGGTGAAATGATGATCGGCGTAGGCAAAAGAGGTAAAGCTTACGAGCTCCAAAAAACCCTGAACGGCTACGTGGCGGAACTGAATAAGGTTTCCCCTAACAAATTCGCCGGCCTCGCACTGGACGGCCGCGAAGATCCGGTTGCAAAAGGTAACAAAGACCAACGCAATAAAGACTTCGCCGAGCTGAACTTCGAATCGACTCCCGTTGCAGCGGCATTGGCCGTATTGAGCCAGAAACAAACCGACGTTCGTCGTATGGAAGGCGAAGTGCTGAACTACCTCGCGAGCAAAGTAGGTGCTGCGGACATCAAGTTCGACCGCGTGTTGGCGATGGTAAGTGCAGATGCCAAAACAGTGGTAGCAGGTACCAAATTCAAAGGACAAATGTTCATCGCGGCTTCGGCGTCGGGTATCACTCCCCGCATGAGCCTGAACGGTTCTCCTGTGAAAGTTGAAAACGGTGTCGGTGTAATCGAGTTTACTGCACAAGGTGGCGGATATAATGCAGAAGGTCTGGCAAAAAGAGAGCTTCGCGGACAGATCACCATCCCTACCCCATCCGGCAAAGACACTACTTACACGATGACGCAGGAATACTTCGTCGTGAAGCCTTCTTACCAGATCGAGACAGGAACATTGCCTCCATTGTACCTGGGTTGCGCTAATAAGCTGAGCATCCAGAGCCCTGCATTGGGTGCGCTTTGGGCACCTAGCTTCTCGACGGACGGTGGCGAAATTATCAACAGCGGACAAAAAGGTAAATTTACCATTGTACCAAGCAAATCCAGCCTGAACATTACCGTAAGCAATGCGGGTAACGTGCTGGGTTCGGAGCCATTTAAAGTAAACCGCGTTCCGAAACCATCGCTGGAAGTGCGCGTGAACGGTGCTCCGTTCGACGAGCGCAGAGGCGCGCCTGCATCCGGAGCCAGAAGCATTCAGATTATCGCCGTGCCTGACGAGAGTTTCAAAAACTTCTCGCCTGAGGACGCTAAGTTCCGCGTGTCGCAGGTTGAAATTTCACTTGCACGTAACAACAGACGCATCGGTGGTGTTACATTGAATGGCGGAGGCGGATCTATCTCGTCTCTGGCACAGCAAGCACAGCCTGGTGACCGCTATGTAATTTCGATCCTGAAAGTAGAACGCCAGAACTTCAAGGGTGCTGTGAGCGACGTTGAAATGGGTAACCAAATCAGACAAGTTACGCTATACTAATCGCAGGCATTTAGTCGTTGATTGGACAATACAACATTATGTATGATATGAGAAGAATGAACGGAAAAACGATTGCATGGTCTTTGCTGTCGCTGTCTCTTGCAAGTACTGCCACATTTGCGCAGGAAAAAGAGGATTCGACTGCGAATCAGTTCTCATCACGCCCCATCTCCGACGGTGACGTGATGATGAAAAGAACGCTCTGGAGACGGGTCGATTTGAAAGAAAAGCAGAACATTTCCATGTTCTCTAAAAACAATGAGATCACACGCTACTTGTTGGATGCGGCGAAAGCAGGACTGATCGACGCCTATGTAAACGATTCCTGCGCAACCAAAATCACTGGTGAAGAACTTCATAAACGCATCCTGATCCCTAACCAAACCGCGGGACTCTCTGCCGAGGAAATAGCGGCGGGTTTCGGAGAACCGGCGAAAGCGGACGGCTGGGATGCGAAAGCCAAAACTGATCCGAGCAAGCAGGCTGCTAATGCAGATGACGGATGGGGCAACACGGCTAAAAAGGATACCAAGAAAGAAGAAGTGGTAGAAGATGACGGATGGGGACCTCCCAAAAAGAAATCTTCGAAAAAAGGTGCTAAAACCGAGGTTGCCAAAGAAGAACCAAAAGTGGAAGAGCCTAAGCCGGACAGCACTTCTTTCGAAACACAACAATTTGCAGCAACGGAAGAAGAATATTTCCCCGAACAGCTGAGCATTCTCGAAGTGAAGGAAGACTGGGTTTTCGACAAGAAACGTTCACGTTTGTACAACGATATCCAAACGCTGACGATCGTTCTTCCCGCAGAGCAAACTGCAACAGGTCTGGAACTTCCGGTGGCCTCATTCCGCTGGAAAGACGTTGAAAGACTTTTCAGAAGCGATCCTAAAAAATACATCTGGTATAACACCCATAATACCGCCCAAAACAAGAACCTGGCCGATGCATTTGACCTTCGCCTGTTCTACGGACGGATCACCAAGTTCTCCAATGCCAACGATAAGGCATTCCTAGACATTTACAACGGTGAAAAAGAGGCCCTTATCAAATCCCTGAACTACGAACAGGAGCTGATGGAACTGGAACACGGTCTCTGGGAATACTAAGAACAATGAATTTGTAATGCGAAAGAGCTTCCTCACGGAAGCTCTTTTTTTTCTGAAAGTCTTTTCTAAACCCGTATAGACAAAGTAATCCGATGATCACAGATCGATGTAAGCGCTTTTCCTCTTAGAGAAAAATTTTTTCTACGTGCTCTATGGCAACAGCTGTGGGTGCTTAGCGTCTGTTATCAGTTTTGTTTACGGGGTATAGTCCACCAAAAAAAGCCTCGACCTTTCTATTGGGACGCTAATATTTTCAACTTCCTTACGCGGTTTTCTAACCGTTGGATTTCAGCTTTCCTTCTTTCGATCAGGATTTCTGGTCTCAGGGCTGGTTCCTTGTAAGGTAATTTATCCCGGAGGATATGGTATGATGCTGTGAGTATGTGGTGGGCAATCGCCATTGCCGCTTTCTTCTTTCCCCGTCTTTGGGTGAGCTTGTGGTACTTGAATGACAGGTAGGTATTCATCGTATGGCTTGCCGCCCAGGCTGCTTCGATCAATGTTGTTTTCAAATAGGTGTTGCCATGGGTGGTCCTTGCCGATCTTACTTTTCCTGCACTCTCGTTGTTGCCTGGGCATACCCCTGCCCAAGAAGCCAGGTGCTTGTCTGAGATAAACTGGGACATGTCCAGACCGATCTCGGAAACGATACCAATAGCTGATTGCCTGGATACGCCTGGGATGGTTTGCAGTAGTGCGAGCTCGGCCTGCTTACCGGCCAGGCAAAGTTCAATCTGCTGGTCAAGTTGTTCGATGAGCTTTTCCAGCGCGCCCATTGTCTGTGTGAGCAACTTTAACATAAAGCGGTGACGCTCACAGAACCGGCCGTAAAGCGCCTGTTGTAAAACCTGCTTTTTATTTACCAGCGAACCTTTGGCCTGGTTTGAGAGAACCACGGGGTCAGTAATTCCTTCCATAAGCAGATCTACGATCCCCTGTCCGGTTTTGGAAAACACATCGCTAACCACGCTGCCGAGCTTGATGTTGGCATCTTCCAGAATATTCTGTAACCGATTTTTCTCCCGGCTACGCTCATTGACAAGCTTCTTACGGTGGCGTAGCAATGTCCTTATCTCCCGCACCCATCCTTCCGGGACAAAGCTGTGCCGAAGAAGTCCGCTCAACAGCAGCTTGGCGATCCATTCGGAATCCTTTTTATCAGTTTTGTGGCCGGGAACGTTCTTGATATGACGGGCATTAACCAAAATGATCTCAAAGCGGCCTTCCAAAACATAATACACAGGCCGCCAGTAAACGCCCGTACTCTCCATAGCGATGTGGGTAATCTGATGGCCTTCAAGCCAATGCGACAAATCTTCCAGGTCTCTGGTGAAGGTGGCGAAGGTCCGGGTTTCTTCCTGGATTCCCGTCCCTTTGATTGAAGCAACTACTGTATCTTTGTGTACATCCAGGCCACAACCTCGGGCTATGAGCTGGGGGAATTCTACTACTGCCATGTCATTTGATAGATTGGTCTCTAATTAAAACGACTTTCATGCGCGTGGGTGAATTCCCCCAATTCATAATTGTTTTGTTTGCTAACTATGTGGCGACCAAAATAAAGGCCAGTCCGGTAATGTCGGACTGGCCTTTTATACTGATTGGCCGACTAATGCCTTATTACTTGCTGAATTTACCCGCCTTCAACCGACTAAGGTTCACTTTCAATTTACCTGCTTTCTGAACTTGCTCGTCCGTCAGGCCCAATGCGGCGATGGTTTTTTCGTAGCTTTTGAAGTCTATTTCAGCATTCAAACGGCCGCCTGGTTCCAGCAATGTTCCCGGAATGATGACGATCCTGATGTCTTCGAAAGTCCGTGCAGGCGCGTTTGTCTGTTGTTCGCTCCAATCGGTAGGCAGCAGTTCTACAAAGAACGTCCCGTCTTCCACACCGTGGATGAATGTAAACGAGCTCACTTTGTTTCCCCCGAAAGCAATGATACCCGGCATTGGCCAGTAAACGCCTTGCGCTTTCAGGTAAACCATCACAACCGAAGATCTGAAAAGGCTGTCCTCGGACGGATCGAGATCTTCCTGGCCAGTGATAAAGCCGCCTGTCGTATCCGTGGTGACCTGTCCTGTCGAAAGGATGAATGCCGAGCTACCCGTACCGTCTTCGCCATCCTCACCTGCCGGTCCCGCCGGTCCTGCTGGTCCCTGGGCCCCCGCCGGGCCCGCCGGGCCAACGGCTCCGTCATCTCCCTTACAGCTGACGAAGGCAATGGTAAGCGCTACGCAGGCGAATAGTAATAATTTTCTGAGCATAACTGTTAAAGTTTAGAAAGTGATAAATGAAACTGTACGAGTGAATACGCTGACAAATCCCGTTCTGATGAGAATAGAGGCGTTTAACGCATAAATTATATAAAAAAAATAACTATTCCTTTCTGCCGTCCAAAGAATCGATTTCGGCTTCCAGTGTACGGTAATGGGAGAATTCGCGCAGCAATGCCACATTGCCATCGGGGAGCTTCATTTCGATGGACCAATTCATGGATGCAGCTAACTGAAATATCATCAATTGCACCTGATTACCGGCGATCCGGGGCAGATCGCTTTCCATGGCCTTTTCGTTCATGGTTTGTTTGGCCTCGTTCAGAATGGCAGTGTAATCGTCGCTTTGGAAGCGGTTCAGCCAGCCTTGTTCGATGTCGTAAAACTTGTAATCAGTGTCGATGGACAGGATTTCGGGTGCGGGGAAGAAGTCGATCACCAGCTTGCGTTCACCATCCGGGCGGTGGAATTTCATTTTACCAAAATCATAACCTACCAAAACCTTTGCCTTGGCGATAATCAGGGCTTTCTTTTTGTCGTTAATGAGGTTCCAGATATTTTTGTCGTTCTGATAGTTGTAGATTTCGGTGAAATAGCCTTCCGCCATGACCACTTTGAAAACCTTCTCTATCCGTTCGATAAGCACCGACGCTTCCTGTGTTGACACATATTTCTTAGATTTCCGGGCTTGCAGCCAGGTGTTGAGCGCAGCACCGGACAACCCGCCTGCAATGAGGGCGATGATCAAAAAAAATAGTGTAGAGGAATCCATATCTCTATTTTTGTGCTGATTAAAATTCAAACAAAAACGGCACAATGCCAAATAGCCCACAGAAATATCTGGTCACCGTTGCAGGCCCGACGGCCGTTGGGAAAACCGCACTGGCCATTCAGCTCGCAAACGACCTTCATACTGAAATCATCTCGGCCGATTCGCGCCAGTTTTTCCGTGAACTCAGCATCGGCACTGCAAAACCCACGCCCGAAGAACTTGCCCGGGCCACGCACCATTTTGTGGATTCCCATTCCATTTCGGAACCGTACAGCGCCGGCGATTTCGAACGTGATGCGCTGGCATTGCTCGACACGCTCTTCCAAAAATATAATGTAGTGGTGATGACCGGCGGATCGGGCTTCTACGTCAGGGCGGTACTCGAAGGCTTGGACGAATTACCGGCCCCGCTTCCCGGCCTGCGCGAATCGCTCACCCGGCAACTGGAAGAGCATGGGCTTGCCGTGCTGCAAGAACAAATCCGCAAAATCGATCCCGACTTTGCCGCTACCCCCGAAATCGCAAACCCGCAGCGTGTTGTACGCGCGCTGGAAGTGTTTCATACATCGGGAACGCCCATCAGCCATTTCAAGCTGAAAAACACGCGACAGCGCCCATTTCAGCCCATTAACATAGCGCTCGACCGCGACCGGGCGGAACTCTACCGGCGAATAGACGAACGCATGGACATCATGCTGCAAGAAGGACTGGTGGAAGAAGCCAAAAGCGTGATCGCATACCGCGAGCACCATGCGCTCAAAACGGTGGGTTACCGGGAAGTTTACAGCTACCTCGATGGTGAATATGACGAGCAGGAAATGGTACGGTTGCTGAAACAGAACTCACGCCGGTACGCCAAGCGGCAGCTTACGTGGTTCAGGCATCAGGGGAATTTCGAATGGTTTCACCCCGGTGATTACGACCGCATCCTGGAATATGTGCGGGAACAGATCCATTTGCATGAAAGCAATTAGACGGAGCCTAGGCCCCGTCTAATTGATCAGATTTAGTCTTCGAGCTCGCGGTAGGCCAGGATGCCGCCTAACACGTTGCGTACATTGGAGAAACCCTGCGACTCCAGGTAACGTGCCGCCTTGCCGCTGCGCGCGCCTGAACGGCAGTGAATGATAATTTCTTCGTCCTTCAAGGCTTCGAGCTCATCCAGGTGATCCGGCAGCTCGCCCAGGGGGATCAGTATCGCGCCGAGGTTGTCCTCTTCGTATTCATGTTCTTCGCGAACGTCGTAAAAGTGCAGGTCTTCGCCCTTTTCAAGACGCTCTTTCAATTCTTCAACTGTAATATCCATATTTAAAAAATTTGTGACGATTGAGTCTATTTCGAAATTAACATTTTTTGCACAAAGGATCGTCTCCCGTCCGTGGCCTTGAAAATATAAATGCCCTGGTCCAATCGCTCCACGCCGGTAGAATGCTGGTCGGGGGCCGGTTCAAATGCATGGATGAGGCTACCGGCGGAGTTGTAGATTTCTACTTTACGAAGGGAAGAGTTTTTCCAATGCACCGCTCCTCTCGCCGGATTGGGATAAAAAACGGCATTGATCGCCTCCTGCGGCTCATTCCCGGTGATCACGCCCTGCACGCTCTTCCCGAGGTACGGCCGGATCATGATCGAGCCTTTCAGAGAAGTTTCTTTTGCCCACTCGGTGCCAAGGTTGTAAAAAACCGCATTGCGGCCCAGCAGCGAATTGCGGTCGAAGCCCACGGTTACCGGCTGATCGTTGATCTGCACCCAACCTACATAAAATGTATCGGGCACAGCCACCGGATTGGCAAATGCATATTCAATAAATCCATCGCGCATGACCGGGTACCGGACCGCCACCGAGCGCTGCGCGATAACCTGGTCGGGCCTGCCGCCTTTGTTGCTGTAAATCTGGATTGTGAACCCCTGGCCGGAAATATCTTTGTTAAAAGACACCATCGACATCCGCACACCGCCGATCGTATCCGGTTTTGCGAGGGCATATTGCACCGCCACGCGGCCCAGTTTCTGGTTCACCTGCACGCCATATTCGGCGCTGCCATCGTCATAAGCGAAGTAATCGCTCAATGCGGTCCGGGCCGTAATAGTGTCGTTCGTTTTGAGATTGGCGCCGGGGATGGTGTCCGTGGTGGCAATGTAAAATTTACTGATCAAATGCAGGCTGTCGAGCTGCGCGGCTGCATTAACCGGCGAAACTTTTACGCGCAGTGTTTGTGATTTAAGCGCTTCCACAAACACCGAGCGCTGGACATTACGCAATATTTCGGTTCCCCACTGCGCGTCCGTGAGCGTAAATGTGCTCGTAAGGACGTTGAAGTTGTTGAAATGATTGACAATATCTGTCCTCAGGGAATCGGCCATCGCGGCTGCGGGGCTCACGCGATATTGCCGCAAAGGCATCGCCGTGTATTTTTTAAGCAGGTTTGAAACCGGTTTCCGTAACGCCACGTCAAACAGATAGGGCTGCTTTACAGACCTCTTCGCATTCAAATAGACATAATCCAGATGCCAGGTGTCGTATGCGCCTGTGCTCCGCCCGTAGGACCGGAACCGGAACTGAAATGCTTCGTGCAGGTAATTGGCGTCTTTAATGGCAATAAACTGCTGATGGAACAAAGTGTCCACCTGATAACCCAGCTGTGTCCAAACCGGCACCCACTCAGCGGCTTTGTTAAAAAACTCTAATCTGAGAAAGTCACTGGAATCGGGCAGTTCGCCAAGCCCTTTGGCCGCCCAATAGAAACTCAGGTACACCGAATCGGCAGCCACTTTTCCGCCCAGATTCACCGGTTGGGAAGTGAGCGTGTCCGTATAGCCCTGTGAAAGCGGGTTTACCACGTTGTAAGGAGCGCCATTGGCGTCCAGCCCGTCGAACGTCGCAACATTCACCGACGGATGGGCATTCACAAGGGTATTATTAATATAAACACCGCTTCCGGGCAGCCAGTAGCGGGTGCTGGGCGCGAGTGTTTTGGTAGTAGAAAAATCGTCAAAAAAAGGCAGGTTCAACGAGGCCTGGGTCCGGTGGTTTTGCGGTTCGGACTCGCTCTCCGATACATGATACCGGGCCTGATCAATCGGCACGATGCGCAATTGCGCCCGGGCGACATGACTCTGCACCATCGCCAGCACGCAAATCCATATAAAAATCCCGTGTGTGAAGAATTGTCTACTGCTGCGGTTGATTCTCATTATCCGTCGATTCAGGCGCCTGCGGCGTGACCCACAAGTCGATTACGTCCCCTATTCTTACCTTATTTCCCGCATCGGGGTTTTGTCGCACGATCGACCCGGGTGCCTGGCCTTCCTCGGCGGGTACTTCCATTTGCTGACCAACTTTCAGTCCCGCTCCAACAATTGCAATCTTCGCTTCATCCACAGGCATTCCAATCACCGATGGTGCTTCAAACTGTGCCGTGCCGAGCCCCTCGCCCAGTTCCAGATCTATTTTCGAGCCTTTCGCGATCGGCTGCCCGGGCAGGATTTCCTTGCCGTTGTACATTTGCTTTAACACCGCATTCTGCGCCATATCAGGCACATATGAGATATTTCCTTCTTCCAGACCTACGCTTTTCAGCAGCATTTGAGCACTGCGGTGCGTCATATCCGTCAGTTTCGGCATTTTGATCAGCGGCGCTGTGCGCGATACCACCGTCACATATATTTTCCGGCCTTCCTTCACCTTCGAACCCGGCAAAGGATATTGCGAAATGATCGTGAGCGCAGGCACGTTGGTCACAAAAGTACAGTCGACTTCGTAGCGCAGGTCGCGGTCCCCGAGGAAGTCTTCCAGATCCTCCACACTCTTCTTTTTCAGGTCAGGCACGGTGATCGCCTCGCCATGATTGGTTGTGAAAGGAAGGTAAACGAAGAAAAACCCCAGAAATAGGACCAAAAGCAGCGAGACAATGATTCCGATATGAATGAAAAGATCAGTTCTGGACTGTGTACTTATTTTGGCCATGAATGTATTAGATGCGCTTTGGTATTATAAACGGGTAAAAATAAACGTAATATTTCAAGATGCCAATATGCTAAACAGCATAGGAACCGAGAATTCTCTTGATGTATTTGCCCAGAATATCAAATTCCAGGTTCACCGAATCCCCAGCTTTCAACGAATGGAAATTGGTAAAGTTATAGGTATAGGGGATAATAGCCACCCGAAACGTGTTTTCGCTTGAATTAAACACCGTAAGACTCACCCCATTGATGCAGATCGAGCCTTTCTCGACGGTGATGTTGCCCTTGGAAGCGTCGTACTCAAAATCGAACAGCCAGCTGCCGTCGCGCTCCTGCACCTGCGTGCACCGGGCCGTCTGGTCCACGTGGCCCTGCACGATATGCCCGTCGAAGCGGCCATTGGCCGGCATGCAGCGTTCGAGGTTCACCTTGCTGCCCGATACCAGCTCGCCCAAGTTTGTTTTCAGCAAGGTTTCTTCAATGGCGGTTACCTTATATTGATCCGCATCCACCGCCACTACCGTGAGGCAAACGCCATTATGGCTTACACTCTGATCTATTTTGAGCTCATGGGCAATGGACGATTTGAATGTAAAAGTCTTATTGGTGCCCTCCGATGCTACATTCACCACTTCGGCGATTGCTTCGACAATTCCTGTAAACATTTTGATATAGAATTTAAAATGCAAAGTTACAATATCTGAACCGCTCTCCTACCCTGTAAATTCCCGTCATAACCATTATTCGTGGCCGACTGCTTTTCAATTAGGCATTCTTTGCGAACTTTGCGCTGAAAAAGCGCTGCGGAATTCTGGCAGGGTGCTTGTAATCCAAATCTGTTAATGAAAAAAGTACTATTTATCGATCGCGACGGTACGATCATCGTCGAGCCACCTACCGACTTTCAGGTCGATTCCCTGGAAAAGCTCGAATTCCTGCCCAAAGCCATTTCCGCATTGCGCAAAATTGCGGAAGAAACCGATTACGAGCTTGTAATGGTTACCAACCAGGACGGCCTCGGAACGAGTTCTTTTCCCGAAGACACTTTCTGGCCTGCCCAGAACAAGATGGTGAAAACGCTCGAAGGCGAAGACGTCCGGTTCGCAGATGTGCATATCGACCGCAGTTTCCCGGAAGACAACCTGCCTACCCGCAAGCCGGGCATCGGCATGCTGACCTCGTATTTCTCCAATGAATACGACCTGGCCAACAGCTACGTCATCGGCGACCGCCTTACCGACGTGCAACTGGCCGTCAATCTAGGCGCAAAGGCGATCCTTTTCCGCTCCGAACTGCCGGAAGAAGGCCTCTCCGGCGAGCATAATGAAGCCACTGCATTGATTTCCAGCGACTGGGACGCTATATACGAGCATTTGAAACTCCCTTCTCGCAAGGCATCAGTCGAAAGAAACACAAAGGAAACGCAGATCAAAGTAGAACTGAACCTCGACGGCAGCGGCCGCTCCGACATTCATACCGGCCTCGGCTTCTTCGACCATATGCTCGACCAGCTCGCGCGCCATTCAGGAGCGGATCTATCGATCCACGTCGTGGGAGATTTGCATATCGACGAGCACCACACGATAGAGGATACCGCCCTCGCATTAGGCGAAGCCTACCGCCAGGCAATCGGTGATAAGCGCGGCATCAGCCGGTACGGCTTTCTGTTGCCGATGGACGAGGCGCTGGCACAGGTAGCGATCGACTTTTCGGGCCGTCCGTGGATCGTCTGGGATGCCGAATTTAAGAGAGAGAAGATCGGAGAAATGCCTACCGAGATGTTTTTTCACTTTTTCAAGTCATTCTCAGACACTTCGCTTTCCAACCTGAACATCAAGGTGGAAGGTGACAATGAGCACCACAAGATCGAATCGATTTTCAAGGCATTTGCGAAGGCCATTAAAATGGCGGTGAAACGCGACCTTAAAGCGCTGGATTTCATGCCATCGACGAAAGGAGTGCTTTAAATTTTTACTAAAACTGGGGCTGATGTGGCATTTTTTGCTATTTTTGCTCATCTTACATCGCATTATAATCGAGTACAACTATGATGATGACTGTTATTATGATTGTTTTTTACGTCGTTCTGCTGACATCGGCGTTCCTGGTGGGGCGTTGGTTGGAGAACAACGAAAAGCAATGGAAGGTAAATAAGTAAGGGTTGTTCATACGACCCTTTTTTATTTGTCTCGGCTAGTTACATAAGACAAATTCATCGCAAGGCCATACTAAAATGTGACGTACTGAACGTTTAAAACGCGTTAAGTGTTATTTTGGCTCTTAAAAAACCTGTTTTCACGTGCTCAGAACGCTTTGTCTCATACTGCTTACGGCCTTCCTCATCTGTAAAGCCACAGATGTTGCCAGTTTGCTGCTATGCAAAGACCAATCTTCTGTGGTGTGTGATACCGGAACCTGCGATAATGAGGGGAAGCCGGAGGTCGAGAAACTAAACGACGACCAGCTGCTAATCCCCCAACTCGTGCATTTTGACCGCTCCGTAGAAATGATACCGGTCAAAAGCTCATTCTTCTACACTGCGAATTTCGATAACGAGATATATCGCAACCTGCTCTCTCCGCCTCCGGAGCTTATCTGATTTCCTTAATCCAAACTCTTTAGAGTGCTTTGCTGCCGTATGCGGTGTGGTATTTCCGCATCCCTGCGCGCATGTTCCTGTATTTTTTATTCCAATTAATTCTAATCAAGAAATCATGATCAGGGCTTATAACCAGTTATTTGAAAACAACAAGAAGTGGGCAGAAGAAACGACCAAGGAAAATCCGGAGTTTTTCTCCAATCTGGCGAAAGGCCAGGCTCCGAAGTTCCTCTGGATCGGCTGCTCCGATAGCCGCGTTCCGGCTAACCAGCTCACCGGCACCCAGCCGGGCGACATTTTTGTGCACCGGAACATTGCCAATATGGTCATTCACACGGACATCAGCATGCTCAGCGTGCTCGACTACTCGGTGAACGTGCTCGGCGTGGAGCATATCCTCGTGTGCGGACACTATGGCTGCGGCGGCGTGATCACGGCCATGGGCAACAAGCAAGTGGGCCTGATCGATAACTGGCTGCGCCATATCAAGGATGTTTACCGCCTTCACGCACAGGAACTGAATGCGATCGAAGATCCGAAACAGAAAGCCGACCGGTTCGTTGAAATCAACGTTCAGGAGCAGGTGCGCGACCTCGCCAAAACGACCATCGTACAAACTGCCTGGGCTAACGGCAAAAAGCTGCAATTGCATGGCGTCGTTTACGATATCAGCAACGGTATCCTGAAAGACATGGACGTGACCATCGACGCAAGCAACTACGCCGACGACGTGTACCGTCTCGACATACCCCAGGTGGTATAATCAGCGGTTCTGCATGAAGAGTAGTCCAATTAATGATCCTTACTGAATCAATCGTATGTCATTGAATAATAAAAGTTTGTTCGCCAATATCAAATACGATTTACCTTCGGGGCTTGTCGTATCCCTGGTAGCGCTGCCATTATGCCTCGGCATTGCGCTAGCCTCGACCGGGCGTTCGGATCTCCTGTTCTCGGGGGTGATCGCCGGTATCGTAGGCGGAATCGTAGTAGGCTCGCTGAGCGGCTCCTCCCTGGGTGTGGCAGGTCCGGCAGCGGGTCTGGTTGTGATTGTACTCAATGCGCTCGATACACTGGGCAGCTTCGAGGCTTTTTTGCTCGCTGTGGTGCTTGCGGGAGTTTTGCAGATTATCGCAGGCTTTCTTAAAGCAGGTATTATCGGTTACTATTTCCCTTCATCGGTGATCAAGGGAATGCTGGCCGCCATTGGTATTACATTGATATTGAAAGAAATACCTCACGCGTTCGGCTATGATGCCGATTTCATGGGGGACGAAGCCTTTGCGCAGAAAGACGGGCACAATACCTTCTCGCAGGTATATTACTCGCTGCGCTATAACAGCACCGGCGCCATCATCATTTCGGTGATATCGCTCGCGATGCTGATTTTGTTCGATAAGCCTTTCATGAAGAGAATACAGCTGTTCCGTTTCATCCCGGGCGCACTTTTCGTCGTGCTTACCGGCGTTGTACTGAATATCGTATTCGGTGCCGTGGCGCCGCAATGGGTTTTGACCGGCGAGCACATGGTGCAGCTTCCTGTCGCGTCGAGCGCTTCGGAGTTTTTCAGTTTCTTTAAATCACCTGATTTCTCCGCATTCAACAAACCGGAGGTTTACACCGTGGCGGTAACCCTTGCCATTGTGGCCAGCCTCGAAACGCTGCTTTCCGTGGAAGCAACCGACCGTCTCGACCCATTCAAGCGCACTACGCCTACCAACCGGGAGCTCATCGCGCAGGGTACAGGTAACATGGTGTCGGGCTTGCTGGGCGGCTTGCCTGTAACGCAGGTAATCGTGCGCAGCTCGGCCAATATCGACTCCGGCGGCAGAACCAGAATGAGTACCATCATTCACGGGACCATTCTGTTGATTTCAGCCGTGTTCATTGCCAAATACCTCAACTACATCCCGTTGGCCTCGCTGGCGGCGATCCTGCTGATGGTGGGTTATAAATTGGCCAAATTCGAGTTGTTCAAAGGCATGTACAAGCTGGGACTCGAACAGTTTATACCGTTTGTAGTGACAATCATCGCGATCCTGAGCACCGATTTGCTCAAAGGTATCGGAATCGGAATGGTCGTTGCGATCTATTTTATCCTGAAAAAGAACCACAAGCATTCTTACCATTATATCAAAGAACAGCACCGCGACGGCGACGTGATCACATTGTTGCTTTCCGAGGAAGTTACATTCCTTAACAAAGGCAGCATCAGCGCTACGCTGGATAACCTGCCCGACGGCGCTACGGTGGTGATCGACGGCAGCAAGTCGATGAATATCGACTACGACGTGCTCGAAATCATCCAGGATTTCAGGAAGCACCAGGCGCCGCTGCGCGATATTACCGTGGAAACGCGGGGAATCGGCGAAGTGGCAGCCGTGGGAGCGCATTAAACAGTACATAACTCAATACAAAGGCCCGCCTCCATTCGGACGCGGGCCTTTTGTTTTGTAATAAGTCGACAAGCAGGTTACTCAATTCTTTTGCTTCAACCGTTGGATCAGCATGTCGTTAAATGTACGCTCAGCCTTATACAATTCGATCACCTGGCTGGCGGTAATCACCTTTAAAAATTTATTTTGATAATCTTTTTCGAGGTCGAGTTCTTTCTGGCGGAGTTCCTGCACTTCTTTCAGGTTGTTCAGCACCGCTTCGTCGTTCTGTCCTTCGGCCTTTTTATCATTGATGATCTTGCGCTGTGCACGATGGATTTCACGTCTCTTCTGCGCGTATTCATTATACATCGGCCAGAAGCCCGTCGATTGCTCGGGCGTCAGGTTCAGGCGGTTGGTAATGATCGCGACCTTGGCGTCCTGAATGCGCTTGATTTCTTCCTCGGAACGACGCTGAGCATGAGCCGTTGTGGACACGGCACCGACCAATAGGAGCAAAAGAGCAAAAGTGTTCCGATACCGTTTGAATCTAAATTGTAAGTTCATTTCGATTGTTCGTTAGGGTCAAATCTTGTCCGGCGCAACCATAACTTCCTCCAACTGCTGGCGAAGAATATCGTCGTCCAGGCCATCCAGGTAATTCAGCACCGTCGAATCGGCGTCGAATGCCTTCTGGACCACCTTGTGTTCGCTTAAATCGTAATAACTAAGGTCCTGTTCTTCCAGGTAACTGATGATAGAGGCATTACTGATGCCGCTCAATGGCTCCTGCCCCAGCGATCCCTGGCGCTCCGGTACCGTTACCCACACGAGCACCAGAATCAATGCCGATGCCGCCGCCAGGCCAACGGAACGTTGCCATGACCAGCTCACGAGGGGTTTCCGGACGGGCTCCGCGGGGATCCGTGACTGGATCATTTGCGGCAGCTTGTCAAAATAACCTTCCGGCACGGTAAAGGGCGTCTCCCTTTTCAGATCATCCAGCCGTATACGTTTTTTGTCCATGATTATTTATATTTCCTGTCTTGTGAAGGTTTGACCAACCTGAATGCAAATAGTTTAATCGGTGTCGTTCAAAAAATCCTCAATTTTTTTCGAAGCCCAATGATATGAGGCTTTTAGCGCTCCTACCGACGTTCCGGTGATCTCCGAAATCTCTTCATAGGGTAAATCTTCAAAATATTTCAGGTTAAATACCAAACGCTGCTTTTCCGGTAATTTTAATATTGCTTTCTGCAATTTGAGCTGAATGGCGTCGCCGCTCACGTCGGGATCGGCTTCCAGTTTTTCGCTCAGCTCATTCTCTACATCGTAAATGGGGATGAAATATTTCCGGCGTTTTTTGTTCAGAAAATTTATGGCTTCGTTGCTCGCAATACGATAGAGCCAGGTGTACAGCTTGGCGTCGCCGCGGAAATTTTCCAGCGCGGTCCATGCCTTGATAAACACATCCTGGGTAATGTCATTGGCATCGTCATGATCCACCACCATCTTCCGTACCAGCCAATATACTTTTTGCTGGTACTTCCGCACCAGCTGATTGAAAGCGTTCCTCCGCGTTTCGGGATTCTCAAAAAGGGATAATAATTCTTCGTCGGACATTTAATCAGTATTAACCTGATCGCTTTTACAGGGAAATCTGCGTGACCAATAATTGTACCTGCGCCCGAAGGCAACGCCGGTCAATAATAGTTTATTTTTTGGTTCAGGACAAATAAAAAGAGCTCTGAGAAAGCAAAATCAACTGTTTTGCATTCCCAGAGCTCCGTCTTGCGTGGATCAGATCAGCTATATCCGATCAAATCGACATAACTGTCAGTTTGGCTTCGCGATTACTTTCTTGCTATCGCGCGTTTTGCCGCTTCTACAATGTGTTTTGCATCGAGGCCGTATTTTTCCAGCAATTGTGCCGGCGTTCCGCTTTCACCGAAGCTGTCGTTTACAGCTACATATTCCTGCGGAACAAGTTTGTTTTTAACCAAAACCTGCGCCACGCTGTCACCCAAACCACCGATGCGGTTGTGCTCCTCAGCTGTTACTACGCAGCCTGTTTTCTCCACCGATTTCAGGATCGCCTCTTCGTCCAGCGGCTTAATGGTGTGGATATTGATGATCTCTGCATTGATACCCTCTGCTTCAAGGATTTCGCCAGCCTGGATCGCTTCCCATACCATGTGGCCGGTTGCGAAGATGCTCACGTCAGTACCTTCGTTCACAGTCCACGCCTTACCGATTTCGAACTTCTGGTCCGGATCAGTGAAAACAGGGATTACCGGACGGCCAAAACGCAGGTAAGCAGGGCCTTCATGTTCTGCCAATGCGATGGTAGCCGCTTTGGTCTGGTTGTAGTCGCAAGGGTTGATAACCGTCATGCCCGGAAGCATTTTCATCATCCCGATATCTTCGAGGATCTGGTGTGTAGCACCATCTTCACCCAAAGTCAAACCTGCGTGTGAAGCACAGATTTTCACATTTTTGCCTGAATATGCTACGCTCTGACGGATCTGGTCGTACACACGGCCGGTCGCAAAGTTCGCGAAAGTTGTTGCGAAAGGAATTTTGCCTCCGATGGTCAAACCGGCCGAAACACCGATCATATTCGCTTCGGAAATACCGCATTGGATAAAGCGCTCAGGGTTTTCTTTGATGAACGGTTCGAGTTTCAAAGAACCCACGAGGTCGGCACAAAGCGCCACAACGTTGGGATTTTGCTGCCCCAGCACGTGCATTCCGGCACCGAAGCCCGAACGCGTATCTTTCTTCTCAGTGAAGGTGTATTTTTTCATTTTTTGTATATCTGTTTAAGGAAACCGCGCATTGCTGCCGCTGGTCCGGATATTAATAATCTCCCAAAGTTTCGTCAAGCTGAGCCAGTGCCGCTGCCAATTGCTCGTCGTTTGGCGCTACACCGTGCCATTTGTGGCTGCCCATCATGAAATCGACGCCGTAGCCCATGCCCGTGTGGAGCAATACCATGATTGGTCTGCCATGCCCCAGACGTCCTTTGGCTTCGTACAGACCTTTCACTACTGCGGCCATGTCGTTTCCTTCTTCGATGTTGATTACTTCCCATCCGAATGCCTCATATTTGGCACCCAGGTCGCGGTTGTTCATGACCTTCACAGTAGGGCCGTCGATTTGCTGGCCGTTGAGGTCGATGAATGCAACGAGGTTATCCACCTGGTGGTGCGGAGCAAAAGTAGCGGCTTCCCAAACCTGGCCTTCCTGCTGCTCGCCGTCGCCCATCAGTACATATACGGTTCCTTTGTCGTTATTCAGTTTCTTGGCTGTTGCCGCGCCCAGCGCTACCGACAATCCCTGGCCCAGTGAGCCCGACGCGATGCGGATACCTTCGAGGTGCTCATGCGTGGTAGGGTGTCCTTGCAGACGTGAATCCAGCTTGCGGAAAGTAGCCAGCTCCGATACAGGGAAATAGCCCTTGCGCGCCAATACGCTGTACCATACCGGGGAAATGTGGCCGTTCGAAAGGAAGAAAAGGTCTTCGTCCTTACCGTCCATATCGAATACAACCTTGCCATCATTCTCTTTAAGCTTCATGCGCTCAAAGTACAATGCTACCAACAATTCGGTGCAGCCCAGCGACCCGCCAGGGTGTCCCGACTGACAACCGTGTACCATTCGTACGATGTCCCTGCGAACCTGGGATGCTACTTTTTCTAATTGTTCAATTTCCATTTTTATTTATTTTCTATTGGACTGTCCTTAATCGGGTTACCCGAAGCGGGACGATTTAGGCGGCGTAAATGTCCTGCTATTCGGAATGGTAAAATGACTGATTATTATTCAGTTTTTCCAAGAATTTGATCAGTGTGTTTCGATGATTCCACTTTGGAAATAATCTCCTCGATGATCCCTTTTTTATTGATGACGAAGGTTGTGCGGAGTAAACCCATGTAGGTCCGTCCGAAAGTTGTTTTTTCTCCCCAAACGCCGTAAGCATTAATCATTTGATGCTCGGTATCTGCCAGCAGGGGGAATGGCAGGTTATGTTTTTTGATAAACCGCTGATGCGATTTTTCGCTGTCCGGGCTCACTCCGAACACCTTATAACCCTTTTTCAGGAGCGCCGCGTAGTTGTCGCGGATGTTGCAGGCCTGGTTGGTGCAGGTAGGTGTGTTATCTTTGGGATAAAAGTACAAAACGACTTTTTCTCCTTTCAAATCCGACAGTTTTACTAGATTTCCATCCTGATCTTTTACTGAAAATGCGGGTGCGGGGTCACCGACTTTTAGGCCCATAAGCTATCTTCTACGTTTTTTGGTTTGCTTAGGTTTAACAACCAGATCCACCAATTCTGTTCGCAAGATAGTACTATTTCCCGCCCTATCTGTCACCTCCAATACGAGTTCACCATCAAAAACATCGTTTTCACCAAGTTTCTCCGACCAGATATAGCCCTTTTTAAAGTCGTAATTCAACAATACCCATTCCCCATTCACCAGCGCCTTGAAATTCGCTATTCCCGACAAGCCGTCGCCGATGTAGCCCCGGATGCTCTTCCTGCTATGCTCCACCAGGCGCGCACGCGGCGGAACGGTATCCTGCTGGATCACAAATGTGCCCAGTTCACGCGTATCGAAGCGGATCTGGTCGCCATCCCAGGTCCCGCCCAGAAAGCGGTAATCGCCGTTCAGGTAACGGTACACATACGTTCGTGATTTGTCCTCGGGCACGTTTTCGGGCGTGAATGCGACGTGAATGTAGTCGTTCAGTGCCGTGCCGCGGTTATTGATCGTCAATGCATTGAAATTGCGCTGGCCCATCAGAAAAAGCGTATCGAACAGGCTGGTATTGTCAAATTCCACCGACCATTTCTCCGCTTTAAATGACGACGCAACGCCCGGCAGCACCTGACTGCGCAGGAATGTCTTCACCGTTGTAGCGCCTACTTTCACCGAATCCGGCATTTCTTTCCTTAAATCAGTCAAAAACACCGCCGATTCGCCGGCGTACAAGTTAGGCGCTTTTTTCTCCTCCTTCCCTTTTATGAAGAATGTCGCAAACGGCTCCTGGCTGCGGTAATATTTGGCTTTTACCACCAATGTGTTCTCCCGGATTTCAGTTTGCACATATTCCGGGTTCACTTCGGTGTTGTAAAGCGGCAGCGGCTGGTCCTGCGGCTCGCCTTTGATGGTGAAAGTCAGTTCTGAAAAGTTTTCATACGAATCCGAAATGCGGACTTTCACCTCGTGGCTCAGCGTGTCGGAAATGTTCAGCTTGCCATTGATCGCATTGGTTTTATATAAATTGAACTGATTGCCGTCGGGCACGTAGCATTTCAGGAAACGCTGCCCGGTGGCCTGCTCGGTTTCGTAGTCTATCAGGTTGTTGTAGTCGCGCGTTTTGGCATTTGGAAATACTTCAATATTGTATGAAAACACTTCCTGCCCATCCATTTTAATCTCAATGCATTGCAAACCGTACCGGAACCCGGTGCCGGTCATTTGGTCGTGAGCGATGAGGTCCAGGCCTACGATACCCGTAGCGGAAACCGGTTCCGACAAGCGCCAGCTGCCGTCTTTGAGCTTCACCGGTGTGTAAACCCGGCGGTCGAACTGCCCGTTTACGCGGCCATTGATGTCGAGCGGACGGATCGCCAGGTTTACAAACTTCGGCGGCGTCACGTCGTTGATTTCGTTGAACCCGAAATACAATGGGTTCAGGTAATTGTCCTTCGAGTCGCGCACTTCGAAATGCAAATGCGGCCCGGCCGAACCGCCCGTATTTCCCGACAATGCGATCACCTCGCCCTTTTTGACGGCAAACTGGCCCGCCTCGGGAAACAGATCGATCTCGAAAGTCTGCTTCTTATATTGCTCCTGCCGCACCCAGGTGGCCAGCGGATCGCTGAATTTCAGCAAATGGCCGTAAACCGTGGTCTGTCCATTGGGATGGCGCAGATAGATGACATTGCCGTAGCCTGTCCGCTGAACCGCCACTTTGTACACATACCCTTCCGCCGCCGCATACACCGGCAATCCTTCCCGCTGCTGCGTGCGAATGTCGAGGCCCGCGTGGAAGTGGTTGCTGCGTAAATCGCCGAGGCCGCCCGCGAGCGAGTTGGGCAGACCCGGACGGATCGGAAATTGGTAGTAACCTTTTGGATACGATTGTTTTTGGGCCAAAGAAACCTGTGCAACACCTGCCAAACCCAATACAAACAGCCCTGAACGGACAAATGCCCGAAAATAATGACGCATGAAAAAGTGCATGAATAGTCGGTACAACGACCGGGTGATATGAAGAGTACGGTTTACTTAACGAACAGTTCGAGCATCTTCTTGCCTTCAATCGAGGCCGTCAGCTTATCGCCGATCTGCACCGGACCCACGCCTTTTGGCGTGCCTGTGAAGATGAGGTCACCCGTTTTGAGCATGAAGTATTTGGAAACGAAGGAAATCAGGTAGTTAATGCGGTAGATCATCATCGATGAATTTCCACTTTGGCGCGTTTCGCCATTCACATCCAGGCTGAAATTAATGTCCTGAATATCACCAAAATCCGACACCGGCACAAAATCCGAAACCGGCGCCGAGCCGTTGAATGCCTTCGCGAGCTCCCACGGCAGGCCTTTCGATTTCAGCTCCGATTGGAGATCGCGGGCCGTGAAATCCACGCCAATGCCGATCTCGCTATAATATTTATGTGCGAATTTCTCTTCGATGTTCTTCCCTGCCCGGTTGATCTTCACTACGAGCTCCACTTCGTAGTGAACGTCTTTTGAAAATTCCGGGTAGTAAAAGTCCTCGCCCGGGCGGAGTTGTGCGGTTTCAGGTTTCAGAAATATAACCGGGGAATCGGGTGTCTGGTTGTTCAGTTCGGCGATATGCTCTGCGTAATTCCGGCCTACACAAATAATTTTCATCAGGGGTCAAATGCTAATTTAAAAGGAATGATCGTCAGGGACAAAGCTACTTACAAAGCCGGGAGCCTACAATATTTGCCACAATTTTTCGGCCGTAATGCAGTTAAAATAGTAATGCCTACACCGAAAGATTAAATTATTATTTTTGAAAAAAGTAATCAGGCCAATTCGCTTACGCATGAAGAAGTACCTTTCCCGCCCCCTTTCCTGCACCATTTTCACCCTCCTGATCACCACATTGCTATTTTCCTGCGACACGCTCCGCAAAACGCCGGAGCGCAACTCGTCCTATCGCAGTTCACGCGGGCCCGCCTCGCGGAGCACCGCCTCGCGCGGACGCACCTCACCCGCCCGCAAGCCGGTAGCCAAAGCGCCGGTCAGAAAGCCAGCCCCCACCCGCACCGCCACCACTTACTCGCGCCCCGGCGACGCCAATACTGCCAATGTACCCGAAGTAGTGCAAATAGCCCGCACGTATACCGGCACGCCCTATCGCTCGGGCGGTAACGACAAGCAGGGCATCGACTGCTCCGGCCTCATTTGCCAGGTGTATTCCGAAATGGGCGTAAAAGTGCCCCGCATTTCATGGCAGCAGTCCGAGTTTGGGCAGGAAGTGGGCAGCGTGGCCGAAATCAAGCCCGGCGACTGGCTGTTTTTCGTGCCCGAAGCCGGAAAGGAAGGCTACGTATCGCACGCCGGCATTGTAACCGACGTGCGCAGCCGCGACGAGATCATATTCATCCACGCCTCCACGTCCCGCGGCGTGCGTGAAGACAATCTGTTTTCTACCTATTTTAAAGGCCGGTTCGTGAAAGCCATGCGGCCGTTCTGATCACCATCCGACCGCTTACGAACTGACCCTGAATAAAATCCGCCAAAGCCATAGGGGTAGCATGGAATGTGATTGTCCTTTTCGAAATTTGCAGTCATAACTCAATTTCCTCTCCCCAATATGCAAGACACCTTTGCCCCTCCGCCGATCACCGGCGACCGGACATTAACCATCCAGGCCAGTCCAGGCATTCCCGTTTACATTTACGCTACCGTTTTTGCCTCATTCTGCGTCATTACCGGGCTCATCTGGGACATATGCTGGCACATGAGCATCGGCCGCGACGGGCTGCTTTCTCCGCCGCATTTGGTCATTTACCTTGGTGCAGTGGTAGCCGGGCTGTTTTCGGGTTACGAGATTTTGAGAAAAACATTTTTTGGAAGTGACATTGAAAAAGCGGCCAGCGTGAAAATCTGGGGCTTTTTTTACAGTTCGCTCGGTTCGTTATTCTGCGTTTGGGGGGCATTATCCATGCTCACCTCGGCCCCATTCGACGACTGGTGGCACAACACCTACGGGCTGGACGTCACGATCCTTTCCCCGCCGCATACCGTGCTCATCCTCGGCATTATCGGCATTCAGTTCGGGGCGATGATCAGCGTGATTGCCGTAAAGAATCAGATGAAGCTTTTTGATGACTCGGGCAGAGAAAAGGCTAAGGCATTGGATAAAACACTCTTTTGGCTGTTCGCGTTGTCGGCCGGGTTTCTGCTGACGATCTGGTTTACATTGATATCCGAAGAGCTGGGCCGGATGCGTGTGCACCGGTCGAGCTACTACATATTTGCAGGGGCTGCATTCCCGCTGCTGTTAATGGCTGTGGGGAAGGCGGTTTCGCACAAATGGGCCGTTACGGCGGTTGCCGGCGTGTACACAGTATTAATGGCGGGCACCTTATGGATCATTCCCCTCTTCCCCGCAGAACCCAAACTCGGACCGATTTTGAACCACATCACCCATTACCAGGGCTTCCACTTCCCGTTGCTGCTCATCGCACCGGCCATTGTGATCGACATACTCCGCAACCGATTCGCGCATTGGAACGACTGGAAGCTGACATTCCTGCTCGGCGCCGCGTTTCTGGCTGTGTTTTTTGTAGTTCAATGGTTTTTCGGGGCATTTCTGATGGAATCGCCGTATGCCCGCAACTGGTTTTTCGGCAGCCATTACTGGTATTTCGGAAACGACCCGAACTGGGAATACCGCTACAAGTTCGGGCCGTGGATGGTGGAAGAAACCCCCGAATTGCTCAAAGGAATGGGCATTGCATTGGTATTAACATTAATCTCGACCCGCATCGGACTAGCGTGGGGTAACTGGATGTATCAAATTCAACGATGAAAAAATATATCTCCCTCATTCTATTCGCGCTGCTCAGTATCGCTTCGCATGCGCACGTAGGCAGCGCGGGCGTGCAAATGCAGGCGCAGGCGGGTGCCTACAAGGTGCTCGTAAGCATTACACCGCCCGACGTGATTCCCGGAACGGCACAGGTATCCGTTTTTATTGAAAACGGCGAGGCCCGCAAAGTGACGGTGCGGCCTATTTACTTCTACTCCGGCGATAAAGGAGCGCCTTCCGCAGACCCGCTTTCACCCGTTGCAGGCCAGAAAGGACAATTCCAGGGAGCCGTTTGGCTTATGGAACCGGGTTCGTCCAGTGCGCAGATCAACATTGAGGGAATCCAGGGCGATGCCGAGCTGATCATTCCTATCGTAGCCGTTTCCACCGCGGAGCGCGATATGCCGAAGGGCCTCGGCATCGGTTTGAGCATTCTGGGACTGTTATTGTTTTTGCTCATGATCACGACCATCGGCGCCAGTGTAAGCGATGGCTTGCTGAAACCCGGCCAGGTCCTTACCGGCGCGCAGAAACGGAAGCGGTGGATCAATATGGGCATCGCCACGGTGGTATGCTCGCTCATTTTATATGGCGGAAGCAGCTGGTGGGATAGCTGGGCAGCCGAATACAAACAATGGTTGTACAAGCCTTTGAAAGCTAAAACCGCGGTGATGGAAGCGGATTCCCAGCGGGCTTTTCAGCTAAAAATCGATACTACCGGCTGGGACCGGCGCATGAAGGGAAGTATGCTGAGCACACTCGTTCCCGACCACGGGAAGATCATGCACACGTTTCTCGTGCGCACGCCGGGGCTCGATGCATTTGCCCACGTGCACCCCGATCGCAAAGATAGCCTCACGTTCCAGGCAGCGCTGCCCGATTTGCCGGCGGGGAAATACTTGGTTTATTCAGACATCGTCCAATATTCTGGCTTTGCCGAAACGATCGTAGATACACTGGTTATCCCGGCCCCGAAAACTGCCGCTCAAACAGCCCGGGCGGCATCGGAGGACGACAACTACATCATCACCGACCCGCTCGATACCCCCGGCAGGGTGCCCATGGGCGAAAACGTCGTGATTTGCGGGAAGCCTGGCACCAAAACCGTTTTCAAGGACGGGTCCTACGCCATTTGGGAAGGCAAGCCCGACAAGCCGCTCGATGCCGGAAAGCCTTATCAGCTTAACTTCGAAATTTTCAATCCCGATAACAGCCCCTGCTTTCCCGAGCCTTACCTGGGAATGCTCGGCCACGCGGTGGTCATGCGGTCGGATGGCTCGGTGTACATTCACCTCCACCCGAGCGGCTCCTATTCGATGGCGGCAGAGCAATCGTTCGAAAACCGCATTTCGGACACGGCCCATGTGGCCAGGCGGCCCAAACCGGACGTGTTCCGCGACAGCATCGACCGGCACCTGGCCCGGCTGAACACCATGCCCACGGTGGACCGCGAGCTGTTTCTCATGGGGGAAATGGGCATGTATAATGCTGAGGAAGGCGGCATGACGGGCATGGAGCACGGCACACGCATTTCTTTTCCGTATGCATTCCCGAAAGCCGGACAGTATCGGATATTCCTTCAAATCAAAAGAAACGACAAAGTCCTGACCGGCGCCTTCGATGTGAAGGTCACCGATCCGGTTGCATTATAGGTTTTCAGGAAATGTTATTTCAAAAGAGCGCAGCGATCTTTTCGAAGGAAAGGTCGCTGTAATCATTTATATAGAGGTTGCACGGCGGCAGCTCTTCGCGCGAATGCGAGCTAAGCACGCCTACCACACGCATACCGGCGTTCAATGCGGCCGACACGCCGGAGAATGAATCTTCGAACACCACGCATTGGTGCGGCTCCACGCCCAGGTTACGGGCGGAAGTAAGGTACACTTCGGGATCGGGCTTATGTTTTTTCACATCCTCACTCGCCAGGATCGACCCGAGCATTTCCTCAATGGGCACTTTGCTAAGGATCAGGTCGAGGTTCGCGCGGGGAGCGGACGTTGCCACGCCCAGCACCGCACCGTTCGCTTTCAGATCTTGCATGAATGCTACAATGCCACCAATGGGCTCCACATAGGGTGCATACAGTTCGCGGAAAAGCCCTTCTTTTTCCTCTTCCATTTGTAACAATTCTTCTCCTTCCACCACACGTTGTAAAAAATGGCTCAGGATGTAGCTGTTGCTTTTGCCGTACATATGCTGGGCAAAGTCTTCTTCGGTAGGCGAAAGATTTCTTTTTGAAAAAAACTCGCGGAAAGCGCGGGAATGGTACGGATTGGTATGCACGATCACGCCGTCCATATCAAAAATGACTGCTATTTTCTCTTTCATTCCGCAAAGTTAACAGCCGCAAAGCGCCGAAAAAACGAATTCAATCTTAAATCCCTGGCCGTGTATTGAGAAATAGTTTGATAAATAGATTCCAGGTTTTTATGACGAAGATCATTTTTTTTATTGCATTCTATTAAATTTACCACCGAAGCTTCGCACTAAATCTTCAAAACTTACTTAAATTCAGCTTTATAATACAAGCGCCATACATTATCCGACCCAATTCCAGATTAATTAATTGCAGTGTATGAATGAATTAGAACGAACTGGCAACGGAGTGAACGGCCAGGCGCTTTCCAAGCCTAAAACACTCACTTCGCTGGAAGTGTACGACCGGTACGGAGCTATGGCCTACGGCATAATCCTGCAAATATTGCCTCAGGTGCATCTCGCCCAGGAAGTCCTGGTGAGCGTGTTTTCTTCCCCGCAATTGCAATCCTGCAACAGCTATCCATTCACCTTCGCGGCGTGTGTGATTAAGCTGGCGCGCGCCAAAGCGGTGGAAGCCAAGCGCAAACTAACCGCACTTGCGCCCGCAGGAGCCGAGTATGCAAGCGGCGACACATCGCCACAGAGCATTTTCGACCTCGCATTCCGTCAGGGATTTACGCCCGACGAAGTGGCCGGGAAGCTGAATATTTCCAAGTCGGAAGTCCTGCGGTCATTCCATGAGTTTTTCAAATCCTATCGCAACGCATAACGGTCACACGCATTGAGCAAACAGGAATTTATCGAAAGCGGTATTCTCGAATCGCATTTAATGGGGCTTACCAACGAGGACGAGCAGGCGCAGGTCGCGGAGATGATGCTTTCGGATCATGAGCTATCCGAATATGTGACCGAGCTGGAAGAAGACATGAAGCGCTACTTCGCGGGAGGCGCCGTACCGCCGCCGGAGGCCGTCAGGGATATTATCGTATTGCGGAGCATTCGTGAAAAGAACGGCCGCAGCAAATCCGAATCGCAAGGGCCGGTGGATGCGCAGCAATATCTCAATGTGGAGGTCAACGACACGCACATGAAAGTGCACAAATTGTGGCGACCGGCTTTTATTGCAGTATTTATCCTGTCAAAAATCTTCCTTATTGCCGGGTTGTATTTCTATTTCAAATCGGTGGCGCAGCAGGAAGAAATCGAGAAGATCAAAACTGAAATGCATTCAGAAAACAAATAGCTATTGACCTGTACACACTAAAGCCGGCGGACCGAATGGTCCGACCGGCTTTTTTTATGATGTTATTTCAGGAATGCGCGGAGCATCCAGGCCATTTTCTCGTGTTCGCGGAGCAGGCCGGTCACATAATCGCTCGATCCCAGGTCTTTGTAGGTATCGGCAAATTCGGTGATCAGGTTACGCAGGATGCGGATGATCGTTTCGTGGTCGTTGAGCAGGTTTTGAAGCTGCGTTTTCGAATCGGTGGTGTATTCGGGTTCGAGCAGATCGGTCAGTTTCAGAATATCGGCCAGGCGGGCTTCGGAATAGTGTCCGATAGCGCGGATGCGCTCTGCGATATCGTCCAGGATCACCTGCAATTGTTCATACTGGCCTTCAAACAGCTTGTGCAGCTCGAAGAAATTCATTCCGCCGATATTCCAGTGGTAATTGCGGGTTTTGGTATAAAGTACAAACTCGTTGGCGAGCAATTTATTCAACTGGTAAGCAACTGCCTGGGTATGCTCGTCAGAAATTCCAATGTTGGTTTTCATGCTTTCTGTTTAATATAGTTGATTTGTGTTGGTTTATATACGTAACCAAAGCTGCTCGCTAAAAAGTTGCCCTGCACGCCGAAAAAGCGCGCTTTTTAACACTTTTTTAACCGCAGGAAAATTGCTGCCCGATATGTCGTTACCAAACCCCGGTTCTTCCGTATAGGTAGGAAAGAATTGTTATATTTGTTAACGTATCGTTTATGAAAGACAGCGAAAGAATCAGTAATCTGGAAGAAATGACGGCAGAAATTCTCATGCGCCTCGACCGCATCGACGCAGAACTTGGACAACTCCGTAAAGGACAATCTCAAACGATTGGCCGGATGGATTCGATGGAAGAAACTATGCGAGAACTGGCAAAGTACATGTTCGAGCTCAACGACCGCCAGACAATGGTGGAAGAAACCATGCGGGACATTTCGACCATGAATAGAATTATGCTCAAAAAAATGGACAGGATGGTGACAAAGGACGACCTGGAAGCTATGGCTACCAAAGACGACCTTATTAAGCTATTCGATTTCGTTGTCGATCGCTTTAACGCAGCTGACACCAGATTTGATCAGATCGACAAGCGCCTCGATAATCTCGAAAAGCAAAACGGCAGCGACCAGCCTGATAGCCCACAATCTTAACCATTATCAATTTCAGTTTTATTATGTTCCCATTCCGCGTAGGCCAGGGCTACGATGTTCATCAGTTGGTAGAAGGCCGGCCTTTCTGGCTCGGCGGTATTTTGATCCCCCACACACACGGTGCCAAAGGCCATTCCGACGCCGATGTGGTGTGCCACGTAATGTGCGACGCGCTGCTCGGCGCAGCCAATCTCCGCAATATCGGCTACCATTTTTCCGACAAAGACCCGCAATGGAAGGGCGTCGACAGCAAAATTCTGCTGGCCAAAGTATTGGAAATGATCCGCGAAAAAGGCTACGAAGTCGGAAACGTGGATGTGACCATCGTACTCCAAAATCCAAAACTGAACCCGCACATTCCTGCCATGAAAACCTGCCTGGCAGAGGTGACGGGCATATCCGAAGAAGACATTTCGATCAAAGCTACCACTTCCGAGCATTTGGGATTTGTGGGACGGGAGGAAGGCATTGCGGCGCATTGCGTAGCGTTGATCTATCAACCCGGCACGTTCCCGGGAATTGCCTGACCAACGACCTGTATAATCCATCGATCCTCATGAAAAAAGTATTGCTGTGCCTTTCGGTTTCACTTTCCGTCACTTTCAGCGCATGCGCCCAGCAGCAGTCGGCGCCGCTTACCGAACAGCCGCTCGGTTTTGAAGAATATGACCCGGTTTCCACATTGAAAGTCGAGGAACATCCGGTGAAAAAGGCGAAGTTTCCGTTTATCGACGTCCACAATCATCAGTACCAAATGCCCTCGCAGGATTTGAAAGCGTTGGTGAAACAGATGGATGCATTAAATATGGCCATTATGGTCAACCTGAGCGGTCGCGGGTGGACGCAGGAATGGGCGGAGGGCACTGCCACGCTGAAAGGCTCGCTGGAAAACGTTTCAAAAAACGAACCGAAGCGGATTGCCGTTTTCACAAACCTGCAATTCAAGGGGTTTGGTGAAAAAGATTGGTCGGCCAGGGCTGTGAAACAATTGGAAGAAGATGTAAAAATGGGCGCGAAAGGCCTGAAAATCTATAAAAGTTTGGGCTTTACGGGCATCAAGGACGACAAAGGCAACCGTGTGCCGGTGAGCGATCCGCGTTTGCAGCCCGTTTGGCAAAAATGCGGCGAACTAGGCATTCCCGTGCTGATCCACACCGCCGATGTGCCTTCGTTCTGGGACCCGATGGACCGCTACAACGAACGCTGGCTGGAACTCAAAACCCACCCCGGACGCAAGCGCGGCATCAATGACCCCATCCCGTTCGACTCGCTGATCGCCGAACAGCACCACATTTTCCGGATGAACCCCAAAACGACGTTCATTAACGCGCATATGGGCTGGTATCCCAACGACCTCCGAAAACTCGACAGCCTGATGATCGCGTTTCCGAATATGTATGTGGAAATTGGCGCGGTGATCGCGGAATTGGGCCGCCAGCCCCGGACCGCCAAGAAGTTTTTTGATAAATACCAGGACCGAGTGCTTTTCGGGAAGGACAGCTGGGTGCCTGCCGAATACGCAACCTACTTCCGGGTGCTGGAAACGGAGGATGAATATTTCCCTTACCATAAAAAGTACCACGCGTTCTGGCGCATGTACGGTATGGGGCTTTCCGACGAAGTTTTGAAAAAGCTCTATTATAAAAACGCACTGAAAATCATTCCGGGACTCGACAAAAGCCAGTTCCCAAATTGATATTCACTTACTTAAATGCCTTGGCCTCGCGGATCACCGACCGGTATTCGGCTTTGCCAAGGCATTTTTTATAGTATTCCTTGGCCTTGGCCTTGTTACCCGCCCGGGCTGAAATGCGTGCGAGCCCCGCGTAGGCGAATGCGTGGTATTCCTTCGTGTATTGGTCGTCGTGAGGGGTTTTGAGTGCCGCCAGGTATTCTTTCTGAGCCGCAGCATCGTTTTTCATGCTTTTCTCCTCCCAAATTCCCTGGAAAGTCCGCCAAGCAACCGGGAAAAAGCCCGTATGATGTTTACGCAAGACCTGAATGCCCTCCCCTGCTTCGTTATATTTACCCGAAAGCAGTTGTGACTCAATGTTTTTCATCAAAAAAATAGGATTGCGCGGGTATTGGTCTACAAGCCGCTCCATATACGGAACAGCCTTCTCCGGTTTGGCTTCGTATTTGAGGTAAATATGTGAAATGTAGTAGCACGATTCCGCTTTCGTGATCGTCCCCACTTTCGTTGCAGTATCAATCTGCTTCAAACCCAAAGCCTTATCACCATTCTTGAAAAATACCAGCAGCGGCTTCACAATCGGGTGCTCCTCGGGGTAAACCTCCACATAATAATTGTACATTCCCGAAGTGAAGTAGAACTCCGGGTTCTTATGCATTAGCTTAAAACCTTCCACAAACGCATTGTAAGCCTTTTTCCCCTCGCCCGCAGCGGCCATCATTTCGCCGCGATAGTTGTACATCATCGCCATGTAACCGCGCGCCACCATTGTGTAAAACACCGCCTCCGGGTCCAGGCTATTCTTACCGTAACGCTTATTGATCGCTTCCAGGCATTGATCCAGCTTTTGAATGTATTCCTTCGATTTCGTGGGGTTGTCTTTAATGGGCAGGTATTTCCAGTAGAGGATAAACGAGTCGAGAATGTAGGAAACCGGGTGGTTGGGGTACTTTTTCTCGACCTGATCGATGATATGCAGGGCGTCGTCGAATTCGTAATTGTAAATTTTGTCGAGGCTGTTTTGGATGCTTTTTAACGAAGCGGGGTCATTGAGTAATTGCGCATTGGCCTGAAATGAGCACAGGGCAAAGAAAAACCCTATGCATAGGGAACGAAGTGTAATTTGCATGGCTCTCAACTAAATTGGTTTGGTGGTGTCCCAGCTGAACAGTAGCTTTGTTTATAACCCATAATCAGGATCGCGGGTTTCGGTCGGCGGTTTTATTTTGGGCAAAATATAGCTATTCAACTTCCTTTTTTGAACATATGATTCGTTACAAGCAGTTTACATTGGGCAATGGCCTTCGGGTATATGTGCACGAAGACTTTTCGACTCCCATGGCTGCGGTCAATATCTTGTACAATGTCGGGTCGCGGGATGAAGACGAAGACCGCACCGGCTTCGCGCATCTGTTTGAGCATTTGATGTTTGGCGGTTCCAAACACATCCCCAGTTACGACATTCCCGTCCAGAATGTGGGCGGCGAGAACAATGCATTCACTTCACCGGACATTACCAATTACTATATCACACTGCCCGCCGACAATGTAGAAACGGCGTTCTGGCTGGAATCCGACCGGATGCTGAGCCTCTCCTTCGACCCGAACGTGCTCGAAGTGCAGCGGAAAGTGGTGATCGAGGAGTTCAAACAAAGGTATCTCAACCAGCCCTACGGCGATATGTGGCTCAAATTGCGGCCGCTTGCCTACAAAAAGCACCCTTACCGCTGGGCCACGATCGGAAAAGACATTGGTCACATCGAACGTGCCACTATGGACGACGTGCAGGACTTTTTCTTCCGTTTTTACCGGCCCAATAATGCCGTGATGGTTGTGGCGGGCGCCGTAACCTTCGAAAAAGTGCAGGAACTCGCCGAAAAATGGTTTGGCAACATCCCTGCTGGTCCGGCTTATGTGCGTAACCTCCCGCAGGAGCCCGTGCAAACCGAGGCCAGGCACCTCGAAACCTCGGCATCCGTTCCGCTTAATTCACTCGTAAAGGTCTTTCACATGCCGGGCCGCTACGACGAGGGTTTTTACGCCGGCGACTTGCTGAGCGATGTCCTGGGCAGGGGGAAATCATCGCGGCTATATCAGAAACTCCTTAAAGAACGCGCCATGTTCAACAGCATCAGCGCAAGCATTATATCATCCCTCGATCCCGGATTGCTCATGATTAAGGGCAATCTGAATCCGGGCGTTTCGCTGGAAGATGCCGACGAGGCGGTAACCGAAATTTTGCAGGAAGTCATTGAAAACGGTGCTTTGGAAGAGGAAGTGACCAAGGTTAAAAACCAGTCGGAGGCCTCGCTGGCATTCTCGGAAGTGGAACTGCTCAACCGCGCCATGAACCTGGCTTTCGCCGCGAATGCGGGTAATGTGGAATGGGCCAATGCCGATGCGGAAATCATCCGTGCGCTCACGCCGACCGACATTCACAACGCCGCAAAAACCATCCTGAGGCCGGAAAATACATCGACGCTGTATTACAGAACAGAGGGAAAGTAAATATTGACATACAGAAAAGCCCTGCCGTTCAGCGAGAACCGGCAGGGCTTTTTTATGGGTATTTCAACCGTTATTCCTCCGGGAGGAACGTGAGGTAACTGAAATTCTGCTCATTGAAAAGCTCGATGGCGATTTCCTGCAACTGGCTGGCAGTAATCTGCTCGATTTCAGCGAAAATCTCCGGCAGCGAGTCGACCTTCCCGTTGTCGAGAATGCTCTTCGCCATCATCAGCATAAAACTCATATTGCTTTCCTCCGACATCGCGAGCTGGCCCATTAGCTGCACTTTGGTCTGATGCAACTGTAAAACCGACAAAGGCACCTCCCGGATCCGTCTTAACTCCTTATTGATCAGTGAAATACTCTTATTCAATTGCTTTTTCTCGGTACCGAAGAAGATGCCCATAAACCCGGTATCGAGGTAAGGCGTGTAGTTGGCTTCGATGGAATAGACAAAGCCATATTTCTCACGCAGCGACAGGTTGAACCGCGAGTTCATTCCCGGTCCGCCCAGCAAATTCACGAGCATGAAAAATGGCAACCGGCGCTCGTCGAGCAGCGAATAGGCGGGCTGGCCCATCGCGCATTGTGCCTGCTGGATCGGCCGCTCGCGTTCCTGCCGTACGGGCGTGTAAATGATCGGTGCATTCCGCTGGCGACTGGTATTTTTATGCGGCACGCCGCCCAGGTATTTCTCGGCAATGCGGATCACTTTCGAAAACGGCAGCCGGCTCACCGACGACACCACGATGCGCTCGGTGTCGATATTATGGTTGATAAATTCATACAAATGCTCCCGGCCGAAAGAGTTCACAGTTTCGGACGTGCCTAGGATATTGCTCCCTAATGCATGCTCGGGAAAAATGAGCTGATCGAAATCGTCCTGGATAGCGTCCTCAGGAGAATCAACATACATCGACATTTCTTCCAGGATCACATTCCGTTCCCGCTCAATCTGCTTGTCGGGAAACACCGAATGGAATGTAATATCGGCCAGCAGATCCATCGCTTTATCGAAATGATCGTCGAGCACGGAGGCGTGAAAGCAGATTTTTTCTTTGGTCGTGTAGGCATTCAGCTCGCCGCCCACATTCTCCAACCGGTTGATCACGTGGTAGGAGCTCCGTTTTTCGGTGCCTTTGAAAGCCATATGTTCCCAGAAGTGCGCAAGGCCCTGCTGGTGCGGCAGTTCATCGCGACTGCCAATGTCGAGCATGATGCCGCAATGCGCTATTTGCGTGTAAGGAACCTGCTTATGTGCAATGCGGATCCCGTTGGCCAGCGTGTGTATCTGATATTCTTCGGCTGTTGAAAGGGAGGATGCTTTGGGGTTGCCCCGTTTGCGGACATTGTTTCTCTTCATTCCTTTGTAACACAAAATAGCCACCAATAATTTTCGGTGGTATCCGCAAAAATACGGACTTTTGCCCGGAAACCCTTGCAGTTACACATTATGCGCATCGGATTTGACGCCAAAAGAGCGTTTGCCAACAAAACAGGTCTCGGAAATTACAGCCGCTTTATTCTGAATGCATTAATGGTCCACGAGCCGGGCCACGAATACCTCGCCTATACGCCCAAAAACAGCCGGCACCTCTTCGACGAATACCCCGCCGGCTCGATCCGTTATCCCGAGGGTTTTATCGATCAGAAACTTTCGGCATACTGGCGCTACGCACGCATTACCCGGCAATTAACGGCTGATAAAACGGACGTTTACCACGGCCTCAGCAACGAAATCCCGCAAGGATTGCAGCAGGCGGGCATTCGTTCGGTAGTAACCATCCACGACCTCATATTCGAACGGCTCCCGCATTTGTTCAAACCGATTGATCGCGCTATCTACCGGCACAAGTTCCAGTCGGCCTGCCGCCGTGCCGATGCCGTAGTAGCCGTAAGCGACCAGACGCGCCGCGATCTGATCGAGCTTTATGGGGTGGACGATTCGAAGATCGAGGTCATTTACCAGGACTGTAACCCGGTGTTTCAAACGCAGCTCGCATCCGCCGAACGGGACCGCATTTGTGCTGAGTATGGCATTAGCGGGCCATTTATCCTCTGCGTAGGCACGCTGGAAGAGCGCAAGAACCAACACAGGCTGGTGGAAGCATTTGCACAACTAAAAAACCATGATTTCAAACTGGTACTGGTGGGGAAATCAACCGGCTATGTGCAAAAGATCAAAGAAACGATTCAGCGGCTGAAACTCGAAGGCCGGGTAATGCTGCTCCATGATGTTTCCACACCGCATTTACCCGCATTGTACCAGGCCGCGGAAGTGTTTGCCTACATTTCTGTTTATGAGGGTTTTGGTATTCCAATTGTGGAAGCATTGCACAGCGGTACCGCGGTGCTGGCTGCAAAGGGCTCCTGCTTGGAAGAAGCGGGCGGCCCCGGAGGGCTTTATGCGGACCCCTATCAAACAGAAAACATCAGCGAACAGCTGCAAAAGCTGGTCACTGATGTTCATCTTCGGAATTCTTTATCGGCAGCCGGCCGGGCGCATGTGCAACAGTTTTCAGGAAAACACATTGCCGGGCAGCTTGTACAGCTTTACAAAAGTATCAGCTGATTATTTCTCGCGGTATTGTTCGATAATGCGGTACAATGCCTTTTGCTTTTCGAGATCTGGGAAAAAGTCGAAAAGCTGCTCGTGGCCGTCGTAATCGAGCGTCAAACCGATTTCGAGGTTTACCAATGCTTCGCGGTACTGACCGGCGTGGATCTGGTAAACGGCCATCCGGTAATACAAATCTGCCTCTTCCGACATTTCGTCGATCGCCGCCTGCAATAAGTCGCAAGCGCGGGCGTAGTTGCCTTGCTCAAACAGCACATACGACCATTTCAGCCAGATATCCGGATTCGAAGGCTCGATTTCCGCTGCTTTTTCGAATGCTTCGAATGCCGAAACGACATTACCTACTTTGAACTCCGTTTCGGCTAATGCCAACCAGTAATCCGGGTTCAGTTCGGTGATCTGGATCGCTTTCCGCAGGAAACCTACGGCTTCATACCAACGGCCCAATTCACTGAAACAAATGCCGAGGCCGTACCAGCCATCGTCCCACTGGCTGTCCAGCTTCACGGTTTGGCGGTAGTATTTAATGGCTGTCTCAAATTCGCCCAGTTTCTCGTAGCAGGTACCCAGGCAGCAGCAGGTTTCCGGCTGATTGCCTTCCAGCTCGATCGCGCGCAGGTATTGCACTTTGGCATCCTCGAATTTTTCCAGGTTCATGTAGGAATTCCCGAGCTGGAAAAACGCCGAGGCGAAATCGTCCTTGATCAGCGTCGCGTATTCGTAGGCGTGCACGGCATCCTCGTGGCGTTCCAGTTTGCTGAAAGCAATGCCGAGGTTGTACCACGCGTGATGCGAGAACGGGTCACGATCGACGAGATCATTGTAATATCCTAAATGGCTTTCCAGCTGCCCTACCAGGTCGAGGCAATGGGCCAGTTCGTAAAGCGCATTCTCATTGTTCAGATTGTTGCGGAGCGAGCGTTTGTAATACTTGATCGCATCCTCATATTTGCCCCAGTTCTGGTAAGTCTGCCCGATCTGAAAATAGATCTCATCCCGGTCCTCTACCCTTCCGAGCAGGTTTTCGAGGATTTCGATCGCCTCTTCATATTCACCCATCATATTGGCCACCGCCACCTGCATGAATGAAATTTCGATGTCGCCGGGGTGAAAGAGCGATGCGCGTTCCAGAATTTCGAGGGCTGATTCGTGCTCGCCGCGGTTGGCGTGCAGCTGTACCATGCTAAGCAGCAGGTCGAGCGAATAGGGGTAATCCGACAGTCCCATCTCACAGGCTTTAAACGCCTTTTCCCAATCCCCTTTTTCTATGTAATGTACTGTAACCTTTTCGTAAGTATCCAAATCGAAAAAGGCCGGCTCGCTGGTTTTCAGCATTCTTTCGAACCTGAGCAGTGTCTCCTTCATATAATCCTTCCTTTCTCCGAAATTTTTCTCCATCATACGAACCGCTAGGTTAGAATCGAGGGCAAACGCACCACTATTAATGAAAGAAAGTTATAAAATAATTCCCCGGATTTCAAATCCTGCCGAGCAAACTTTCACTAATGCGGGACACCGTTTGCTCAACCGACTGAAATTGAAAATCTAATGCTTTCATGACTTTTCCATTGTCATAGGTTATTTTTCTGGCGGCCGATTGCGCTGTTTCTTTGGTAATCAGGGGCTTCGTTCCCAGCAACCACGTCCGCACCGCCTCCACACGCCAGATCACTCCTGCCAGGCCAGGCCCTACCTTGAATGAGGGCCGTTTACGGCGCATTTTATCCGCTATCATATTGAACAAATTATGATAAGAAATGCTCCCCGCATTGAGCAGATACCGCTCGCCGCTGATATCCGACACGGCCAGCCGGAACACGATTTCGGCCACATCCTGCACGTCCACAACGTTTGCGATGCCTTCGGTATAAAATGGCTTTTCTCTATATACGTACCTGAAAATCTGTGTGCTGCTCTTGTCCCAATCGCCCTCGCCCAGGATGAGCGTCGGGTTCACGATCACCCCGCTGAGCCCTTCCGCAATGCCGCGCCACACTTCCAGCTCGGCCAAATGCTTGGTTTTGGCATACTCCGAATTCTCCGGCGAATCCTCCCAGCGCTGCTCCTCGTTCAGCACCACGGCTTGTCCGGCGGTTTGCTTCCGCTTGTCGGGCCGGCCGATGGCGGCAATGCTGCTCACATGCACGAGCTTTTTGGTTTGGTATTTCAAACAGACGTTCACCACATTGGCGGTGCCTTCCTGGTTCACTTTGTACATCAATTTACGGTCGCGCGGCACGAACGACACCACCGCGGCGGTATGTACCACGTAATCCACCTGCCCCACAGCCGCTTCCAGCGAAAGAATATCCAGAATATCGCCTTCGAGCCAGATCAGTTTCGGGTGCTCTTCGGCGAGCAGGCGCCTGTCCGCTCCCGGGCGCGTGAGGGCAAAAACTTCATGATTTTCAGACAGGAACCTCCGGGCTACCGCGCTGCCCACCAGGCCCGTCGCACCGGTAATGAGTACTTTCATGTAAGCGAAACAAATTGTTTGGGTCAAAGTTCGTAGTAAAAAAGTAGTTTGTCACACCATTGCAAGCCTTTTTGCTAATTTTGCGCTCCGGTTGCCCCGGCAGGGCACAGCACTGCCCCGATGATTGAACCAAATCCCTGAATTCAGATGCCGATTTCAAATCCCAAAAGATATACCGTCACAGCAGCGCTGATCTACGCCAACGGCCCGATCCACATCGGCCATTTGGCGGGATGTTACGTTCCGGCGGACATTTACGTACGTTACCTGCGCTCTTCGGGCAAGGACGTCGCGTTCATCAGCGGTACCGACGAGCACGGCGTGCCCATCACCATCCGCGCTAAAAAGGAAGGTTTGACGCCCCAGCAGGTGGTGGATAAATATTACGAGCAGATCGACGCCTCGTTTAAGGCCCTGGGCATTTCTTTCGACATTTACTCCCGCACCAGCAAGCCTGTGCATCATGAAACGTCCCGCGAAATTTTTAGGGATTTGTATGATAAAAAGGTGTTCATCGAGGAAACCACCGAGCAGTATTATGACGAAACCGCCCAGCAGTTCCTCGCCGACCGCTACATTGTAGGAACCTGCCCCGTTTGCGCTAATCCCAATGCATATGGCGACCAATGCGAACGCTGCGGCTCTACATTGAGCCCTCTGGAACTGAAAGACCCGCGCTCGACGCTCTCCGGCGCCAAGCCCGTTTTGAAGGCCACTAAAAACTGGTATCTGCCGCTGGACAAAATGCAGCCGGACATCGAAGCCTATGTGAACGGCCATTCCGAATGGAAAACCAACGTATTCGGACAATGCCAGAGCTGGCTGAAAGACGGCCTCAAACCCCGCGCGATGACCCGCGACCTCGACTGGGGCATTAAAGTACCCGTAGAAGACACCGAGGGTAAAGTGTTATATGTCTGGTTTGAAGCGCCTATCGGCTACATTTCGGCGACCAAAGACTGGCTCATCCAGAAGAACGGCACCGACGAAGGCTGGAAAAAGTGGTGGCAGCCAGCCGCCGACGCATCCGAAGGCGAAACGAAGCTGGTGCATTTCATTGGAAAAGACAATATCGTTTTCCACTGCATCATCTTCCCGGCGATGCTGATGGCCGAAGGCAATTACATCCTGGCCGATAATGTCCCTGCCAACGAATTCATGAACCTCGAAGGCGACAAAATATCGACCTCGCGCAACTGGGCCGTGTGGCTGCATGAATACCTCGAAGAACTTCCCGACAAGCAGGATGTGCTTCGCTACGTGCTCACCGCCAATGCGCCGGAAACAAAAGACAGCGAATTCACCTGGAAAGACTTCCAAACCCGCAACAATAGCGAGCTTGTGGGCATTTACGGCAACTTCATCAACCGCGCCGTGGTGCTTACCCAGAAGTTCTGCGAAGGCAAAGTACCGCAGCGCGGCGCATTGCAGGAAATTGACCAGGCTGCGCTAAAGGACCTGGCCGCATTCCCGCAAAAAATCGCCGATGCGATGGAAAACTACCGTTTCCGCGAGGCATTAACCCTGATTATGGACCTGGCCAGAACCGGAAACAAATACCTGGCCGATACCCAGCCGTGGCACGTGATCAAGACCGATCCCGAGCGCGTGAACACGATTTTGAATATCGCATTGCAGATTTCAGCCACGCTTTCGATTGTTTCCGAGCCGGTATTGCCTTTTACGGCCGCGAAAATACAGGAGCAATTGGGGCTGTCGGGCAAAAACTGGCAAGATGCCGGCCATGCCGACCTCCTCACGCCCGGACAACCGGTGCTGGAAGGAAAGCTGCTTTTTGAAAAAATCGAAGACCATGTCATTGAAAAACAGATCCAGAAACTGCACGATGCAAAACGGTTGAATGAACTGGAAGGAAAAACAGTGGCGCCGGTGAAATCGGAAATTCAATATGATGATTTTTCGAAAATGGATATCCGCATTGCTACCATTCTCGAAGCCGAAAATGTGCCGAAGAGCAAGAAACTGCTGAAACTCCGCATCGACATTGGTTCGGAGCAGCGCACCGTGCTGAGCGGCATTTCCGAGCATTTCAAAGCGGAAGACGTGATCGGCAAAAAAGTGCTGTATCTGGCCAATCTTGCCCCGAGAAAGATGATGGGAATGGAGAGCCACGGGATGATTCTCATGGCCGAGGACCGCGACGGCAGCCTGGCGTTCGTGCAGCCGGGAAAAGATGTGTGGAACGGCGGGACCGTTAACTAGTAGCACCGCAACGATGCGCCTGCCCTGCAAAAGTGTTTCGAAACGATTGCAGGGCTTCTTTTTTACTGAAACTCCCGCTTCACTGAATCGTAGATCGAATTTACCCGTTCTACCAGCGCCACGCACTCGGCATCGCTCAGGTGGTCGATCGTGTTGCTGACTGCGTTCGAAACGACCCGACCTTCTTCATTCACTTTGGCACCTTTCTGCTTGATCACCGACAGGATGCTCTCCCACTCGCCGACCAATCCGTCGGAAAAATACCTGGGTTCAATAATGTTGAAATAGGCCGACTGGGATTTCAGTTTCTGCCTGAGTTTGGACTGGTCGCCTTGGAGCTCATTGACCAGCTTGGTTAGTTCAATAAATGCGAAGATGTTTGACTTTTTCATAACGTTGAGCATGAGGAGCAATAAGGTGTTCCAAATGCAAGATACAGATATGTAAGTCCTTTTCAGAGAAAGTGGGGAATCTTTACTCAATCTTAATGCATTCTGTTGGACGGATGCAACCGATCCACAAATAAGTACTATACTTTCATGCAGCGTTGTAATGCGGTCACTTTCCAACGGCCCGGTGTGACCGACAGGCAACAAAAAAGCCCGGCTTCCGCCAGGCTGTATGTGATGATTTCAGAATCTTACCAACGTTCGATATCGACCTTCCGGTGATAATCTCCCTGCTCATCTCCGAATGGGAGAAAGAGCACCAATTGACGACGATCATCGTCGTATCTTGCTGATATATTGTCTATATCGACTCCGTCCGGGATGACGAAGGTATTGATGAAACGGATTGTCTTCCACTGCTCTTCATCGGACAAATTTTCCTGTGAAAATATCGGCAGTAAGTGAAAAAGCTTCAAATTATTCGAGTTTCTTTTTCCCTTCACAACTTCCAATTGTAAATCCTCAACCTCGATGCCTGGAATTTTCACAACTACTTCAAAACCGTCCGATCCTTTGTCAAGCTTGATAGAGGGCTCACTCATTCCACCGTTTACTGTGTTGATAAAATCAATATTCATCAACATCTCCCGTGGTATTTTCAGTTTGCTTTCCATAGCTATCGCGTTTTAGGTTCACAAGTTTTATCTATTAACGAAAAACTGCGTGCCAAAGATCGTTTTCGGCCAAAAAACTGCGTTGCACTACGTTTAAGAATCGCCGTTTGTGTGTCAATAATCACCACCTTTTCCTAATTCATCTGCGATATTGCCCTTATTTGGGACGCAAAGGGCTATCATGCCAAAATTACAGCACACCCTCGCTCCATACGCCATTATGGCACAATAAATCACCAAGGGTTTACTTTGATCGATCGTTATGGCCCAGATCCCGGTCGGGTGCGGCGACATCGCGAACGCGCTGCTTGATTTCCTTGGGTTCCGGAAAATGCCCCTCCCGCTTCCTGTCCCACAACAGCTGTTTGTCTATTGTAATAGTATAGCGCCCGGCCACCTCCGACGGCCGGAGCTTCACGGCATGAAGGTCATCCGAAAACGTGGTCAGCAGCTCCTGCGCCATCCAGGCAGCCCTGAGCAGCCAGCCGCATTTCGGGCAGTATTCGATTTCTATGGTAGGTTTCATGTGCTCGTTTGGTATAAAAAGCCAAAAATCGGCAATGCCTGCAAGGAATCAAAAAAGCCGCGAAGGACATTCCCTCGCGGCTTTCGAATATAACCTAACCCTTTAATCTTGATGAGAAAGCCTTTACAAGTTTTCCCTAACGCTTTACAAATGTACAGCCCTCTATGCAAGCATTTTAGCGTCAAAATCCCTGATTTTTCCGGTGCGTAAGCTTACAATCCGGTAATGGTAGTATTGCCCGAAGGCTATACGTAAAATTACGCGATTTTATGCCGGAAGGAACAAATTATACTGATTTACAATTAGTTACAAATAAACCGTTAAATCAATTGCAAACAGCTTGCTTGACCTTCCTTAGACCGGTCTTTACATTTACATTGGTTTAATTGTCACATATTAACTAGAACAATGGATACAAAAAGATTCACAGGCCGGGAGGGTCGGCTGATCTCGGTGTCAGAAGCCCAGGAACTTACTTCTCCGCACCAAAAAAGGGAACGCGATTTCGCCGCCAGAGGTGAAAATTATGTCAAAGCAGAATTTTTCGGCATCCACACGTTCAATGATCTGATCAAAATGCATGGTGAAAATTGTGTGGGTTTCCGGGTGTATTATGGATTGAGGGATGAGGAAGAAGATGACGACTCCAAAAAAGAGCGATTCAAAAAACCTACGCCCCGACTCGTCCTTGTTCCGGTCGATGAAGACGGCAACGACATTATGAGAGATGCTGCCGGTGGCTTGAAAGATATGCCTGTCCAAGGCGGGGCCATGACAGGCGGACCACTTTGCCCACGCCAATGTTAGGAAGCCGAAAGATCGTTAATCGATTCGTGTATGTTCGATAGCTACTTTGCATATATTGTAAAAAATCCTATTTCTTCTATTGCAGTATTTGTCACAGTTTTACCTCTAACACTCGCTATTGTCAGAAGAGCATTTTTGGACCCATCATTGAGATTGCTTTTCTGCTACCTAGTATTGAAGTTCATAGTTGACCTGTCCATGCTTCATTTTGCATCGAACAGGACTAATAACATTATATTTTATAATCTGAGCATCCCGCTTTTTTACACACTATTGGGCGGGATGTTTTATTTTAAGTTCCAAGAAAGAGTGCAAAGGCAATTTCTGATCGCATCGATAGTCGGACTTTTCTTTTTTAGTGCCTGGGACGTAATCAACTCAAATGAAGACCTGCATAATATGAGGGAACATAGAGTTGTGCTGTATTCCAAAACCGTTGAAGGCGTTTTGATGATCTTATTGATCCTACTGTACTTTTACGAGATTATCAAATCTCTGCAAATACCTAACTTACTGACGTTCCCATTTTTCTGGGTTTGTTCTGGACTACTGCTGTACTATTCGAGCCTGATATTTATAGCACCGGTCATTCACTATGCATACACCTGGAATAACACAATGGATTTGGGCATAACCGAGGTCATTCCCAGCATTTTTGAGATACTTTGCGCATTGCTTTTCAGCGTGGGCATCTACCATTTTTCACCCAGGAATTATGCAAAACAGTGAAGAACTGAAATGGGCACTGCTGATTGCTTCCATGGCCATGCTGGCCATGGCGTTTTGCATGATTGCGTTCGTGATGTATTACCAGAAGAAGCGCTTCGAGGAAGAAAAGAAGATCAACGACATTGAAAAAAATTACAACCGACTCCTCCTCGATACCGCGTTGAACTCCGAAGAAACGGAACGAAGGCGGATTGCGCAGGATTTGCACGACGATATCGGCACAATGCTCTCACTCACCAAGCTTAGTCTCAATCAGTTGAGTAAATTGGTAGCCAGCTCGGGGGACGAGAAAGAGGAAAGCATTATGAAAAAGTCGCAGTCGCTCGTGGAAGAGACCATCCTGCACGTGCGGCGCATCACACGGGACCTCGTACCCACCACGCTCGAACGTTTCGGACTGATGGAGGCGATCGAGGAATTCATTCACAAGCTGGAAGAGAACAACAACCTGGTGATCGCCTTTCAGTCCAATACAGAAGAATTTCCGCGTCAGGGCCAGAAACTGGAACTGACGCTTTACCGCATTATGCAAGAGCTGGTGAACAATGCGATTAAGCATGCCAGCTGCACAAAAATCGATATTGTGCTGGAAATCGACGAAGAAATGATAGGTTTGCGGGTTACCGACGACGGCGTCGGCTTCGACCCTGAGAAAATAAAGGAGAGCAACCTGGCCGGTCTCGGTCTGCTGGGAATCGAAAGCCGGCTGGCGATCGTGAACGGGACCGTCCAATATGAGCAACCGGCCAAGGGCGGTTCGAGCGCCATTGCGAGGATTCCGGTCAATCCGGCGTCCGGTAACAAACCTGAACCTTTACATCCATTCCGCCGGGAGCGTGTGAATATTTAATCCTATGAGCACCCTTAAACTAGGAATCGCCGACGATCACGAATTGTTCAGAAAGGGGTTTATCTCCATGCTGAGCGGCATTCCCGATTTCGAATTCATACTGGAAGCCGGCAACGGCCAGGAACTGCTGGACCGGCTGCCCGCCAATACGCCCGACATCGTCTTCATGGACCTGCAAATGCCCGTGATGGATGGCATACAGGCCACGGAAGCCGCTTTCGAGCGCTTTCCGAACATCAAGATCATCGTCGTTTCGATGTATAATGAAGACCGTTTCGTGATCCACATGCTCGAAAAAGGCGTGCAGGGATATTTGCTGAAAGATACCAGTCCCGACGAAGTGGAAAAAGCCATCCGGCGCGTGCACGAAGAAGGTTTCTACTACAACGACTTCGTGTCCAAGGCCATGCACCGCAAAATGGTGAACCGGCAGGTCAACAAGCACCCATTCTTCCCGAATGCATGTAATGTGGCACTTTCATCGCGCGAAAAAGAGGTACTGCAACTGATCTGCGACGGACTTTCAACCACAGAAATCGGCGATAAGCTTTTCATCAGCGTCCGCACAGTCGAAGGCCACCGGTTACGGGTTTTGGAAAAAACAGGCACGAAAAGCACCGCGGCGGCTGTCGCATTTGCCTACAAAAACCAGCTGCTGAGCTAAGCACAATGCTTTCATAGTGGGAAACTTCCGGGGTTTGTGCTATATTTCCCGGGGGCATCCATGGCCCCATCCACGGCCATTCCACATACAGCTATGAAAGTCCTGATCGTTTGCACGAACCACGATTCCTATCCTGCCAAAACCAATAAAACAGGTCTCTGGCTGAATGAATTGACGCATTTTTACGATGTAATGGCCAGGCGACGCATCATCATGGATTTTGTGAGCCCGCTGGGCGGCGCCATACCGGTGGACGAAAGGAGCCTCGACCTGAAAGACGAATGCAATGCGCGGTACTGGGAAGACGCCGCATTCCGCGAGAAGCTGCAAAATTCACTCAAACCATCCGACATTATCGCCAGCGACTATCGCGTGATCTACTTTGCCGGGGGCCACGGCGCGATGTGGGATTTTGAAGAAAATATCGAGCTGCAAACCATCGCCCGGACGATCTATGAACGCAACGGCATGATCATCGCCGTGGCGCATGGCGTGTGCGGATTGCTCAATATCCGGCTTTCGGACAACACATTGCTCATCCAGGACAAATACGTAACCGGATATTCCAATGTTGAAGAAGCACTGGTAAGCTTTGTCAGCGAAGTGCCATTTTACCTGGAAGACAAATTAAAGGAGCACGGCGCGCATTATACCAAAGCCATGATACCGTTCGTCGAGTTCATTGAAATGGACGAACGGCTCATTACCGGGCAAAATTCGCATTCCGCCCGGAAAGTAGCCAGCAAAGCGCTTGAAGAGCTTTTTGAAAAATAACTTATTACTTCGTCAACTCGCCGAACAGGGAGCGGAAAGTAGGAAGCACCAGATCTTTTTCGGAAACGATCGGATCGGCAATGCCCCAGTCGATGTTCAGATCGGGATCGTTCCAGAGAATCCCTGACTCCGACTCTTTATTATAGAGGTTAGTACACTTGTAGCTGAAAATCGTATCCTCCAACGCCACAAAACCATGCGCGAAGCCTTCCGGAATGTAGGCAATGTTGTTTTGCTCGCCGCTTAGTTCGAAAACTTCGTGCTTTCCGAAAGTAGGTGAACCCGGACGGATATCCACCGCCACATCCAGCACCCTACCCGTGATCACGCGCACGAGCTTGCCCTGCGCAAACGGCGCATTCTGAAAATGCAGGCCCCGCACTACGCCCTTCTTCGAAAACGACTGGTTGTCCTGCACAAAATTCACAGGCAGCCCGAGTTTGGTAAATGCTTCCTCATTAAACGATTCAAAGAACATCCCACGGTCGTCACCGAAGACCCTTGGAAAAATTTCAACTAGACCGGCAATGGAAGTTTCTCGAATCTGCATATAGGAGTAAAGTGTTGGTTATACCAAAGTTTAATGTTGTGGCAAATTTATGAATCTATTGATAGAGGTTGTAATTTCGCCGCAATATTTACAAAATCATGACGTATCAAGAGCTCTTCCAGCAAATTTCGACTAAAAGGTCTTATTTGTGTGTGGGATTGGACACCGACATCCGCAAAATCCCGGCGCATTTGTCGAAAACCGACGATCCTATTTTTGAATTCAACAAGCAGATCATCGACGCCACCGCGGACCACTGTGTTTCGTACAAACCGAACATCGCGTTTTACGAAGCATTGGGCCCAAAAGGTTGGGAGAGCCTTCAAAAAACCGTCGAATACATTCCAAAAAGCCATTTCACGATTGCTGATGCCAAGCGGGGCGATATCGGGAACACTTCGGGATTGTACGCCCGCGCATTTTTCGATAAAGCATCATCCGGCCTTGATTTCGATTCGATTACCGTGGCGCCTTACATGGGCAGCGACTCGGTAACGCCTTTCCTTGCATTCGAAAACAAATGGGTGATCCTGCTCGCATTGACCTCCAACCCTGGCAGCGCCGATTTCCAGCGGCTCGATGTGGGCGACGCTGCCTTATTTGAAAATGTCCTGCGCACGTCGCAAACCTGGGCGGGTGCCGAGCGCATGATGTACGTGGTAGGCGCAACGCAGGCTTCCGATTTCGAGAAAATCCGCACCGTTGTGCCCGACCATTTCCTCCTCGTGCCCGGCGTGGGCGCGCAAGGCGGTAACCTGGAAGAAGTTTCGAAGTTTGGTATGAACAAAAGCTGCGGCCTGCTCGTGAATGCATCGCGCAGCATTATCTACGCCGGCAATGGAACCGATTTCGCCGAAAAAGCCAAACAGGAAGCCCGGGCGCTCCAACAGGAAATGGCCATTTACCTAGACAAATATCTCTAATTACATCATTCCGGCACATTGCGTGCGATCCATATCTCGAAATGCAACTCTCTGACCACTACCCCTATTCGATCCAGGGAATCGACCCGATCCAGCTTACCAAGCAGTATGGAAGCCCACTTTACGTGTACGATGGCGCCACCATCCGCCGAAAAGCGGCCGAGCTGCAATATGCATTTGCGGGGGTGAATATGAAGATCAAGTTTGCCTGCAAAGCCAATACTAACCTCGCGATTCTCCGACTGATGCGTGAAATCGGGGTAGAACTCGATGTTGTTTCTCCGGGAGAACTTGAAATGGGGAAAATCGCCGGGTACGATGCCAGCCAGATCACTTTCACGCCCAGCGGCGTGGACTTTGAGGAAGTGCGCGAGGCGGTGGAAACGGGCGCGATCGTGAATGTCGACAGCCTTCCGTTGCTGGAATGGTTTGGCCAGACATACGGCAACTCAAAACCGTGCATGATCCGCATAAAGCCCAATGTAGCCGCCGGCGGGCATACCAAAATCATGACTGCGCACGCCGATTCCAAGTTCGGGATTTCGGTACTGCTGCTGGACGAGATCCTGGAAATGATCAAAAAATACGATATCAAAGTGATCGGCCTGCATCAGCACACCGGTTCGGACATCAAAGACGCCGAGCCGTTCCTGAAAGTAGCCGATATTCTCCTGGAAACCGCAAAGCATTTCCCCGATCTCCAAATCATTGATTTGGGCGGCGGCTTCAAGGTTTCTTACCTGCCGGGCGATGCCATTACGGATATGGATTTGCTGGGTAAAAAGATTTCCAAACGCTTCCGGACATTCTGCGAGGAATACGGGCGCGATTTGCAGCTCTGGTTTGAACCGGGCAAATTCCTGGTGAGCGAATCGGGTTTCCTGTTTGTGACCACCAACGTGGTGAAAGAAGATCCCGCGCGCAACTTCGTGCACGTGGATTCTGGCCTGAACCACCTCATCCGCCCGATGATGTATGGCTCCTACCACCACATCCTCAACATTTCAAACCCGAAAGGCGAGCCCAAGCATTACAATGTAGTGGGTTACATCTGCGAAACCGACACATTCGCGACAGACCGCGAGCTGCCCGAAGTACGCCAGGGCGATGTACTCGCATTCCTCAACGCAGGCGCCTATGGCCTCACGATGAGCTCCAACTACAATGCCCGCTTCCGCCCGGCCGAAGTGCTGATCGACAATGGCGAAGCGAAACTGGTGAGGCGCCGCGAAACGATGGAGGACTTGCTGAGAACACAAACCGGCCTTTAACAACCGGCCATCAATATTACCGAAAGCTGCATGGGACACCGTGCAGCTTTTCTGTTTTCAAGCCATTAGTTTTCAGCCAAATTTGAATACTTTTAACCATAACCTACTGAAAATCGACAACTATGAAAACGCTGTATTGCACACTGCTCGCCTGCCTGCTTTCTGCCGCGGCCCACGCGCAAAACGCCTACGATTCCACCCTGGCCAAAAAGCTCGGCGCGGATGAATATGGCATGAAAAAGTACGTCATGGTGTTCCTCAAAACAGGAAGCGCGACGAATGTTCCCAAAAGCTCTTCCGACAGCGCATTCGCCGGCCATATGCAAAACATTAACCGCCTGGTCGAAAGCGGGAAGCTCGTAGTGGCCGGCCCGTTCTTCAAAAACGACAAATACCGGGGCATTTTCATACTCAATACTGATTCCATCGAGGAAGGCCGCAAGCTGGTGGAAACGGACCCGGCGGTGCAGGCGAAATTGCTCGATATGGATTTGCTGCTGTGGTATGGCTCCGCGGCACTGGCCGAAACACTCGAAATCCACAAGAAGATCGAGAAAAAAAGCCATTAATTCTTGCCATTTTGTCCGAAACACCCCTCTCCCATCCTTTTTTCGAGACAAAATTTCCGATTTAACCAGCAGGCACACCGTTTTTCCAATAGCGTTGGAACATTAACAAAGCGATCAACGCCATGAACTTTAACCAATATACCATTAAGGCACAGGAGGTGATCCAGCACGCGGCCCAGATGGTGCAGGGCAACCAGCAGCAAGCCATCGAAACCGGTCACGTGCTCAAATCCATCCTGGAAGAGGACCCCAACACTTCATTATTTCTATTGAACAAACTCAATATCAGCGCGGACGTTCTCGATAACCGTTTGCAAAAGATATTGGACGGCTACCCGCGCGTGAGCGGAGGCCAGCCCTACCTGGGCAACGACATGGCCGCTGCGAGCGGCAAAGCGCAGAATTACCTGAAAGAATTCGGCGACGAGTTCATCAGCATCGAACTGCTGATGCTGGGTATTCTCAGCGGAAAAGATTCCACAGCAAACCTGATGAAGGAGCTGGGTTTCAAAGAGAAGGAACTGATCAATGCAATTAAAGAACTTAGAGGAAAGAATAACCCTGTGAAAGATCAAAATGCGGAAGCCAAATACCGCTCCCTGGAACGGTACAGCAAAAACTTGAATGAATTGGCCAAAGCCGGAAAAATTGACCCGGTAATCGGCCGCGACGAAGAAATCAGGCGCGTGTTGCAGATTTTGAGTCGCCGTACCAAAAACAACCCGATCCTGCTCGGCGAGCCGGGTGTAGGTAAAACGGCGATTGTGGAAGGACTCGCCCAGCGCATTGTGCAGGGCGACGTTCCCGAAAACCTGAAATCGAAAACAATCGTGTCGCTCGACATGGGCTTGCTCATTGCCGGCGCGAAATACAAAGGTGAATTTGAGGAAAGGCTGAAAGCGGTTATCAAAGAAGTAACCGATTCGGAAGGCGAAATCGTGCTCTTCATTGACGAGATCCACACGCTCATCGGAGCCGGTGGCGGCGGCGAAAGCGCAATGGACGCAGCGAACCTGTTGAAACCGGCCCTCGCCCGCGGCGAACTGCACGCGATAGGCGCAACCACATTGAAGGAATATCAGAAATACGTCGAGAAAGACAAGGCATTAGAACGCCGATTCCAGGCGGTAATGGTGGATGAACCGAACATTTCCGACGCAATCAGCATTCTCCGGGGTATTAAGGAAAAATATGAACTGCACCACGGCGTGCGCATTCAGGACGATGCGGTGATCGCCGCGGTAGAGCTTTCGAACCGCTACATTAGCGACCGCTTCCTGCCCGATAAGGCCATTGACCTCATGGACGAGGCCGCTTCGAAATTGCGACTCGAAATGGACAGCGTACCCGAAGAACTCGACGAACTGAACCGCCGGATCATGCAGCTCGAAATCGAGCGCGAGGCGATCCGTCGTGAAAATAACAAGGACAAAGAAACCGTCCTGAACAAGGAAATCGCCGATCTCAGCGAACAGCGCAATGCATTGAGAGCCCAATGGGAGAATGAAAAAGGCAAGGTAAACGAGGTGCGCTCGCTGAAAGAGCAAAGCGAACAGCTGCGTCTCGAAGCGGAACAGGCCGAACGTGCGGGCGATTTCGGAAAAGTTGCGGAGATCCGCTACGGACGCATTCCGGAAGTGAATGCGAAGCTGGAAGAACTGCAAAAATCCGAAAATGCGGAAAGCCTGATGCAGGAAGAGATCACGCCGGAAGACATTGCGGAAGTAGTAGCGAAATGGACGGGTATTCCGGTGAGCAAAATGCTGCAAAGCGACCGCGAAAAACTGCTGCAACTCGAAGAACACCTGCACCAGCGCGTAGCCGGCCAGAATGAAGCCATTGAAGTCGTTTCCGACGCCGTACGCCGCAGCCGCGCAGGCTTGCAGGATGCGAAACGCCCCATCGGCAGCTTCCTCTTCCTCGGCCCGACCGGCGTAGGTAAAACCGAACTCGCGAAAACGTTGGCGGAATACCTCTTCAATGACGAAAACGCCATGGTCCGCATTGATATGAGCGAATACCAGGAGCGCCACGCGGTAAGCCGCCTGGTGGGAGCGCCTCCGGGATACGTGGGTTACGACGAAGGCGGCCAGCTTACCGAAGCCGTACGCCGCAAACCGTACAGCGTGATCCTGCTCGACGAGATCGAAAAAGCGCACCCGGACGTTTGGAATATCCTGCTCCAAGTGCTCGACGAAGGCCGCTTGACCGACAACAAAGGTCGCGTGGCAAACTTCAAGAACACGATTATCATCATGACGTCGAACATCGGCAGCCATATTATCCAGGAAAAATTTGCTGAGGATGAAGGCTGGAATCACACGCTGGTGGTGGAAGAGGCCAAACAGGCCGTGCTCGATCTGCTGAAAGCTTCGGTAAGGCCCGAGTTCCTGAACCGGATCGATGAGATCGTGCTGTTTGAACCGCTGTCGCTGAAAAACATCCGCAAAATTGTGGATATCCAGTTCAAAGGCATTCAGAACATGCTCAAAGAACAGGGCATCACGCTCGACGCAACCGACGAAGCGCTTACCAAACTCGGCGAAGACGGGTTCGATCCGGCATTCGGTGCACGTCCATTGAAACGCGTGCTTCAAAGAAGAATCCTGAACGAATTATCGAAAGGTATTCTGAGCGGGCACGTGGCGAAAGATTCGGTGATCATGATGGAACTGGATTCCAACGGCGAGCTGATCTTCGAAAATGTAGGCGGTGTAGAGATCTAATTCACAGAATAATGCTAATTCAGAGAGCGGCAGCAATGCCGCTCTTTTTGTTTTCCCCAAATCGCGAAGTGGGACGGCCCGCTTTCCCAAGTTGTGGAGCCGCCGTTTGCGCTACCTATCGCGTGCTCGTCCAAATGCAAGCCCCACAAACTGGCATAATTTTTGTACAATTATTTACCCCAATAATCTAACCTTTAATCTTTAACGAGAATCCATGGAACAATCAATGAATTTGATCAAAGTCGCTATACTGGTTGCCGATGGATTTGAGCAGGTCGAAATGACATGCCCCAGAAAAGTCCTAAACCAACACGGAGCGACTACTCACGTTATCTCGCCCAACAAAGACATCGTAAAAGGGTGGAGCCATCTCGATTGGGGCGAAAACCACAAAGTGGATGTGCCGCTCGACATGGCCCGCGCCGAATACTACGACGCGCTGCTGCTTCCTGGCGGTGTAATGGGCCTGGACGCCTTGCGGATCAACCACAAAGCGGTCGATTTCGTGCGCGCATTCTTCTTTGCAGGCAAGCCCGTAGCGGCAATTTGCCACGGACCACAAATCCTGATCGACGCCGACGTTGTGCTGGGCCGCACCCTCACCTCTTACGCCGCCATCCGCCACGACCTCGAAAACGCTGGCGCCATTTGGGTGGACCAGGAAGTAGTTACCAACAACGGATTGGTTACAAGCCGCACCACGGACGACCTTTCGGCGTTCGTCGACACGATGATTAAGGAATTCAATATGGAACTACATCAGTAGCTACACCGACACAAAGTCAAACGCTTAGCAACGGCATCCCGAAACGGATGCCTTTTTTGTTTCCATTTCAGGCCAAAATTTTGGTATTTGCCCCTTCATTATTTTGCCTTTCCGAATGACACTCATTTCGCTACAAAACGTTTCTGTCCGCAAATACGAATCCACCGTCCTTTCCGAGATTAACTGGAATATAGAAGAAGGAGAAAACTGGGCGATCGTTGGCCCGAACGGCGCCGGTAAGTCGGTGCTGCTGGACGTACTTGCGGGCAGATGGCCTGTTTTGAATGGCAAAATCAGCTACGCATGGACGTCGCCGCTGCGTGAAACGATCGAACTCGCTTCGAACGACTATTCCTTTAATCGCATTGTGAGTGCCGGCGCCGAATATTACCAGCAGCGGTTCCACGCCTACGAGTCCGAGCGTGCACCTTCCGTGCGCGCGATCCTCACCGACCAGCTGAAACCGGTCGGCACCGTGGACGATAAATCCGTGACGCTGGCCCCTTCAAAAGTGACCGACGACGAGTTAGCGCGGGTAAGCGGACTGCTGTCCATTACCCATCTGCTCGACCACCCATTTGTGACCCTTTCCAACGGCGAAACGCGACGGATGCTTTTGGCAAAATCCCTGTTGAAAGAACCGAAGGTGCTGATGCTCGACAATGCATTCAGCGGCCTGGATGTGCATTCGCGGGAAGTACTTCGAAGTGCCTTGACGGAACTGACTATTCAAGGCGTCACCATCATCATGGCCACCACAGCCACCGAAATACCCCCTTGCATTACCCATGTGCTCGAACTCGAAGCAGGGCATATCCGCGCAAAACAGGCCGTAGGAACATTCCAATCGGGAGCAGGCCACGCGCCGCATTTCCCCCAGCCCGACCCGCAAAAGCTCGCGCATTTTGGACATCCTGAATTTACGGACTTCACAAACGCGCTCGATCTCCGGAATATCCGCGTCAAATACGGCGAAGATCAGATCCTGGACAGCGTGAACTGGAAAATAGCGAAGGGTGAAAAATGGGCGCTATCCGGCCCGAACGGCTCGGGCAAATCCACATTGCTCAGCATTATCACTGCCGATAACCCGCAGCGCTTTGCGAATGACTATGATTTGTTCGATCAGAAACGCGGCGGCGCGGGCGCATCGATCTGGGATATCAAGCAGAAAATCGGACACGTTTCGCCGGAGCTGCATTTGTATTTCCCTAGAAACACAACTGTTTTCAAGACGATCGCATCCGGCTTTTTCGATGCTACGGGCGTTTTCTTCAAAAAACTCACCGAAACGCAGATCGAACGGGTACATGAGGTTGCCGAACTCCTGCACGTGCATGAACTGATCGAAAAGGACTTCTCCCAACTATCCAAAGGACAGCAAAGAATGGTGCTGCTTGCCCGTGCATTGGTCAAAAACCCGCCGCTGCTCATCCTCGACGAGCCTTGCCAGGGGTTGGACGCAGATGCGATTGATTATTTCAAATCGGTAGTCAATGCAATCTGCGATACCGACCAGCGCACGCTGATCTACGTTTCGCATTACCCGCATGAAATTCCCAGCTGCGTGACGCATTATTTGAAACTGGAAAAAGGAAAAGTGCTCGAATCGCTCTGACCGTTCCAACTATTGCCCCAAAACGGCCATCCTCTTTTTCTGTATCAAACTAATCAGCAGCTATGACCAGAAAAGTATTCGTTTACATTGCCGCTAGCCTCGACGGCTACATTGCCAAGCACGACGACGACCTGACGTTCCTGTCCCTCGTGGAGCAACCCGGTGAAGATTATGGCTACGCCGAGTTCATCGACACCATCGATACGGTAATCATCGGTCGCAAAACATATGACAAAGTGCAGGCAATGGGCATCGAATATCTCCGGGCCGACAAGGAGTACCACATCCTCACACGCACGCCGCGAGCGCAGGAAGGCAACGTGCGCTTCCACACCGGCGACCTGAAAACGCTTATCGAAGGCCTGAAACAAAAAGGCGGTAAACACATTTTCGTAGACGGCGGCGCCGAAGTGGTCAACCAGCTCATACGAATGGACCTGATTGACGAATACATCGTGTCACTGATCCCCATTCTGCTTGGTGACGGCATTCGCTTATTCCACGACGGTCGGCCTGAGCAAAATCTCGCTTTCGTGAGCAGCAAATCTTTTGAAAAAGGTTTGGTACAACTGCATTATAAGCGCAGGTAGCTCAACGGCAATTTCACATTACATTCAAGCGCAGTCCACGCGTTACATCAATGGACGGGCCGGGCTTTCACCGGCTCGTCCCATTTGTTTCTGGCGAAGCCATTTTTGAGATTCATCACAATCGAAATAGAACTGCTGCCAAAGCCCGGCACGTATTGCGCCCGGCCGTAGCCGACTTCAAACCGCTTGATGCGCAGCCACGCACCGAAAGAAAAACCAGCCAGTGCGCCGCGGTTGTTCAGTCTGAGTTCCTGCCTTTTCAAATGGTCGTAACCGAGCAGAATGCGGAAATTGGAATGCGCAATGAATTCCGCGCCAATGGACAAATGCCTGCCCAGCTTTTCGGCAATTCCCACTTTTTTCGGCAGCCTGTTGCCATTGATATCGTAGGTATAAAACAAGTTGGGATCATTATAAACCATATCGAAACGGTTTAAATGGTGCGCGGTGAGCGACACGCGAATGGGCATGTATTTCGGCTTGAAGGTCACCCCTACGCGCAGGTCCAACGGCAGTACCGGCGTCGTTGCACCGTTGTAGTTTTGTCTTAAAAACCCAAAGTTCTTAGCGACGAAACCGATCGTCAAATCTTCTCTCGGGTGCCGGAACGTAGCTCCCCAGTCGAAGGCCATGCCCCATGCCTGATAACTCTCGATCGACGCGCCCACAAATTTGGCCGTCGCACCGAGCGTGAATGCACCTATCGTATGACCGTAACCGGCTGATAATCCGTAATCCGCAGCGCGGAACTCGCCAACCACATTGCCGATATCGTCGGTTTCCTGCATAGTACCGTAATTCAGGTATTGTAAGCCTACGGCCCAGATGCCGCCGGTTTTGCGGATGCGGTTGGCATAACCGAGGTTCACAAACCTGGTATCGGCCAGGTAGGGCATCAGGTTCAGCGACACGTTATTGACCTTCGCGGTATCCAGCAATGCGGGGTTTTGGAGAAACAGCGCGGGGTCATTCCCCTGCGCGGTGATGTGGTTGGAACCCAGCGCGGTACTGCGGGCCTGAGCGGGCAATTGCAGGAAATCGAGACATGAACGGCCGCCTGTTACCTGGGCAAAAGACGCATTCCACGGCCAGCAGAGCCATGCGATCAGGAATAGCACACCGCAGCCAGGCAACCTCATAAACATCCAATAATTTCCCGAATCATTAAAATGCAGCTATATTTATAACCGTTCACCAGCAAATGTAACCATATCCCCGCATTACATGGAATCCCGATCAGCCGCTGCTTCAAAAAAAGAACTTTTAGATCAAAAAAATGCCGAGGCCGAACTCGGGGGCGGTGAAAGCAGGATTCAGGCGCAACATGCAAAAGGTAAACTTACAGCCCGGGAACGCATCGCGATCCTGCTCGACAAGGGTTCTTTTGAAGAAATAGGCCGGTTTGTGATGCACCGCAGCAAGGATTTCGGACTCGACAAGGAGCATTACCTCGGCGACGGCGTGGTAACCGGCTACGGCAAAGTGAATGGCCGGCTGGTGTACGTTTTTGCGCAGGATTTCACGGTTTTCGGCGGGTCGCTGTCGGAAACGCATGCTGAAAAAATCTGTAAGATCATGGACCTGGCCATGAAAAACGGCGCTCCGCTGATTGGATTGAACGATTCGGGCGGCGCGCGGATTCAGGAAGGCGTGCTGTCGCTGGCGGGGTATGCCGATATTTTTTATAAAAACACATTGGCCTCGGGCGTGATCCCTCAGATTTCGGCAGTAATGGGCCCCTGCGCGGGCGGGGCCGTGTATTCGCCTGCGATCACCGATTTTATCTTAATGGTTGAAAACACGAGCTACATGTTCGTGACGGGGCCTAATGTGGTAAAAACCGTGACGCACGAGGAAGTGACGGCCGAAGAACTCGGCGGAGCCATGACCCACGCTACCAAATCGGGCGTGACGCACTTTGTCTCTGCCAATGAGGTCGAATGCCTGCAAGCGATCAAAAAGTTGCTGAGCTACATGCCCCAGAACTGCGAGGACGAGGCGCCGCGGCAGCCCTACACACCCGGCGACGAGCTGCGTCCCACCCTGAATACCCTCATTCCCGAAAGCGCCAACCAGCCTTACGACATGCGGGAAGTTATTACAGAGCTCTCCGATCCCGACAGTTTTTTTGAAGTACATGAAAATTTCGCCGAAAATATCGTCGTAGGCTTTTCCCGCATTGCTGGGCGCAGCATTGGTATTGTAGCCAACCAACCTGCGGTACTGGCCGGCGTGCTCGACATTCACGCAAGCCAGAAAGCCGCCCGTTTCGTGCGTTTTTGTGATAGTTTCAACATTCCGCTACTGGTTTTGGAAGATGTTCCCGGCTTCCTGCCCGGCACCGACCAGGAGTGGAATGCGATTATTACCAACGGCGCCAAGCTGCTCTACGCGTTCTGCGAAGCCACGGTGCCGCGCATTACGGTAATTACGCGCAAGGCCTACGGAGGCGCGTACGATGTGATGAACTCGAAACACATCGGTGCGGACATGAACTTTGCGTGGCCGTCCGCCGAAATTGCCGTGATGGGCGCCAGCGGTGCCGCCGAGATTATTTTCAAACGCGAGATCGCCCAGGCGGAAAACCCCGTGGAGAAATTGCAGGAAAAAATCGACGAATACACGCATAAGTTTGCCAACCCCTACCGCGCCGCCCACCGGGGCTATATCGACGAGGTGATCCACCCCGACCAGACCCGCGCCAAGCTGATCCGCGCATTTGAAATGCTCGAAAACAAGGTGGATGTATTGCCCCGGAAGAAGCACGGCAACATTCCGTTGTAACGAGCACGCAGCCTGTATTGTGCCTTTTTTGAACTTTTCGACGCCATTCCGTGGCCTTACCCGATTAATGTGCGGTAATGCCTGGGAATGCTTTGGCGCATTCCTGATATTGTCATAATTTCACAAGCACTTAGTATTCATTTTATTTCCTAAAGAACCTTAACTAATGAAAGAAGAGAAAGGAGCCTCCAATTCGCGGAGGCGCTTTATCAAAGGCTCACTGGCGACGCTGGCGACGTTTTCGATCGTCCCCCGGCATGTGCTCGGAAAAGGTTACCTCGCCCCCAGCGACACGCTCACCAAGGCCATCGTAGGTACCGGCTCCATGGGCCGCGGCCACATTCCCTACGCGGGTACGAAAGTGGTTGCATTATGTGACGTAGACAAGCGGCACCTCGAAACGGCCGTTAACATGGTCGATAAGGGTGTTAAAACCTTTTCGGACTACCGCGAGCTGATCCAGCTGCCCGAAGTCGACATCGTGCACGTTGCCACGCCGCCGCATTGGCACGGCATTATCGCCGCCGACGCCGCCCGTGCGGGTAAGGATGTGTGGTGCGAAAAACCGATGACCCGAACCATCGGCGAAGGAAAACGCCTGGTGGAGGCCGTGCAGCAGCATGGACGCGTGTTCCGTCTCAACACCTGGTTCCGTTTCGAAAGCAATTTCTACGGAATGAACACCACCGTAAAACCGATTAAAAAACTCGTTCAGAGCGGCTTGCTGGGATGGCCGTTGAAAGTGACCGTGAGCAAGCATACCGGCTTCGACTGGAAGTTTTATTGGGTAGGTAAAACAAACAACGTACCTCAGCCGGTGCCATCCGAGCTCGACTATGAAATGTGGCTCGGCCCGGCGCCCTACAAACCATATAGCGAACACCGCGTGCACCAGACATTCCGCGGCTACTGGGATTACGACGGCGGCGGACTAGGCGATATGGGCCAGCATTACATCGACCCCATTCAATATTTCCTCGGCAAGGACGATACCAGCCCCGTAAGTGTGGAAGTGGATGCCCCTCAGCAGCATACCGAAGCCGTAGGGACCTGGCGCCGCATTAACTACACTTACGCCGACGGTTGCCAGATCGTGCTCGACGGCGAGGCCAAGGACGACAAAGTGGCCTACATTGAAGGCCCGAAAGGGAAACTGTACCCTAATTTCAAATCCGACATTCCGGACCTGGAAAAGAAACTGGCCGCATTCCCTGATCCTGAGCCGCAGGTTACCGACTTCGTGGATGCTGTGAAAAACCGTAAAAAATTCGCACTGAACGAAGAAAACGGGCACCGCTCCTGCACAATCGTGAATATGGGCCTCATCGCGTTACGCCTGGGCCGTTCGTTGAAATTCGATCCTGACAAACAGGAATTTATCGATGACGAAGGCGCCAACCGGCTCATTAACCAGCCAATGCGCGCTCCCTGGACCATTTAAGAAACCTAATAGCCAAGCCAGCAAGCCCACGGCTCAGGCACCGGCATATCCGATGAAAAAAAGACTACACCATATTCTGGCCCTCTGCCTGGCTTCCTCGCAGCTCATGGCCCAAACCGACAATGCGCTCGACGCCAAGGTGAAGGCGGTATTGTCGAAATTCCCCTCGCAAAACGAGGCCGCATTGAAGAAAAACATGGAAGAACTGGCGCAGCTCGGCAAACCGGGCCTTGTACAGATCGCCTCCATGCTCACGCCTCCCGGCAAGGGCGACAATACAAAAATCCAGTTCGCATTGGGCGGATTCAGCTATTATGCTTCGCAGGCAGGTAAAGAGGCGTTGCGCAAGGACGCCGCCGAAGCCTATGGCGAAGCATTGTCCAAAGTAGCCGACCCTGATAGCAAGAACTTCCTCATTTACCAGCTCCAAACGGTTGGTAGAGACGAATCGGTGGATGTTTTGAAAGGTTATCTCAAAGATGAAAGACTTTCACAACCCGCCGCCCGGACGCTCTCGCGCATTGGCTCGCCTGCTGCCGGTGCCGCATTGCTGCAAGCGCTGGGGAATGCCGGCGGAAGCGTGCAGCTTGCCATTACCGAGGCATTGGGGGATGTTCATTACAAAGAAGCCGCACCGGCTATCGAAAAAACGGCAGCCAGCGCTGAGTCGGACCTCCGAAAGGTGAGCCTTTACGCCTTGTCTGAAATAGGCGTTCCTTCTTCCGAAAATACGCTGGCAAGTGCCGCTCAAAAAGCATCCTACCGCTACGACGTGACGGATGCAACGGCCGTTTACCTCAAATATCTGGCAAAACTAGCCGCCAACGGCCATGGAGCTACGGCTGAAAAAGCGGCGCTCGCGTTGATAAAAGCTACGCCCGACGTTAAGCAATCGGCCACGCGTTCTTCGGCATTGAAGATTTATTCGGATATCAAAAAGCGGGAATCCGTGCCGGTGCTCGTCAGTGCCCTGCAAAGCACCGACGCGCAATATCGCGCAGCGGCATTGAAACTCGGACAGAAATACCTCATGGCCGACGGCACCACGCCCTGGCTGAATGCATTCAAAAAAGCAAATCCGACGGTTCAGGCGGAGATTATCACCATGCTTGGCCATGCCGAATCGAAAGACGCATTGCCTCTTGTACTGAAAGCACTTTCCTCGAAAGACAACAAAGTAAAAACAGCTGCAATATGGTCGGCGGGCAGAATCGGGCAGGAAAGCAGCATTGCAAAACTGATCCCGGTTTTGAAAACGGCCAATGCCGACGAAATTGCAGCGGTAAAAAGCAGCTTGCTGACCATTAAAGGCGCCTCGCTGGCGGACCAGGTGGCTGCGGCCATTCCCCGCGTACCAGCCCCCGCACAAGCCGCGCTGATCGACGTGCTCGCGGCCCGCGCCGCCACTTCGAAACTGCCGGTAGTATCGGCGCAGTTAAAAAGTGCTGATGCGGATGTGCGAAAATCTGCATTCAATGCATTAAAATCCCTGGCAACCGCCAACGACCTGCCGCAGCTTTATGCGCTGCTCAATGGTGGCGGCTCGGCCGAGGAAATTGCGGCTACACAGGCTGCTATCGGCGCGGCGATCAAAGAAAGCGGCGATACCAACAGCCAAACAGAAGCGATCCTGAAACAAATGCAAGCCTCGCCCGCCGACAAACAAGGCAATTACCTGGCGGTACTGGCCGGCATTGGCGGTAAAAAAGCGCTAGCCGCGGTGGTAACAGCTTACGGAAACGGTGATGCGGCTAAGAAAAAGTCCGCCATCGCAGCGCTTTCCGCCTGGGCGGACGCAAGCGCAGCGAAAGAGCTCCTTTCAATCGCCGGCAGTACCAGCGATACCGACGATTTTCAGACCGCATTGACAGGCTACGTGTCTGCCGCTTCAAAATCCGGCAAAACGCCTGCCAACAAGGTACTGATGCTCCGTGAGGCGCTTGCCATTGCCAAAACGGATGCGCAGAAAGAAGCGATCATTAAAGAGTTGGGACGAAACAGGACTTTCAATTCCCTCCTGCTGGTGGGCAAATACCTGGATAATGCAGGTACGCAGCAAGCCGCTGCCCAGGCTGTGATGAGCATTGCGCTGGCTAACAAAAACCTGTACAGCACCGAAATCCGCGCGCTGCTCACCAAGGCCGGACCGCTTCTGAAAGGTCAGGATGCCGATTACCAGCGGGAATCGATCCGTAAGCATTTGGCCGAAATGCCGGCTGGCGAAGGATTCGTGTCGCTGTTTAACGGCAAAGACCTCTCGGGCTGGAAAGGTTTGGTCCAAAACCCAATCGCCCGCCGCAAAATGAGCGCCGATTCGCTGGCCTACAAGCAGAAAAAGGCGGATGAAGCGGCATTCAAGGATTGGTTCGCAAAAGACGGCGAGCTGGTTTTCTCCGGTCATGGCGATAACCTTTGCACGGCAAAACAATACGGCGATTTCGAAATGTACGTGGATTGGAAAATCCAGAAAGACGGTGATGCGGGCATTTACCTGCGTGGGACGCCGCAGGTGCAGATATGGGACACCTCGCGCGTAAGCGTTGGCGCGCAAGTGGGTTCGGGCGGACTTTATAACAACCAAAAGAACCCCAGCAAGCCGTCCAAAGTAGCGGATAATGCCATTGGAGAATGGAACACCTTCCACATTACGATGATCGGCGACCGCGTGTCTGTGGACCTGAATGGGGAAAACGTGGTGGATAATGTGGTACTGGAAAACTACTGGGACCGCAATCTGCCGATTTTTGCCAAGGAGCAACTCGAATTACAGGCGCATGGCAACGAAATCCATTACCGCGACATTTACGTTCGGGAAATCCCGCGTCCAGAGTTTACATTGCCCGAAGTTGAGCAGCAAGACGGCTTCAAGGTTCTTTTCGATGGCACAAATATGTTTGAATGGGTTGGCAACAAAACCGACTACTTCATCCAGAACGGTGAACTGGTGGTTGATCCTAAAAAAGGCGGCAAAGGCAATCTCTACACCAAGGACGAGTATAGCGACTTTGACTTCCGTTTTGAATTCCAGCTTACGCCGGGTGCGAACAACGGTCTGGGCATCCGCACACCGATGGAAGGCGACGCCGCCTACGTGGGTACCGAAATCCAGATCCTCGACAATGACGCCGAGATTTACAAGGACTTGAACGAATACCAATACCACGGCTCGGCCTATGGCATTATTCCCGCAAAAAGAGGCTTCCTCAAACCCATGGGCGAATGGAATTACCAGGAAGTGAGGGTGCAGGAATCGAAAATAAAAGTAACCCTGAACGGCACCGTGATCCTCGATGGCGACCTCGCCGAAGCCAGCAAAAACGGCACGGTAGACCACAAAGACCACCCGGGATTGAAACGAACAAGCGGCCACCTCGGATTCCTCGGACACGGTTCCGAACTGAAATTCAGGAACATCCGCATTAAAGACCTGAGTAAAGCGGCGCCGGAGCCGGTGGAAACAGGGAAGAAAAAAAGTAAAAAGAAAAAGTGAAAAAATGCCCTGCAACTTGCGGGGCATTTTTAATTTCGTACCTTAGTATAAAAATGGATTAGAGAGAGTATAAATTTAAATCCACATGAAAAAACACACACCAAAGCAATACCTCGAAGCCGACGACACGCCGGGCGCTGCATTCAATGAACCTTATGCTGCCTATCATGGCGCACCGAATCCAGGCATCATCTTCAAAACTCCCCTCCATCGGCCCGAGAGCCAGATGACCAGCTTCCAGAAAATCGATATGATCCGGAAAGGGATCAGTAAGAATGATTTTGAGCGGTTTAAGAACAAAGCCGGCCTCGATTATGACCAACTGGCTCATGCATTGTCGGTGGCGCGTGCTACCCTCATTAATAAAAAAGGGGATGAGAAATTCAACCAGGCGCTAAGCGAGCGGATCGTGAGCCTGGCGGATATCTATTCTTATGGTTATGAGGTTTTTGAAGATGTGGAGCGCTTCAATAGCTGGGTGTTCAGGCCGAACCCGGCGCTGGGCGGTCAGCGGCCTTTTGATTTTCTGGACAATCAGTTTGGCCGTGAAGAGGTCAGAAACATGATTGGCCGGATCGACTATGGCGTTTACTCTTAGGCGCTGTTTCCGATGATCGTGCACAGAATCGGGCGTACACGTTATGCCCGCGACCTCGACGGCGAAGGGGCGCGCCTGCATGGCGGCCGCTGGAACCACCCGCTCACTCCCTGCATTTATACCTCGGAAAGCCGCGCGCTGGCCTTGCTCGAATATACAGCCAATGTGAATATCGACGACATCCCGCGATCGCTCAGCATTACAACGTTCGAAATAGATCCTGCCTATATGCTCGACCTGCACGCCAGCGCATTGCCCGGCGACTGGAAAAATGCGCCCGCGCCTGCTTCCACGAAGGATTTCGGCACGGCATTGCTTCGGAAGGCCGATTATGGGATTATCAGAATACCCTCCGCCATTATGGACGACGAATACAATTACCTGCTCAATCCGCTGTTTCGGAAAACGGTTGCCTATTCCATCCAGTCGGTCCGCGATTTTATTTACGACGTCAGGCTCAAATTATAGAAAAAAATTAAAAAATGCCCCCTTGGAACAGATTGGGCAATTTTATTTAGCTTTGATATAATAATCAGAAAATCAAGTTCAAGAAAAGTAAATAAGCCGAGTTTGGCTCTTGATATGAAAATGTACTCTTGTTCCTAACAGACAGATTTATTTTCAATTTCAAACTGTATGAAAACCAAACATTTCCTGATTGCATCGCTGCTAACCTCATTCACTGCCCTATCCACTCAGGCACAACATTCGCTTACCCAGCTATGGTCTTCGGAGGCATCGCTGCCGGTTCCGGAATCGGTGCTGTACAGCGCGGCGGGGAAAGCGCTTTATGTGGCGCAGATCGACGGTAAAGCAGGTGAAAAAGACGGCAAAGGAGGTATCGCGAAGGTCGGCCTCGATGGCAAGATCATCGCGCAGGACTGGGTAACCGGCCTGAATGCACCGAAAGGAATGGGCATCAAGGGCGGCAAACTGTTTGTGGCCGACATTACCGAGGTTGTAGAAATCGATATCAAATCGGGCAAAATCGACAAAAAGCATCCGGTAGAAGGCTCCAAGTTCCTGAACGACCTCACTATCGACTCCAAAGGCACGATTTACGTTTCCGACTCGGACACCAAGAAAGTGCATGCGATCAAGGACGGCAAGGTTTCAACCTATTTTGAAGACCTGACCCGCCCGAACGGCTTGCTGGCCGTGGGCAGCGACCTTTTGATCGCCGATAGCGGCACTTTGAAAAAATTGAGCCCTTCCAAACAAATCACTGTGCTGGCAGAAGGAATGGACAAAAGCACCGATGGCATCGAGCAGGTGAAACCGGGCGAATATATTGTTTCTTGCTGGGCAGGTGTAGTGTATTACGTTAAATCAGACGGAACAACCGAAAAATTGCTCGATACGACTGCTGAAAAAACGAATTCGGCAGATATAGGTTACGACCCCGTGAAGAAGATCGTGTACGTCCCTACATTCATGAAAAACAATGTCGTGGCATATCAATTAAAGTAAATATATTTATAACATCTAAATCAATAAAAAACAAGGCGTTTCCATGGACATTTTTGTTGGGAGTCTTTCTTTTAAGTTAAGGGAAAGCGAGCTGCGTGAAGCTTTCGAAAAGTATGGCAAAGTGAGCTCGGCGAAAATTATCATTGACAAGATCACGCGTCAAAGCAAAGGTTTCGGGTTTGTTGAAATGCCCGATGAAGTGGAGGCCAGAACCGCCATTAATGCATTGAACGGGGCGGATATGTACGGCAGGCCACTCGTTGTGAATGAATCCCAAAAGAGAGAACCCAGAGGCGACGGCGGAGGTTCTTCCCGGCCCGATAACCGCAACCACGAGGGCGGCGGCTATAACCGGGAGGGAGGCTATAACCGTGAAGGCGGATACAACCGCACGCCACGACCGGCCGGAAACGATGCTCCGGGCGGCGGCAGGCCTTATCCTTCGGATGACAGAAATACAGGCAGAGACTATAACCGGCCGTCGGTCGATGACGACGATCAGGACGACGACGACGCACCAAGCAGACCAACCCCGCCCGACCGCAGTTTCAGCGACCGGGGCTTTGGAGGAGGTGGTAATGCGGGAGGTGGTTTCAGGCAGCCCGATAAGCAGCGCGATAAAGGCCATCACGACCGCGGCCATAACGACCATAACCGCCACCAGCAAGGAGGCAAACCGAAGTTCGAAGATCGTTACAGCAGTAAAAAAGGCGGAGGCGGATCGAAAGATTACAGCCGCCGTATCAATGACGACGACGACGATTGGTGATAAGAACCAAATGCTATAAAAAAGGCCTGCAAGCAACTTGCAGGCCTTTTTTCATTTCCTGAATATGAAGTAAACCGCCAGGACCAGAAAGACGAAGCCGACGAAGTGGTTCCATCGGAACGTTTCGGTTTTAAAAAATAGCAGGGTAAAAACCATAAAAATGACCAGGGTAATTACTTCCTGGATCACTTTGAGCTCTACCAGCGAAAACGGGCCGCCGTTTTCCTTAAACCCGATCCGGTTGGCCGGTACCTGGAAACAATATTCAAACAGGGCTATTCCCCAACTGATGAGGATAATGGAGAACAGCCCCAGTTTGCTGAACCATGCCATCTCCTTGAATTTAAGATGCCCGTACCACGCCATCGTCATGAAGGCGTTGGACAAAATCAGCAGGCCGATGGTCAGGAAGGATTTCATGCCGCAGCTTTGACCTTATTATCCCGGAAGAATAATACGAAAAGCACCAATACCACCGCCGCAATGCCCGCAGGCACCATCCAGATCGACGTCCAGTTTTTGACGCCATCCACGGTGTACATATCCGCCACCACACCCGAAATCCACGAACCGATACCCATACCGATACCGTAGGTAGCGATCGAGATCAACCCCTGGGCTGACGAACGGTATTGTTCGCCGGCTTTGCTGTCGGTGTAAATCTGGCCGGTTACGAAGAAGAAATCGTAGCAAACGCCATGCAGAACGATCGCCAGGTAAAGCAGCCATTCGCTGGATGCATCGCCATAGCCGAAGCCGATGAAACGGATAATCCACGCGATCAGTCCAACTACCAGCATCCATTTCACGCCGAAACGGGCGAATGCAAGCGGGATAAGGAGCATAAATACGACTTCCGAAGCCTGGCCGAGCGACATTTTATTCTCCACGTTGGTCATACCCGAGTCGGTGAGCGAAGGGTTGGCCATCGCGTAGTAGAACGAAAGCGGGATACAGATCAGCAGGGAAGAAATGAAGAAGATCGCAAATGAGCGGTCTTTGAACAACTTAAACGCATCTAGTCCCAGAATGTCGGAAAAGGAAGTGTGCGAGGTTGGTTTTGGAGGCGTATCGGGCAGAAAAAACGAGTACACACCCAGGAATGCCGCGGTGAACATGGAAATTTTGAAGATCAATGCAGTACCGCCGATCTCGTAGTAACCGATGATATTGGTTACCGCGATCCAGGCCACTGTTCCCATCACGCGTATCGCGGGAAAGTCCTTTTCGGAATTGGTCACCTGCTGCATGGCAATCGACGTGGTAAGCGACATGGCGGGCGCAAATGTGATACAGTAGGCCAGAATCACCCAGAAAAACGTATCAGGGTCTTTCACTTCCGAAAGCACATACAGAATGGCGGCGCCTGCTATGTTCAAAATCCCAAGCACTTTTTGCGCCGCAAAATAACGGTCGGCGATCATTCCCACGAAGAATGGCGCGATGATCATCGCAATGGAGAATGCGGCATAGGCATTTCCCACCTGGACGCCCGTTGCGCCCAGCTCGGTAAACATATACTTGCTCATTTGCCCATACCATGAGCCCCATATAAAATAGAGCAGGAACATCATGGCCATCAACTGAAAGCGGGTCGAGTTTTTCATAAACTAGGTTGTCGGTTGTAGGAGATTTATTTGGTGTAAATAGATAGTTTTATTTCTTGATCAGTTTCTGAAACTCGTTTAGTTTCAGAAGTGCTTCAATGGGCGACAGTGTGTTTACGTCCACCAGCAGCAGCTTTTCTTTCAGCTCGTCCAAACGCGGATCGGCCGGCTCGAAAATGCTGAGCTGGAAATTGTTTTTAGGAATGTCCTTCACACGCTTCTTGTGCTCGTGCGCCACGTGGTCCTTTTCCAGATGCTGCATGATTTCGCTCGCACGTAACACGATAGGCTGCGGCATACCGGCGATTTGCGCCACGTGGATACCGAAACTGTGCGCGCTGCCGCCAGGTTTCAGCTTGCGCAGGAACACCACCTTGTTGTCCACCTCCTTTACGGCTACATTAAAGTTTTTGATGCGCGGGAAGTCCTCCGCCAGCTGGTTCAGCTCGTGGTAATGCGTCGCGAAAAGCGTTTTGGGCCGGCAATCGGATTGGTTGTGAAGGTATTCGGTAATGGCCCAGGCAATGGAAACGCCATCGTAGGTGCTCGTTCCCCGGCCGATTTCATCCATTAATACCAAGCTTTTACTGCTCAGGTTATTGAGAATGCTGGCGGTTTCGGTCATTTCGACCATAAAGGTACTCTCGCCACGGCTCAGGTTGTCGCTCGCTCCCACCCTTGTAAACACTTTGTCGACAATGCCGACGGTCGCCGATCTGGCGGGGACGAATGAACCCATTTGCGCCATGAGCACGATCAGCGCCGTTTGGCGCAGCAATGCGGACTTACCGGCCATGTTCGGACCGGTGATGATGATGATCTGCTGGCTCGAATCGTCCAGGTAAACGTCGTTCGGCACGTAGCTTTCGCCCACGGGCAGCTGCTGCTCGATCACCGGATGCCGGCCTTCTTTGATATCCAGCTCATTGCCTTCGCTGATCACCGGCTTTGCATACTTGTTTTTACGCGCTGCCAATGCAAACGAGCTTAGCACATCGAGGGCCGAAATTACCAAAGCATTCTGCTGGATGGCACCTACAAACTCGGCTGCTTTTTGCACCAATTCACTGAAAATCCTGAACTCGATCGCGGAAATGCGGTCTTCGGCATTCATGATCTTCTCTTCGTATTCTTTGAGCTCGGGCGTGATGTATCGTTCGGCATTTACGAGCGTCTGTTTCCTGATCCAGTCCGCAGGCACCTTGCTTTGGTGTGCGTGCGTAACTTCCAGGTAATAGCCAAAAACCTTGTTATAGGCGATTTTGAGCGAGCTGATACCCGTCCGCTCTATCTCCCGGTTTTGGAGTTTGATCAGGTAATCCTTCCCTTCGTAAGAAATGGCGTGCAGTTCGTCGAGCTCGCTGTCCACCCCGCTCTGGACCATCCGGCCCTGGTTCGACAGCACCGGCGCGTCGTCGCGCAGCTCCTTATCTATCTTTTCAACCAATGCCCCGCAGGCATCGAGCTGGGAAGCAAACTTGTCCAGGATACCGCCCGCTAGCAGTTGTTTCACCGGCGCAACCTGTTTCAGGGACTTTTTAAGCTGAACCAGTTCACGCGGATTGATACGCCGCACCGCCACTTTGGAAATAAGCCGTTCCAGATCACCGATCTGTTTGAAATAGCCCACCAGCGACTCGTGTAATTCCTCACTTGCGAGGAAATGCTCCACGGCACTCAGGCGCTCTTCGATCGGCGCCTTGTCTTTCAAAGGCAGAACCATCCATTTCCGCAACTGCCTCGCACCCATAGGTGTAACCGTGTGATCGAGGATGTCGATCAGCGGCACACCGCCTTCCTGCTGGGCATATACGAGTTCGAGGTTGCGGACGGTGAAACGGTCGAGCCACACGTATTTCTCTTCTTCGAGCCGGGTAATGCGGCTAATGTGCGCCACTTCCTTATGCTCGGTTTCGCGCAGGTAATGCAGGACAACGCCCGCCGCGATAATACCCAGCGGCAGTGATTCCACGCCGTAACCTTTCAGGGTTGTGGTCTGAAAATGCCCCGTGAGCTGCTCGTAGCCGTAATCGTAGCCAAAGCACCAGTCTTCGAGGTGAAAAGTATGGTATTTACCGCCGAAAAGTTCGTTAAATTCCTGCTTATGCTTTTTGCAATACAGCACCTCCGCGGGACCAAAGCCCTGCAACATTTTATCAATGTAAGCCGCATTGCCCTGAGAGGCCATAAACTCGCCCGTCGAAATATCGAGGAACGCGATCCCGTACAGCCCATCGGAGCCGACGTGCACGGCGGCCAGGTAATTATTTTTGCGGATGTCCAGCACATTGTCGTTGAACGACACGCCGGGCGTTACCAATTCGGTTACGCCCCGTTTCACGATGCCTTTGGCTGCGGCGGGATCTTCGAGCTGGTCGCAAATGGCCACGCGCTCGCCGGCACGGACGAGCTTGGGAAGATAGTTATCCAGTGAATGGTGCGGAAAACCGGCCAGCTCCTCATGCGCACCGCCATTGTTGCGACGCGTGAGTACGATGCCGAGAATCTTGGAAGCCCTTACGGCATCCTCTCCGAAAGTCTCATAAAAATCGCCGACCCGGAAAAGCAGCAGTGCTCCGGGGTACTTGGCTTTGATCTGATTGTATTGTTTATTAAGCGGAGTTTCTTTGTGTGCCTTTGCCAATTATCAGCCTAATTTTAAGAACAAGGATTTGTACAAAATTAAGCCTTCTCTCCGGTTTGGCAAGTCAGGGCAAATGAATTATACCATCGTCAAATGGTTCTTTCATAAAAAAGTTTGGCCTCTTTTGGTGTAACTTCCCATACGTCCCCGGGGTTAGGAAAATTTATTTTTTTGTCCGCCAATGAAATTTTTCCGATAGACCACCGCACCAGCCGCAGGGTCGGAAAACCCACCGCCGCGGTCATCCGCCGTACCTGCCGGTTTTTGCCTTCACGCAATGTAACCGACAGCCACGAAGTAGGTATATTTTTCCGGAAACGAATGGGTGGGTTCCGTTCGGGCAGCTCCGGCTCCGCTATCTTCGCAATTTCGGCCGGTAGCGTTTTGTATTGTTTCCCGTTGATGGAAATGCTCACGCCGGCCGACAGTTGCCGGCAAGCCTCGTCGGTCACTTCACCTTCTACCTGCACGTAGTATGTGCGGGTGTGCCTGTTGCGTGGTTCGAGGAGTTTTGTTTTGAGAAAATTGTCGTTGGTGAGAAGCAACAGCCCTTCGCTATCGGCATCCAGCCGACCGACGGGGTAAATATCTTTGGCAAATGTAAAACCGAGATCAGCCAGTGTCTGATGATCGCCCTCGCGGGAAAATTGCGAGAGCATGTTGAATGGCTTGTAAATGAGGAAGTATTGGAACAAAATGAAAAGTTTTACGACTTAGGCTGTTTGAGCAACGTTCCCAGATCAACTGTTAAACCAGGAAGAACGTTCTCGCCCGAAAGAACTGCATCGAAATCCTCAGTCGAAACTGACCCATCTTCCCGAAAAACATACACCTTACGATCGAACCGGTCAACCATCCACCCGAGCCTGGTACCATTCTGAATATATTCCGTCATCTTTTCAAGCACGTATTGCTTTGAATCAGATTTAGAACGGATTTCAACGACGAAGTCCGGGCAGACGTGGGCGAACTTCTCTCTTTCTTCCTCGTCCAAATTAATTAACCTTTCCGGGCTGACCCAGGATATGTCGGGTGATCTCACGGCGCCGTTTGGCAATGTAAAACCCGAAGAAGAATCCAGAAATTCACCCAGGCCTGTTTGTTCAAACCATTTGAACATAACTCCACCAATGCGGAAATTCAGGCTTGACGTAGACATTGTTGTTGGTGACATAACTATGATATTTCCATGCGAGTCCCTTTCGAACTCCAGTGTGTCGTTTACCTGGCAGAACTCAAAGAATTCATCTTCGCTCATCGGCGTCACCGTTTTCAATGTCCTTGGCATCGTGAGTTCTATAAAATCATTTAGTTTCTACGTGCATCAAAAATAAACAAATATCACCGGCATTGAAACATCCATTATCCCGGGTGCGCTACTGAATTTCCAACCACACCGGACAGTGGTCCGAATGGACGGCGTCGTTGTACTGGCGGCTGGCGATGATGCGGAATTTGAGGGGTTCGGAGACGGAAATGTAGTCGATGCGCCAGCCTTTGTTATTGCCGCGGGCGCCGGCGCGGTAGGTCCACCAGGAGTATTGCCGCAGGGTCGGGTTCATGAAACGAAACGCGTCGGTGTAACCGTTTGAGAACCATTCGGTCATCCAGGCGCGCTCTTCGGGAAGGAAACCGGATGATTTCTGGTTCCTCACCGGATCGTGGATGTCGATTTCGGTGTGCGCGATGTTATAGTCGCCGCAGATGATCAGGTTCGGGCGCTCTTTTCTCAATTCATTCACCCAAACCAAAAAATCGGTTAGGAAACGCATTTTCACACTTTGGCGCACATCGCCACTGGTGCCCGAGGGGAAATAGCAGTTCAGCACCGTCAAATCGCCGAAATCCGCCCTCAGCACGCGCCCTTCCGCATCGTAAGCGGGAATGTCGCAGCCCATTACCACGCGATCGGGCTGGATCTTCGAAAATATCGCTACACCGCTGTAACCCTTTTTCTCGGCCGCATGCCAGCCTGCGAGCTCATATCCCAGAGCCCGGAAGCCTGATAAATCCACCACATCGGGCGTGGCTTTCACTTCCTGGAAACAAAGAATGTCGGCGGGAGTGGTTTGCAGCCAGTCGAGGAGGCCGTTTTTCAATGCGGCGCGGATGCCGTTCAGATTATAGGTCAGTATTTGCATAAACGAGGGTGGCCGATGGACGGCATTAGTGATAAAGCACGTGCTTACCGGTGGAAAAAGACGCCCATTGGCCCGATTCCCCGCGTGACATGATCCACGCGCGGTATTTTCCTTCGGGAAGCTTGGGTTTGTAAACCGCGTACTGGTAATTGTTACTGTAATATGTCGCTTTTTGCAGAAAATCGGAAACCGTGTTCGGCACCGGCACCGCGGGAAGCACGATACTGTTCTTTTGGGATTCGAGCAGGAAGTAAAATGTGCCTTTGGGCGGATTTTGCGGTGTCACAAAAAACTGGAAATACTTCATATAGCGGTTGTATTCGCCGTTCCGGTATTGGAACAATGCGTCGAAGCTGCCTTCGAAGGACTTGCCGGCCACCGCTGTCTCACGAACCAGGTCTTCCTGCGCGGGCATGTCGTAAAACTGGTAAAATTCAGTGAGCCCCTCCGATTCCAGGCCGATGATCAGATCCCGCATCCGGGTCGGGTGGTTCCAGAATGGGATATCGGTGAAATTTTCGCCCACGGTCAGAAAAGTTTTATAGTTTTTCCAGAAATAGCTGTCGATCACGAGCTCGTCGTGCAGCTTACGGATCGAGACGATGGACGTGAAATAGCTCACAAAGTTTAGCCCCACAAAAAACACCGCAGCCGTAACCGCGGCAGCATTTTTCCACGATTTGAAATTCTTCAAAACCACGAGCACACACACATAACACACCGCCACCAGCACCACGCCGAATATCATATAACGCCGCGAGAATGCGGTGCCTCCGTACATCACGTAGTCATTGATCGGCCGGCTCACGACGAACATAGCGCCTGTGCCCATTAGGAACATCATCGCACCAAGGAGGAACCATTCGGCCCAGCCCGGCTTGCGGGCTATCAGTATCCGGACCGCCCACACGGCAAATACCAGCGCTAGCCCCGCCCCGAGCAGCACACAGGCAATAATGTCCTGATGAAAAGCCGGCACGAGCGGGTGCCGCACGTCGAGAAACAGGACATTACCCCAGAATGCCATCAGGAAAATCACATTCAAAACCGGGTGGTCCCAAATTTTGGTGCCTTCCGAGCTGATAAACTGGTAATCGAAAAAGAAATAGAATAGCAGCACCGCCACACTCGCGGCTACCCACCAGAGCAAGCTTTTGAAACGCTTTTGAAACGCCAGAATAATGACGCCGACGATCCATGTAAGCATGCCGCTGCCGCTCGTGAAAGTTGTGAGCAATGCCGCAATGAGCGCGATCCGGAAGCCCTTGCCATCCTCCCGCGCAAGCCCGTAGGAGGTCAGCATCGCGAAGAAGATCAGCGGGGTGTTTTGCAGCGCGGCGATCCCCCAATAGGCATTTTCAAAGAAAACCAGGTTGAAAAGTATGTAAGGTACCGGAATGAACAGGTACCAGGAAATGCGTTCTTTCCGAAGGCCGAGATATAACAGGTAGCCAATGCCCAGCAAAAAGAGGTTACCGATCACGATCTGCGTCTTGATATTGACCGTTCCCGTAACCAGCAGCATCAGCACCATGACAATCCGCTCGAAGCCGAACCGATGCTGATTGACCTGCTCAAAAAGCGCTTTCATCATGTCCGTCAAACTGCCCGCGTTACGCAGCTTCTGCACCGTTTCCAGCAGGTTAAAGTCGTCGGTGTAGGGAATATTCACGACGTGCGCATCGAGCAGTATGAAAAAGTAAACCACCGGAATTGCAATCAGGCCGATACCCAGCCATGGCCGCCACGAACGCATTTTAGCAACAAAAAACGTAGCTCCGAAAAGTAACAGCACGGCAACAACGATGCTGTAATACTCAAACAAATGAGGATTTTCTAGAAATAGCTTCAAAACAATACTCTGGGATGCTAAATGGGTGAATCAGTAATTACCGTCCGCCGGTGACCATCTGACTGGTTATTTCTTTTTCAAAAGTAATATAACCGGGGTAATTGACCTGCTTTCCGGCAATATCCAATGTAGGACGCACTTTCACAACGAACCGGGCGGGTTTCGCGTCCGACTTGCCCGTCAGCGCGAGGATCATGTTCACGAACTGATCGCGCGTTTGGTCATTGGAAAGAAGCTGATATGCATTCGTTTGCAGGCTCACTGGCACGCGTGTAGGCGTGGTGCCCGGAAGGACCTCGATGAGCTGATTCAGGTAGCCGTTGAATATCTCGCTTTCGGAAAGCAATACTTTGTATTCGAGCTGGTTGATCGCGGCGCGTTTGCGGGTCGGGTTGGTGATATCGACATTCACCCGCAGGTTGAGCGGCACGTTTTTCCGCAGCAGCCCCATGGCCAGCCCGGGATATTTGGCCAGGTCGAAATCGCTGAAACTTCTGAGGTTCCTGAACTCGCGGACATCGATACCGGCCAGATAGACGCTGTCCACCGACCCGATGTTATATTTGCAATCCCCGAAAACCTTCGCCTCTGAAACCTGGCGACTCACGCCGCAACCCGTCATAACAGCCGCAATGAGCATGAATGCGGCCATCCAAATGTGTTTTTTCATTATAATGTATTTTACGCAAGTTAAACAGTAGGTATCAGAACGCATACCTGCGGCGGGGATTATTAGTTTAAGACGTTTATTTTTTTGCGTGCTTTCGGCTCAGCGTCTACATTTGCACACTCTAAATTTTCACCCAATCAACACGAATATGGCCAGCTGGTATTTAGGAAAAATTCGGTATCAAAAAGAAGATGAAGCAGGAAGGTTGAAAACGATCAACGAGACGTATCTCGTGGATGCCGTTTCTTACACCGAATCGGAGGCCAGGCTGTACAAGCAGATCCTGACCGAAGCCAGCGATTTCAGCGTGACGGCCATCAGCAGAATGCGCCTGGCCGATCTTTTCTCCTACGAGGAAGGCGAGCAGTGGTTTAAAGCGAAGGTGATCTACTTTTCGGTGGATGAAAAAAGCGGAAAAGAGAAGAAAATCGTGAATTATATGCTGGTAAACGCCGAAGGTATCCAGCAGGCACTCGACCGGATCAACGAAAGCATGCGCAATTTCCTGATCCCCTACGAAGTGACCGACATTAACCTCACTCCGATCCTCGACGTATTCCCATACTCCGCCGACGAGGATAAAGAACCAGAAATCCCGGCCAATATGCGGCCGTTGAGCGAAGTAATGGCGGAAAGGGCGCAGGCAGCTCCTGCCCAGGCCGAAGCTCCCGCACCGGCCGATGTTGACGCCGAGGTCACAGATGAAGTACCGGCAGAGAATGCATAAATGTCATTCTGAGCGCAGTCGAAGACAGTCCGTACCGCGAACATCTCGCATACGCTTCGACCGCCCGGCGGCCCGGTCTGCTCAGCGTGACATCAGTTATTCTACCTTCAACACGGCATAACCCTTCGCATTTGCCGTGTAAGGGTCTTTTCCGAAGCTTTTCAGTTTCAAAACCACATCCTTCGAATTCATTTCCGAAAGCAGTAAGTCTGACGGCAGCAGGTTCATATAATCGAACGAAACCGGCAGGCTTACTGCGCTTTCCACGAATTCGAGGCCGTAGAGCGGATACACGCTGAACGGCGTTTTGGTAAGCCAAATTTTCTCCTGCGTGCCGGAAGTGGCGTAGGTGAGGTCGTACTCGGTGCTGGTGAACCCGAAATCTTCACGTTTGTTTTCCGTAGGCACCACGTAGGTCTTGAAATCGTCCTGCTGCTGCTTTTTCGTGTCGACATCCGGCTTGAATTCCTTCACCAGTTCGTTCACGCGCACTTTTTTACCATTCTCGTCGGTACCGCAGAAAATGTACTTCCCATCGGGAAAGCCGATCGCGAAATCAAACGCTTTGCCGCCCTGCCCGAAACTCGTTTCTTTCACAAAGCACATGGCGCCCGTGACGGGATCGAGGTGCACTTTTAATGTGCCGCTGGTTTTATCCGCTTTGTTCTGATAGTCAAAAACCAGGGCATGGCTGAAATAATATTGCCCTTTGTCGGGCTTCCACAGCAATGCGCGCTGCTTGTCGGCGGGGATCTTCTTCGGGGCTTGTGCCGATGCGGGCAAAACGGTGCCCAACAGGCCAGCCGAAAGGATTAGAATGGCTAGGTAACGTTTCATTTTCGCAGGTTCTTTAAATGGATGCAAGCTAGAAAGAGCCTGCTGAAAAACCATACCATTTCGCACGAACATTGTAAATTGCACCGCATTTGTCCCATCTACATGAGTATTTCTTTCCAGCAAAAAAGCATTACACTCGCGCAGGGCCGCCGCATTTACTTTTCGTCGGATTTTCACCTGGGCGTACCCACCGCTGCCGCCAGCCGCGAACGCGAAAAACGCATTGTACGCTGGCTCGAGTCGATCCGGCACGATGCACAGACGATCTTCCTCGTCGGTGATATTTTCGACTTCTGGTTTGAATATAACCGCGCAATCCCCAAAGGCTTTGTACGGCTGCTCGGCAAGCTGGCGGAACTGGCCGACGATGGCATTGAACTGATCATTTTTACGGGAAACCACGACATGTGGATGTCAGGCTACCTCACCGAAGAGCTCGGCGCGCCCATTTACCGCAATCCCGTGAGCTTCACGATCGATTCCCCGGCGGGACGCAAGAAGCTGCTGGTAGGCCACGGCGACGGTCTTGGCCCCGGTGACCATACCTACAAGTTTTTAAAGAAGGTTTTTGAAAATAAATTCTTCCAATGGCTGTTCCGCATCGTTCACCCGGACGTGGGCATGTGGATCGCTTCCGAATGGTCGAAACGCAGCCGGCTGGCTAATGTAAATAAGGGCGAAGAGCGCTTCCTGGGCGCGGACAATGAATGGTTATTTCAATACTGCCGTGAGGTGGAGGCCACAGCACCGCACGATTACTACATTTTCGGGCACCGGCACCTGGTGCTGGATATGCACGTGAGCGCGCATTCACGCTACATTAACCTCGGTGAATGGGTTACCCAACAGCATTATGCCGTGTTCGACGGAAATGATGTGCAATTGAAAAAGTTTGAAACGGCAGTTTAGTCGCTGCCGCGCTTTTTAGCAGCTTCCGCTTCGGCCGGACTCGGCAGGATAAAATCCTGCTTGCCGATGTTCTCACGCGGGGTCGCATTGAGCTCTTTGCTCCAATCTTTCTGTTTCAAATCCCCGTTTTTGACTGATTTGATAAACTTCGCCCACGCAAATGGGTTCAGGAACGGGAAACTTGTCGCAAAACCTTTGTTAGCCGCCGATTCCCGGCCAAACATAAGCTGGTCCATCGAGTAGCGATAGTTCGTCTGCGCATTGTTGGGCATCTGGGCCGCGAGCCTGTTGATATAATCCGGGTCGGTGCTCTTCGCCAAAGCGTCGCGCTCCGCCTGATCGGGCAATTTCAATGCAAGAAACGCCTTTTTGAACTCTTCTTCGGTCGAATACGGATAGATCGTCACGCCGGAAAGTGTTACCACATCCTCACGCAGGGCAACGATGGCCGAGTAAATGTCCGAGTTATAGCCTCTCGGAACGATATGGTATTGCTTTTTAAAACCTACGTAGCTGAACACGATGCTATCGCCGGGAAATACCGGGATGGTGAATGTACCGTCCGTTCCAGCCAATGTTCCGCGGCCAGCGTTCACGATGAAGATCGTCGCACCGGGGAGACGGTCGGTCGTCTTACCGCCGACCACCACGCCGGAGAAGATGATCGCCTTCTTCTCACCCTGAGCAAATGCTTCCCGCCCACACAACATTCCCGCAAGCACGAGGAAAAATATTAAAAAACTCCGTTTCATTCCTTCCAGATTTTGCCCCGGGACAGCCGCCCGGTAACTTAGATTAGCACGATGATAAATTTCCCTTCAAATAGTGTCTGCGAAAAGCTTGTAAAAATTCCGTTCCTTATTTTACAAACGACCCGAGTAACCGGGCATTGCCCTGCGATTTATACAAAGCGATTTTACTCAGGAAAATAACTTCAAAAATGTAACAATAAATGGTGCCGACAACAAAAGGCCGTCGAAACGGTCGAGGAAACCGCCGTGGCCGGGGATACTGCTTCCCGAATCCTTGATGGCGATACTCCTTTTGAAAAGCGATTCCACCAAATCCCCGTAAGTACCCACCACCACGATAATCGCGCCGATGCAATACCATTTCCAGGGTTCGAAGGTACGGAAATAATGCCCCAGCGCAAACGCGATAATGCCCGCAAAAACCGCGCTGCCCATCGACCCTTCCCACGACTTTTTGGGCGAAATGCGTTCGAACAGCTTCCTTTTTCCGAACTTGGTACCCGCAAAATACCCGCCGATATCCGACGCCCACAGGAGCAACAAGCTACCCAGCACGATTTCGTAGTTATAAACACCGCCGCGCAGCGCCATCACGATGATTAAAGCGAATGGCAATGCCACGTAAATGATGCCCAGGAACGTGAAACCGATATTTGTAAATGGTTTGAGATCATTCTTTTTGTAGAGCTTGATAAAAAAGATCATCGACAGCAACGGGCTGATAATGAAATAGTTTTCAAACTCGACAATGTCCTGCTCTATCAGATACGCAAGAAGCATCATGACTGTGCCACAGAACGTGCCATAATAAGTGAGCGGCTGGTTACCGTCCAGGCCCAGCAGCTTGTAAAATTCAAGCTGTGTGAGCGAGCTAATGGTGCAAAAAAGCAGTAGAAACGTCCATTCACTGTAAAGAATGCAACCGATAATGACAATCACGCCCGCAAGTCCCGTAATGGTCCTTTGCTGTAAATTACTCAGATTGTTTAAGCGCTTCCTCATTCGTCAGTATGGTTTGGGCCTGTTCAAGATCCGCCGCGGGCACATGGACTTCAAAATTTCCGAAGATCGGGTAGCTGCTGTCCTGTTTGTTCACAATCACCGCTCCGATTCCGTTTTGTTCCAAAATTTCACGGGCAATTTCCGCCCGGATCGCCTGTCCGCTCTGGTAGGCCTTCGCCCAATTCTCCTCCATTATTTGAAATGTTAAAATAACTTAAACCTTGCGCGGGACGCTTCTTGCAGCCCCTCGCCCATCTTTTCTGATTGCCCCGAGTATCGCCGCCGACACCAGCAGCGACGCCAGGATCAGCATTACCGGCATCGACCGGGCCTCCTCGATATTGATCGTCACCAGCCCAATGTTGTGTAAGTACATCATTACCAGCACGAAGCCATTATTGACAAAATGCGCCAGCACCGCCACCCACAAATTGCCGGTCCAATAATACAGATAGCCAAACAATGCACCAAGCATCATCCGTGGCAAAAACCCGTAAAACTGGAAGTGTATAGCGCTGAATATGGCCGCCGAGAGCCATATCGCGACGTGGATATTGCGTAATTCCTGAAACAATTTCGTTTGTACCACGCCCCGGAAAAGGATTTCCTCACCCAGCGCGGGAAGTAATGTCACCACGAACAATGCAATGAGCAGCTGCCCGAAACTCTGGTAGCTCGTCAGAAACTCCGTCATCACCGAAAGCTGGTCTTCCTTGTCGCGCATCCATTTTTCCAGTCCCGACAGCGCGTCCGGCAGGTCCATTGCTGCGTTCCATTCGATAAACTTGCTGTTCACCGGGATAAATGCCAGCACCACCACCACCGCCAGCGCCCAGATGTGCCAGGCCGGTTTGCGCCCGGTGCTGAATTCGCCGATGGTGCGGCGTTCGATATAAAACCAGTAAATGACTGTCGGGAGTAAGTAAGAGAAGAAATGGACGGTGCCCTGCATGATCATCAGTGCATTCCATCCGTTTGGTATTTTTTCGGGTTCGGCAAAGAGCTGTGTCAGTAGCGCCGTAACGCTCTCCGTGTCGGCGCCGAGGTATATCGCCAGCACCATCACCGCCAGCACATTCCCTACGGCCATGCCGATCAGCATAAAACCAACCAATACCAATAAACTGCCCCAGGTGCCGGGCACACGCGAAACAAGCAGATTCGGGTTACTATTTTGCATAATTGGTGTAAATTTACAGTTTATTATCAATTTATAAATAAGGGCTCCGCAAACCGGTCCGGCTGAGGAACTTGTCCTTCGGGAGGTTCCCCACAGCGACATATTACTGCGAAGCGGTGTTGAAGGATTATGGTTAAGATTGGAAATATAGAACTGAGTGAATTTCCGTTGCTGCTCGCCCCGATGGAGGACGTGAGCGACCCGCCGTTCCGCGCGGTGTGCAAGGAAAACGGGGCCGATTTGATGTACACCGAATTTGTGTCGTCCGAAGGGCTCATTCGTGATGCTGCCAAAAGCGTTCAGAAACTGGACATTTTTGAATATGAAAGACCGGTCGGCATCCAGCTGTTCGGTAGCGATGTGGAAACGATGGGCTCTTGCGCGGAGATCGCCTCACGTGTGAATCCCGACCTGATCGACATCAATTACGGATGCCCGGTGAAGAATGTCGCGTGCCGCGGTGCCGGCGCTGCATTGTTGCAGGACGTACCGAAGATGGTCAAAATGACCGAGTCGGTAATTAAATCGACGCATTTGCCGGTGACGGTCAAAACACGTCTCGGATGGGATGATAACACCAAAAACATCCAGGAAGTGGCGGAGCGGTTGCAGGACATCGGGATCAAGGCATTGTCCATTCACGGTCGCACACGCGTACAGATGTACAAAGGCGCCGCCGACTGGTCGCTCATTGCCAAAGTGAAGGAAAACCCGCGCATTACCATCCCTATTTTTGGGAATGGCGACGTGGATACGCCCGAGAAGGCATTGGAATACAAAAATACCTACGGCGTGGACGGCATCATGATCGGCCGCGCGACGATCGGCAACCCGTGGATCTTCAATGAGATCAAGCATTACCTCAAAACCGGCGAAAAACTGCCGCCGCCCACCATGGAGCAGCGCGTGGACGTCTGCCGCAGGCACCTCGAATTTTCGATCCGCTGGAAAGGGCCGGTGGCCGGTGTTTTTGAAATGAGAAGGCACTATACCAATTATTTCAAAGGGCTGGAACACTTTAAGCCATACAGAATGCGCCTGGTGGAAGCACCTACATTCGACGAGCTCGACAGCATCCTCAAAGAAATTTCGAACGATTACAGTGAAATGGTATGCTGAAAGTAAACGTGGGAAACAAGCCGCAGGCCGAGCAGCCTGAAAACGGCCAGGCATTTGAAATCGATCAGCGGAAAGAAGGCTGGTTTATCAATGGAAATGCCTTCGACGGCGACATTGCGGCGCTTGGCAACAACCGTTTCCACGTAATCTGGCAGAACAAATCCTATAATATAGAAGTAATCAGCCGAAATGCGGCTGAAAAAACGACGCATTTGCTCATTAACGGCCAGCATTACCACACCACGGCGAAGGACGACCTCGACCTGCTGCTCGAAAAGATGGGAATGCAAAACAGCTCCGCGCAAAAGATCAACAACGTGAAGGCGCCCATGCCGGGGCTAATCCAGTCCATTGCCGTGGCTGAGGGCGACAGCATTGCAAAGGGCGACAACCTGCTCGTGCTCGTGGCGATGAAGATGGAGAATGTCATCAAATCGTCGGGCAGCGGCGTGATCAAATCGCTGAAAGTGGCGCCCGGACAGATTGTTGAAAAAAACCAGGTATTATTGGAGTTTCACTAAATTACTTGTGAATCTGAACTTCGTCCACTTATTTTTACGGATCAAAACACCACGTCACAACCATGCCGGAACCAAAATACAAACGTTTATTACTGAAACTCAGCGGAGAAGCACTCAACGGGGGCGATAAGGCCCAGGTCATTGACTTTAACATTCTCGACAATTATGCCAAGGAAATCAAAAGGATTACCGAGGTAGGCGTACAGGTGGCAATTGTAATTGGTGGTGGAAACATATTCCGCGGGGCTTCCGTGGAAAAATCGGGGATCGACCGCGTGCAGGGCGACCATATGGGCATGCTCGCGACCGTGATCAACGGCATGGCGATCCAGAGTTCACTTGAAAAACACGGAATGAACACGCGCCTGATGTCGGCGATCAAAATGGAGCAGGTTTGCGAGCCATTGATCCGCCGCCGCGCTATCCGCCACCTCGAAAAAGGACGTGTGGTGATCTTCGGTGCAGGCACCGGCAACCCCTACTTCACAACCGACACCACTGCGGGCCTCCGCGCGATCGAGTCGGAATCGGAAGTGGTTTTGAAAGGCACGCGTGTGGACGGCGTTTACACGGCCGATCCGGAGAAAGATCCTACCGCCACGAAGTATTCCCAGCTTACATTTGACGAGGCATTATCCAAAAACCTCAAAATCATGGACCTTACCGCATTCACATTGTGTAAGGAAAACGACCTGCCGATCATCGTATTCGACATGAACAAGCCCGGTAACCTTTATGAGCTCGTAATGGGCGGTGAAGTCGGAACCCTGATTTCGAATCAATAGAAAATACAGCTTACTATAAAACAATGGAAGAAATAGAATTATATCTGGACGACGCCAAGGATACGATGGACGGCGCAATCAAACACCTTATTATCGAATTGGGTAAAATCCGCGCCGGAAAAGCATCCCCGCAAATGCTGGAAGGTCTTCAGATCGAATACTATGGTTCAATGACGCCGATCCAGAACGTGGCGACGATCAACACACCTGATGCCAGAACGCTGGCTATCAAACCGTTTGAAAAGAAGATTATTAATGATATCGAAAAGGCGATCCGCAACAGCAACCTCGGCTTTTCACCTTCCAACGACGGCGAGATGATCCGCATTTCTGTTCCCCCATTGAATGAAGAGCGTCGTCGTGAGCTCGTGAAACGTGCTAAAAACGAGATCGAAACCGCAAAAATCAATGTTCGCAACATCCGTCAGGATGCGAACAACTCGCTCCGCAAGCTGACCAAGGAAGGCGTTTCCGAAGACCTGGTAAAATCCAGCGAAGAACGCGTTCAGAAACTGACCGACAGCTTTGTAGCTAAAATTGAGCAGATATTCTCCGTGAAGGAAAAGGAGATCATGGAAGTATAATACGACTGATTCCCTACCTTAACCAACTTCGGCTGTCGGCTTTCGGCAGTCGATTTTTTTTGAGAACTTCGGCCGTCGGCTATCGGCTTTCGGCTTTTTGGATTACAGAAAAAACGACGGCAGTCGGCCATCGAACTTAAAAAAGCCGATAGCCGACTGCCCACAGCCGAAGTAAAAACTACTTGTTCGCTGAAAAACCTTCGAAGCCCCTGTGGTTCGACTCTTCGTACAAACGCTCCTTCGGCAGGCTGCGGAAGTAATCGTACGTAATGCGGAGGCCTTCTTCGCGGGAAACTTTCGGCTCCCAGCCGAGGATTTCCTTCGCTTTCGAAATGTCCGGCTGGCGCTGTTTTGGATCGTCCTGCGGAAGCGGTTTGTACACCACTTTCTGGTCTGTACCCGTCAGTTTAATGATTTCTTCGGCAAACTGGCCGATGGTGATTTCTTTCGGGTTACCGATGTTGACAGGCAGCGAGTAGTCGCTCATCAACAGGCGGTAAATGCCTTCAACCAGATCATCCACATAGCAGAACGAGCGGGTTTGGCTACCATCACCGAACACGGTAATGTCCTCGCCGCGCAGCGCCTGACCCATGAATGCCGGCAATACCCGTCCGTCATTGAGTCGCATTCTCGGTCCGTAAGTATTGAAAATGCGGACGATGCGGGTTTCGAGACCGTGGTAGCGGTGGTAAGCCATCGTGATCGCCTCCTGGTAACGTTTCGCTTCGTCGTAGCAGCCGCGCGGCCCGATCGGGTTCACGTGGCCCCAGTAATCTTCGGTTTGCGGGTGCACGAGCGGATCGCCGTACACTTCCGAAGTGGAAGCGATAATGAAACGTGATTTTTTGGCACGGGCCAATCCCAGCAGGTTATGCGTTCCCATTGCCCCTACTTTGAGCGTCTGGATAGGGATTTTCAGATAGTCGATCGGGCTGGCGGGCGATGCGAAGTGCATGATGTAGTCGAGCTCGCCCGGTACGTGCACGTATTTGGTCACATCGTGATGGTTGAACTCGAAGTTCGGGTCCGGCATCAGGTGTTCGATGTTACGCATATCGCCGGTGATCAGGTTATCCATCCCGATCACATACATTCCCTCCTTCAAAAAACGCTCGCAGAGGTGCGAACCCAGGAAACCTGCTGCTCCCGTAATTAAAACACGTTTCATTAAGATGAGTGATTTTGAGTATTTACTAATTTATGATCAGGCCGGCACCACCTTCTCGCGACCGATGCTGTAATAGGTGTAACCCATTTCGCGCATCTGATCGAGTTCGTACAGGTTTCTGCCGTCGAAAACGACTTTATTTTTCAGCAGCTTACCCATTTTTTCAAATTCCGGCGTGCGGAACTGAGGCCATTCGGTAAAGATCATCAATGCATCCGCGTCGTCGAGCGCTGCGTAAGGCGTGTGGGTAAATGTGATTTTATCTCCCAGAATGCCTTTCACATTCGTCATCGCTTCCGGATCGTAAGCTACCACTTTGGCGCCTGCTTCAAGCAATGCTTCGATGTTTTCCAATGCTGGCGCTTCACGGATATCGTCGGTATAAGGCTTGAATGCCAATCCCCATACTGCAATCGTTTTGCCTTTCAGGCCGTCGGTGAAGTAGTTTTCTACCATCGGAAGCAATTTCTTCTTCTGATCGTAGTTCACATCCATCACCGATTTCAGAATGCGGAAGTCGTAGTCGTAATCCTTTGAAGTTTTAGCCAAAGCCTGAACGTCCTTAGGAAAACAGCTGCCACCGTAGCCGATCCCCGCAAAAAGGAAGCGCTTGCCGATACGGCTGTCGGTTCCGATACCACGACGAATATCGTCCACATTGGCACCTACTTTCTCGCAAAGGTTCGCGATTTCGTTCATGAACGTGATCTTCATCGCCAGGAACGAGTTGGCCGCATATTTGGTCATCTCGGCCGAGCGCTCATCCATAAAGATCACCGGGTTACCCTGGCGCACCAGTGGAGCGTAGAGTTTCTCCATCACCTTTTTGGCTTTTTCCGAGGTTGTACCCACCACCACGCGGTCGGGCTTCATGAAATCTTCCACCGCAACACCTTCGCGAAGGAACTCTGGGTTGGACACCACATCGAAGTCCACTTTGGCATTCTTAGCAACCGCAGCACGCACTTTCTCGGCTGTTCCTACGGGCACGGTGCTCTTGTCGATGATCACCGCGTACTGATCGAGGATCGGACCTAGGTCGTCGGCTACTTTCAGGATATATTTGAGATCGGCAGAGCCGTCCTCGCCCGGAGGCGTGGGCAATGCCAGGAAAATCACCTGCGCATCTTTGATACCTTCGGCCAGGTTGGTAGTAAACAACAAGCGCCCCTCAGCCACATTGCGGTCGAAAAGCACGTCGAGGCCGGGCTCGTAAATGGGTATTTCTCCTTTTTGAAGGCGTTCCACCTTCCTGACGTCGATGTCTACGCATGTTACCTGGTTGCCGGTCTCGGCAAAGCAGGTACCTGTCACCAAACCGACGTATCCTGTTCCTACTACTGCAATTTTCATAAACGGTTAATTATTATATAGCTGTTTCGGCACTTGTTTAATTAAATTCAGAGAATTGTACTTAACTAAGTCCAGTGCGTTAGGACGGTTGCAAAAGTAATTTTTTTAAGCGAATCTTCACCGTCGGCATTTGGATTTGTTCGTCAGTGGCTAGCGATTTTGTCGCATTCTCACTATCATTGGGTAATCACACAAATATAATCATCAACACCTATGGACACACGAGAAAAAGACCTGACTAATAACCCATCCGACGAGATTTGTAACCTCATTAAAGAAACGGTCAGGGATTTCGCCGCGCTGCACATCAAACCGCACATCCGCACCTGGGACGACCAACAGCATTTTCCAAAGGAACTTTTCAGATCAATGGGCGAGCTCGGCCTCATGGGTATGCTCATTCCCGAAGCCCTCGGTGGCGCGGGCCTGGGCTACCGCGAGTACGTGACGGCGATCATCGAACTGGCGAAGGTTGATCCGTCGGTAGCATTGTCGATGGCGGCACATAATTCGCTTTGTACCAATCATATATACATGTTCGGCAATGCCGCACAGCATCAAAAATACCTGCCGGGCCTCGCCTCGGGCACGCTCGTGGGCGCATGGGGGCTTACGGAACCGAATACGGGTTCCGATGCCGGCAATATGCGCACGGTAGCCGTCCGGGATGGCGACGATTGGGTGATCAACGGCTCTAAAAACTTCATAACCAACGGCAAAAGCGCCGACGTGCTCGTGGTCATGACCCGCACCGGCGAACCGGGCGACAAACACGGAGCCACCGCATTCGTGCTCGATGCCGACACGCCCGGGTTCAGCGCGGGACGGAAGGAAGACAAGCTCGGTATGCGCGCTTCCGAAACCGTGGAACTACTGTTCCAGGACTGCCGCATTCCCGACAGCCAGCGCCTGGGCGAAATCGGCGACGGGTTTATCCAGTCGTTGAAAGTGCTCGATGGCGGCCGTATTTCGATTGCCGCGCTGGGCGTAGGTACTGCATTTGGCGCCTACGAGGCCGCATTGGCCTATTCCAAAGAGCGCAAGCAGTTCGGCAAGGCCATCTGCGATTTCCAGGCGATTGCATTCAAACTGGCCGACATGTACACCGATGCGCAAGCCTCTTCCCTGCTTACATTCCACGCTGCCTCATTGAAAGACGCCGGTGAAAAAGTGACGCTGGCAAGTTCGGTCGCGAAATACCATTCTTCCGAAACGGCGGTGCGTGTCGCCAACGATGCCGTGCAAATCTTTGGAGGTTATGGTTTTGTAAAAGACTATCCCGCCGAAAAATTCTATCGCGACAGCAAGCTCTGCACTATCGGCGAAGGCACGAGCGAAATCCAGAAAATGGTGATTTCAAAAGAAATACTGAGGAATTAAAGTCCCGGCACAAGCGCTACAATGCTGTTTGCACTCGATCGAGACAGCATCTTCAACCGGGTGATAAACGACTTCCGCCGGTTGAAATCTAACAGCGCAAAACCGTCAGCAGCGGCATGCATATCGCTCATGCTCCCATTCACAATTAATACAAAATGTGATGGGACGAATAATGATATTGCTGCTAATTGTTGAGGCTACCGACGCCAGCGGGCAGCCCGCTGGCTCGCTGCCAGGGAATCCGCAGGTTGCCTTGTCTGCCGTTTCCGAAAAAGTGCTGCTGCTGACGATCAGCGAGCGTTTCGACACGACAGGCTGCCACGATCCCAAACGGTATTCACTCCAATCGACAGCCGATCCCGGCTATTACGCCGGCGCGCATCCCGCACGCATTGGAAGGCATAGCTTTGTGAAAAGCCTCACGGCATCGGGCACACCGCAAATCGCTTTTGAGTTATACCTGATTTTTGACAAACCATTAAAAAATGGCATCGCCTACCAACTCCTCACGGACGCCATTAAAGATACCGATGGCAATGCCGCCAGTGTTGACGAAACATTCACTTTCAACGACGCTGATATTGCTGGTAATGTCAAAGTCAATCAGGTGGGCTATCTTCCCGACAGCCCTAAATTGGGCAAGTTGGGACGGTTTCTGGGAGATGCCTGGTTTATGCCGATCGACTCCCTGGCTCCGCCGGAGTTCCAGCTCATCGGCTCCGACGGGAAGATTGCCTATGATGGAACCTGCCGGTATCTCAAATCCGATTCCGCATTCAGCGGCGAAAGTGTTTTTGAAATCGATTTTTCGGAATTCAAATCTCCCGGGCAATACCATCTCTTTGTGCCGGGCTATGGGCGATCGCCCACGTTCTTGATTTCACCGGAATGCTATGACGAGCTTTATTTCAACACCACGAGAGCATTGTTTTACCAGCGCTCCGGGAAAATAAGCGCCGGTCACGCAGGAGCGTGGGCCGGCGACGGCCTGCCCGCAACAAGTGCCGAAATCCATTCCTCACACCTTCAATCGCCATTGTATTCGGCATCTGACCATCCTCCGGGAACTGCGCTTCCGATGACCGGCGGGTGGCTCGATGCCGGCGACTACGGACGCTATATGCCCACGGCGGCAAGCGCATTGTTCATCATGTTCACGGCATTTGAACTTTACCCCCAGAAATTCCCGGACGGCCATCTCAACATTCCTGAAAGCGGCAACGGCGTGCCCGACTGGATAGACGAAGTCCGATATGAAACGGACTGGCTCATGCAAATGCAGGCACCCGATGGCGGTGTTTACTTTCGCGTCACGCCCGCAACGTGGTCCCAGGGTCTACCGGCCGACGAGCACGGCACCCTGTACATTTCCGAAAAGACAACCCAATCCACGGCGCTATTCGCCGCCGCTATGGCAATGGCCGCCCGGAATTTCACCGGGTTCGATGCCGCTTACGCCGCCCTCTGCCTCGACAAGGCGCGCAAAGCATGGACATTTTTGGAAAATCACCCATCGCCAACGCCCGCCGTGAACGTCCCGGGCATAGCAGCAGGCCCCTACCCCGATCCGATCGACGCCGACAACCGGGCGTGGGCGGCCGCGGAGTTGTACAAAACCACCGGAGAGGCGCAATACAATGCCGCTTTCAATGAATGGTATGGAAAAATCCCGCATCAGTTTCACGCCACGATGAGCTGGCAGCAGCACACTTTCAAGGCAGCATGGGCTTATACCACTACCACTTTCGCGGTCAACAATGCGTGGGTCGACGAGTTCAAAAGCAAGCTGAATAGCGAAGTTCTGGTCAATTATTACAACCGGACGATGAAGATCCACGCTTATCATGGCGCGTATCATCATTTTAAAGGGTACGTCGGCTACGGGACATTCGGTATGGCCCAGAGCTACGCTTTCGATTACATCCTGTTTGCATTGCTGCTTCAAAAACCCGAATTGCTTGACTACGCGAAGGTCCAGCTCGACATTCCGCTGGGGAATAATCCATTGTCACAAACCTTTATCACGGGTGCTGGCGCCTCGCCGCCACGCCTGCCGCTGCATTGGTCCACGGTACCGGGCACGTTTGCCGAGCCCGTTCCCGGCGTACCGGTTTTCGGGCCAGCGGCTTCGCTGCTCATGAACCGGCCGTCGAGCTACGTCATCCAGGATTCGCTGAACCGCTATCCTTACGGCTACCGCAAGGAAGATCCCTACCCGGTCCTCCGGCGGTATACCGATGCGAGGCAGGCGGTGGAAATGTCTGAATTCACGATTCAGGAAATCAGCGTGACTGCGGCTGTATTTGCTTTTTTCAGCAGTATTATCACAAAACCGTTGCCTGTGCGGCTCCAACGGTTTGATGCACAACATACCAATTGTAAAGTAATGCTGCGCTGGGTTACTTCAATGGAGCACAATGCCAGCTATTTCTCGGTGGAGCGCAGTGTGGACGGGAAAACGTTCACAGCAATCGGGCGGATTGAAGCAAATGGCTATTCAGGAAGTGCCAGGACGTATGAATTTGAAGACATTACGCCGAAAAGTACCAACTACTACCGTCTGCGGATGGTCGATGCCGACGGCTCTTCCGCCACCTCTGCGATACGGCACGTCCGGGTGCCATGCAAAACGGTGGAATGGTCGGTGGCACCGGCGGGCCGGGGCCATTTTCGGATCGTTTTTGAAGAAACGCCGTCGCTCCCGGCGACGAGCTTCGTCATCCGTATCTATAACCGGCAGGGAACCAGGGTGATCAGTCATGTGCGCAGTAGCCTCGGTTTCGATGCATCAATGCTGCCTGCGGGCGTGTACATCGTGCGCCTCAGCGCGGCCGGCGGCGAGGATTTCGGGAGCCGCAAAATCGTGATTCGGTGATCTGCCAACCACTTATCCGGGACTTCGACCGATGAGCACTGTAACCTTACACTAATACGAGACAGGTAGGAATGCAGGCCACTTCGTGTTATTTTCGCCATAGACCTTAAAACGACTTGTTATGACCCCTTTCATTGTTCTGCTCGTACTGGTGGTACTCACCATTCTGATGACCGTGAAGGTCGTCCCACAGCAAAGTGCTTATATTCTGGAACGTCTGGGAAAATTTTACGCCGTGCTTCAACCGGGCGTCAATTTCATCATTCCCTTCTTCGACCGGATTGCTTATAAGTACACCCTTAAAGAAGCCGCTGTGGACATCCCCGAGCAGATCTGTATCACCCGCGACAATGTGCAGGTGCGCATGGACGGGGTCATTTTTATACAAGTAATAGACCCCAGAAAAGCGGCCTACGGCATTTCGGACTACACTTTTGCGGTGATACAATTAGCACAAACCACCATGCGCAGCGAGATTGGGAAACTGGATCTGGATAAAACTTTCGAAGAACGTATGACTATTAACCGTGCCGTGGTGGAATCGATCGACGAGGCGGCTACGGGCTGGGGCGTGAAAGTGCTTCGCTACGAAATCAAGAACATTACGCCGCCGCAAAGCGTGTTGAACGCAATGGAGAAACAAATGCAGGCCGAGCGTGAACGCCGCGCCGTGATCCTGCAATCGGATGGTGAAAAGCAGGCGGCCATTAATGTGGCCGAGGGACAGAAACAGAAAGTCGTGCTCGAATCGGAGGGTATCCGGCTGCGGCAGATCAACGAGGCGGAAGGGGAAGCCGCTGCATTGAAATCGGTGGCCGAGGCCACGGCAGAAAGTATCCGGCTTGTGGCGCAGGCCATTCGTGAAGACGGCGGTTCGGAAGCCGTGCAGCTGAAAGTGGCCGAAAATTATGTGGAGCAGTTTGGAAAACTCGCCAAAGCCGGCAACACGCTCATTCTCCCCGCCAACCTGGCCGATATGGGCTCCCTGATCGCGACCGCATTAACCGTCATCAAATCTGAACCGAAGAAATAGCATGGATTTGACCTTACCACAGATTTGGCTCATTGTAGGACTGGTAATGCTCCTCGCAGAACTGGTCAGCGTCCTGCTCGTGTTCGTGTTTTTCGCGATAGGCGCCTTGCTCACTTCTCTGCTTACTTCAATCGGCCTGCTCCCCACTACCGAAAGCCAGATACTGGCCTTTTCGGCCATTTCGCTCGTGTCGCTGCTGGTGCTCCGGAAACACGCCCGCAAGCTCCTCGAACGCCGCTCCACGGCAGAATACAGCGAATTCACCGGTGAAACCGCCATGGTAATCCGCGATATTCCCGGCAACGGCGAAGGCCGCATTTACTATCGCGGTGCCGAATGGAAAGCCGTTTCTGAAAATCATGAAAACATTTCGGCCGGCAGTAAAGTGGTAATCAAGAAAACAGAAGGCATTATTCTGATCGTGGAAGAATCCTGACCTGATACATTGCAAACAAAAAGCCGTGGACACGAAACGATTCGTATCCACGGCTTTTTTATTTCAACACACAATTACTTTTTCAGTGCTTCCTCTACCGGCAGTCCGATATTCCCGCTGCCCGGGAGGATATGCAGCAATGCAGCAATGGTGGGCGCAATGTCGCTCACCGATGTCCGCTTCACGGTTTCCCCTTTGTTGATACCCCACCCGAACATCACGAACGGCACCTGCGTATCGTAGTTGTAGGGCGTGCCGTGCGAGGTTCCGGTGGAAGTACCGTAAAACCAGCCCGGCTGCGAAATGACCTGCAAGTCGCCGCTACGTTTTGCATTCACATTGTTTTTGTAAAGTTCCAGCTGGTAGGTATTCAATGGCGCCTTGCCCATGTCGTGCAGATCGATTACGTCGGCAATACCCGGCACAGCCAATGCAGCGTCGCGCACCACGGCGTGAACGGCCGCTATGGTAATGTTTTTCTTCCTCAAAAGGCTGTGGTCGAAATACAGCTGGTTGTTGTCGGTAGCGACCACATATTTGTCTTTGCCAAATGCTTCGTTCAATGCCTCCGTAACGGCGCCGGTGAGCAGTTTACGATCTACCAGTCCGGCCGGCAGCTTGTGCTCCTGCGCGAAACCCGGCACATCCACTACCCCGTGATCGGCGGTGAGGAAAACGGTGTATTGGCCTTTTCCAACCCAGCCGTCCAGGAAGTTGAACAAGTCGGCAAACTCGCGGTCCAGGCGCAGGAAGTCGTCTTGCTGCTCAATGGAATTGGGTCCTGCGCGGTGCCCGATCTTGTCTGTCGACGAGAAACTGATCGCCAGAAAATCGGTATCCTTGCCTTTGCCCAGCTGCTCGCCCTTGATCGCCTCGATCGCCATTTCTTTGGTGATCGTATTGCCCCAGGGCGTGTCGGTCACAATGCCGAAAGCATCACCCGACATTCCCATCAATTCGTACGGAAACACGGGTCTTTTGGCTCCCGGCAATTTACCCTCCCAGGCTACGTCGTCGGGCGAGCTCTGGGTGTAAGCCTCTGCCGGCAGCAACAATTCCCAGCCTTTTTTCAAATATTCCGCGGGCATTTTCTTCGCGTTGTAATCCTTGGCCCATTGCGGCAGGTCGTCCATGTAATAGGTGCTTGTCACCCAGTTTCCGGTTTTCGAATCAAACCAGTAGGCCGCATTCGCAGCGTGACCAGCAGGCAGGATGGAGCCGCGGTCTTTAATGGCTACGCCGATCGTTTTCGAACGGAAGTTAGTTGCAATGCGCAATTGATCGGTGATGGTGCTTACCAGCAGGTTTCTGGGCGACATTTTGCCTACCGTCACATTGTTGCTGCCCACAGTTTTCACGGTGCTGTCTTCCACGCAATACACATCCTGTTTCGCAATGGGGTCATACCATTCGTTACCCACAATCCCGTTGATCGCCGGAATAGAGCCCGTGTACGCTGACGCGTGCCCCGCGGCAGTGACGGTCAATGCATAGCTGTAATGATTATTGCGGCAGTTGAAACCTTCGTTCATCATCCGCTTGAAACCTCCCTCGGTGTACTGATCGTAGTAGCGATACAGGTAATCGTACCGCATCTGGTCTACAACAATTCCGACAACGAGTTTGGGGCGGGCCAGGGCTGATGCCTTTGCGGGGGTAGCTTTCTTGGGAGTTTGCGCAAAAACGGACGTGGTCGCCATGGCCGCTAATACCCAGCAAGATAATTTTCTCACAATTAAGGGATTTAGGTAAAACAAAAAATTGCGGAGCCCGAGAGCCCCGCAGCCAATATTTCTTTTCAGATTATTTTTTCAATGCTTCTTCCACCGGATTACCAACGTTCCCGCTAGGCGGCAGAATGTGCAATAGCGCCGAAATCGTAGGCGCAATGTCGGCGATCGTCGTCCGGCGAAGCGTTTCGCCCTTATTAATGCCCCATCCGTACAGCAGGAACGGCACGTGGGTGTCGTAGTTGTACGGCGTGCCGTGGTCGGTGCCGGTGCTCATGGACGATGCAAACCAGCCCGGTTGCAGCAAAACCTGCAAATCGCCGCTTCGTTTCGCGTTGATGTTGTTTTTAAACAGTTCCAATTGATAGGTATTCAGCGGCGCCTTGCCCATATCACGCAGGTTGATCACATCCGCAACGCCGTCCACAGCCAGCAGGGCGTCGCGCAGCGTCTGGTACACATCCGCCACGGTGATTTTCTTTTCTTTCAGCGTTGTCTTGTTGAGATAAAGCTGGTAGTTCTCGAATGCGGTCACATACTCGGCTTCTCCGTAAGTATCGTTCAAAGCCTTGACGATCGTGCGCGTGAGTGTGGTGGCGCCCATTAAGCCCGCGGGCAACTTATGCTCCTGCCAGAACGCAGGCACGTCCATCGCTCCATGGTCGGCCGTGAGGAACACAGTATAATTTCCATTTCCGACCCAGCTATCGAGGAATTTGAAGAACTCGGCAAATTCCATGTCCAGCCTCAGGTAATCGTCTTCCTGCTCCACGGAATTAGGCCCGAACATGTGCCCGATGCGGTCCGGCGACGAGAAACTAACAGCCAGAAAATCCGTTTCCGCTCCCTTGCCCAGGTTTTCGCCTTTAATAGCCGCAATGGCCATTTCTTTGGTGATGGTGTTGCCCCACGGCGAAGTGGTGAGCGGGCCGTAAGCGTCGCCTGCATTGCCCGTGAGGTCGTGCGGGAATACGGGTTTCGCCGCAGTTGATAGCTTACCTTCCCAGGCCACGTCATCGGGCGAGCTTTGGGTATATTGGTCCATCGGCAACAGCGCATTCCAGCCTTTGGTCATGTATTCCGCCGGTTTTTTGCTGCTGTTATAGTCGGTCACCCATTGCGGCAATGAATTCATATAATAGGTGCTCGTCACAAAGTTTCCGGTTTTGGAATCGAACCAGTAAGCGCCAGATGCCGCGTGGCCCGCCGGCAGGATCGAGGCGCGGTCTTTGATCGCGACGCCGATCGTTTTCGAACGGAAGTTCGTCGCAATGCGGAGCTGATCGGTCACGGTGGTTACGAGCAGGTTTTTCGGCGACATTTTGCCCACTGTTACGTTGCTGCTCCCGACTGTCGCCACGGTGTTATCGTCCGTGCAATACACGTTTTTAGCCTGCGCCATGTCGTACCAGTCATTACCCACAATGCCGTTAATCGCCGGCATCGAGCCTGTGTAAACCGCCGAATGGCCTGCGGCTGTCACCGTTAATGCATAGTGATAATGGTTATTCCGGCAGTTGAAGCCGTCATTGATAAGCCTTTTCAAGCCGCCTTCCTTGTATTTGTCGTAATACCGGTACAGGTAATCGTATCGCATCTGATCTACGACCATCCCGACTACCAGTTTAGGCCTGGCCAGCCGGTTAGCGGCAGGGGTAGTTTTGGATTTGGTTTGACCCAAAACCGAATGACTGAGGACAAGCCCTGCGAACAAAATCCTGAGGAGTGGATGGTAGATCAATTTCATTTTGAAGCCAGTGGCAGCGGTAAAGTTCCGTGTAAAATACTCGGCAAAGATAAAGATGTACTACCGTTAAAAGCAGGAAACCGGCGTGGTTTTCACGTCCGGTTTCCTGAATCTTAATCTAATTTTAATCTTACTTTTTCTCGCTTCCGCCGAGCTGTGCAGGAGCGCCGGCGGTTTGGGCACCTTTTTTGGCCTTTTCAAAATCACCCGCCTTAATGATCACCAGCTTGTTATAATCAATGTGCTTGTTGAATGCGGCCTTGATCTGCTCGGGCGTAAGTGCCTCGATTTTCTTCTCAAAGTCGGCATCCCATTGCATTGTGCGGTTCAGGTAGAGGTTGCTGGTGAGCGTGTTCGTGAGTGCCGCATCCTGCGACCTCGCCACCTGCCGCGATTGCAGGTAGCCCGATTTGGCCGCCTTCAATTCGTCCGCCGTGAACCCTTCCTTCATCACCTTGTCAATTTCCTCCTTGAACGCCGCTTCCAGCTTTTCCGCATTTTGAGGTGCATAAATGGCATAGGACATGAATGTTCCGTTTTTATCCAGCGGACTTGCCGAGAACTGCGAACCCACGCCATAGCTCAGCCCCTCTTTCTGACGAATGCGGGTAGCGAGGCGGGAGTTCAGAAAGCCTCCGCCGAGCATGTAATTGCCCATAATCAGCGCCGGGTAGTCGGGATCGGTGTCCTGCAACGGCATGTTGAGCCCTGCTACAAACATCGCATTGGCCTTATCGGGCGTTTCGATGGCTTTGTTTTCCGATTTCACGACCTGGTATGGCGAGGCGATGCGGGTAAATGGCTTCGCACTTTTCCAGCTTCCGAACTCGTCGTTCAGGATTTTTTGGATGGCATCTTTGTCAAAATCGCCCACCACCGTGGCCGACGCGTTGTTTGCACCATAAAATTCCTTGTGGAACTGGCGGATCTGATCGATCGTCGCGGCTTTGATATTCTCCACATCCTCATCGAATGTGCCTACATAGCGCACGTCGCTCTTCGGATAGGGCGATACCAGGCGGCGGTATTGGTTGAATGCGATCGCCTGCGGTTCGCTGCGCTGTGATTCGATGCCGGCCAGCTCTTCCTGTTTCAGTTTTTCAAACTCATTTTCGTCAAATGCGGGCGTTTTCAAAACTTCCGCTACCAGCTTCATCACAGCCGGCAGGTTTTCCCTGGTTGTTTCAATGCTTGCACCGGCCTGGTTGGCTGCACCGAAGAAGCTCACACGGGCTTTGAGGCGGTCGAACTCGTCTTTTACCTGCTGGCGTGTTTTGGTTTTAGTGCCTTTGTCGAGCATCGAGCCGGTGAGATCCGAAACGGTCGCTTTGTTTTGCAGGCTCTTCTCATCGCCATATCGCAATGTAATGCGTGCCGCTACTACATTACCGCGCGTCTTTTTGGGCAGCAATGCGGTTTCGATAGTATTCGCTTTCTCGACGCGCGTGGTGCGGCTTTCTACATTGGCCGGCGACGGATCGAACGCCTCTCCTTCTGCCACCACGGCTTCGCCTTTATAATTTTTCACCAGATCGGCCACGTTCGGCGCTTCAGGGATCTCGGCCCTCACCGGGTTTGATTCCGGCACAAATGTGCCGAGCGTGCGGTTGGACGGTTTCAGGTAATGCTGCGCTACGCGGGACACATCTTCGGGCGTCACTTTCCGGACATTGTCGCGGAAGAGGAATGCAAGCCGCCAGTCGCCCGTCGCGATCGCTTCGCTGATGCTGAGCCCTACCCTTTCGGAGTTACGGAATTCCAGGTCCCAGTTTTTGAGAATCGTCGTTTTGGCGCGTTCCACATCTTCTTTGGAAAATTTCAGGACGGCCGCCGAGTCGAGCGTTGCGGTGAATGCCTTGCGGGCCTCTTCAAGTGATTTTTCCTTCAAAATCTCCGCACCGAACAGTACAAATCCCGGATCGTACAGCTGGAAACTGTAACCGAACTGCGACGACGCTTTCTTGGTATCAATCAGGTTCTTGTACAATTTGCCGTTGGGCTCGGTGGTAAGCACTTCGGTGAGCACTTCCATCGGCGGGTAATCGGCATGGGAGCCGGGCATGATATGGTACATGGCCATGAGCATCTGCACGTCACCCGTCCTTTTCAGCTCCACCAAACGCTCACCGTCCTGGGTAGGCTCGGTGGTGTAGCTTTTCGGAAGCACGCGGGTTGGCTTGGGGATTTTGCCGAAATAATCGTTCACCAGGGCCAGCGTTTTCGCTTCGTCGATCTTGCCGGCGACAGTCAGCACGGCATTGTCGGGCTGGTAATATTTACGGTAAAATGCTTGCAGGTTTTCGATCGGCACTCGCTCGATGTCCGAACGGTTGCCAATGGTGGATTTGCCATAATTATGCCACAAATATCCTCCCGAAATCACCCGCTGCATGAGCACGCGGAACGGATCGTTTTCGCCGGATTCGAACTCGTTGCGCACCACACTGAACTCGCTATCGAGGTCTTTTTTTGCAATGAACGAATTCACCATCCGGTCCGATTCGAGGTCGAGCGCCCATTTCAGGTTTTCTTCGGTGGCCGAAAACGTTTCGAAATAATTGGTGCGGTCGTACCAGGTGGTTCCGTTCGGGCGGGCGCCGTGCTCGGTGAGTTCCTGCGGGATGTTGGTATGCCTTGGAGAACCCTTAAAAACAAGGTGTTCGAGCAAGTGGGCCATGCCCGTTTCACCGTAACCTTCATGTCGCGAGCCTACCAGGTAAGTGACGTTCACGGTGATGGTCGGCTTGGATGGGTCGGGGAACATCAGCACTTTCAGGCCGTTTTCGAGACTGTATTCCGTGATCCCTTCCACGGAACTCACTTTGGTAACGCCTTTGGGCAGCTGCTGCGCTTCGGAGGGCATTACGAGTACGGCTGCGATCATCATTCCGACCAGCGAGCCCCGCCGCAACAAATTTGTTCTTTTAGATTTCATGACCATATTAAAATCAATTAGTTTAGATTTATAATCCTTGAAAATAATGCAGAATATCGCATTTACCAATGGATTGGTTACAAATGGCAAAATAATATACGTTGCAACATAATGTCGTATGCGGCGTGTATAGGTTGCATGGAAAACCCGCCCGAGAAGTGCTCCCCGGAATGCTTCGGCTTTGGCTATCGTTCACAATCAGTCCCTCATTTCCAAGATAATGACCCAGTGTAAAAGTGCCCCCTATTGGTTTTCCTTTCTCGCGGCAATCCTGCTTTCGGCCTGCGCCGGCAGCGGGATACCGATTTCTTCCAACACCAAATATCCCATTCAGGTCCTGTACGATAACGAGCCGCTCGAACGCCCCTATTCCGAGATCGGGATTGTGGAAATCGGCAGCGAGGATTCGCTCACGGCTGATCAGACGCAGGACAAAAGGATGATGTTCCGTGGGAATGATGCCAAAACGAAAGAATTGCTCACGGCGCGGCTGGTGATGAAGGCGCAGAAAATCGGTGCGGATGCGATTATTAATGTTAAGTATAAATACTACACGAGCGTGAACAAGGAAGGCTATATGCTGAGCGGGCTCGCCGTGCGGTACCGGGGCGAATGACACTTCTAACAAAATAACGACCAAACCATGCTGTTTACTGCCAAACTATCCGACATGCCCGTCGAGGCGGAATCGCGGGTGATCATCCGCTTCCAGGATTGCGACCCGCTCATGCATTTGAACAACTCCAAGTATTTCGATTACTTCTTCAATGCACGGGAAGACCAGGTGTCCAAGCTGTATGGTTTCAGTTTTGAAGCGATGTTTCGCGAATTACGGACCAGCTGGGTGGTGTACCAGCATCAGATCGCCTACGTGCGCCCGGCGCGGATCAGCGAATGGGTGCGCATTACGTCGCGCGTGATATACTACAACGACGACACCATGGTGACGGAGTATTTCATGACCAACGACCTCCGCACCGAGCTCAAAACCGTACTCTGGACCATCTCCAAGCACATCAGCATCACCACCGGCCAGCGCGTGCCGCACCCGCAGGAAGTGATGGATTACCTCGCCGCGACGTGCGTGCCCGGCATCGATTTTCCCGCCTTGCATTTCAACGACCGCATTCATGCGATCAAGCAGGAGCTGGCGGCGGACGCTAGCGCGTAGATTCTTTTTCCGAAATGAATTTTCTTACGGTATCCTGCTTCGTCGAGTCCGGCGGCAGGAAAGGAATTCGCACGCCCGGTTTCGGCGCACGCGTGAAGCGGTTGAAGCTGTGTGTGAACTGCATGCTCACACCGCCCGTCGTGAATGTGCCGGTATTGAACATAAGGTTGTTCTGAATGTTCCTGTTATAGGCCTTTACGCGCACCGAGCCTTTGGCATTCAGCCAGTATTCCAGCGTCCATTCGCCCAGCAGGCTGGCCGCATCGTACTGCGAGGCACCCGTTTGCGACTGCGTGCCGGATGTAAAGCGGCCGTCACGCGTGACCCGGAAACGATCGTTCAGGAAGCGGTACGAAAAGCGGAGTTGCAGGTTATTCCACGCATTCTGGTCCAGCGACAGGCCCGAAACCCCCACTTCGAGGTTCTCGTTAATGCCCGACGCCCAACGGCTGATCTGGTTCGATACGAGCTCGCTGATGCTGCTTCCGAGGAAGTTCTGGCTGCCCACTGTGGCCAGGCTGCTTTCCGGCAACAACTGGTTCACGACCAGCAAGCTGCTCACTTGCCGGCTCAGCTCCTGCTCGTCGGACTTCAATTTGTTCTGAAATGCTTCCAGCTGCCCGCGGTAGGTGCTTAGTGATGGGTTATCGAGGATTTTCAGGTCGTAGCGGATGGTAGGCGCCATGAGCCGTTCGGACAGTCCGATGGTCACTTCCACCGGATACCGGCGCGACAGGGCGTCGCCACTGTTGGTCCCGGCATTGGTCGTATTCGGCAGCACGCCCGCCAGCGATACCATTTGCGTGTAGCCCGCTTTCACATCCAGCTGCGCGCCGTACGGGTCGCCCGCCCACACGATCCTGCTGCCGGGTTTGATGCTGAACTTCTTGTTGATCACATTCTGCAAGGTGAAATTATACTCACCCTTTTCAATCTCGTACGTGCCGGCCATTGTGAAATCGCCCTGGGTATCGATGTTCAGGTTGAGACGGCCGCTGCCGTTGCCGCGCAGCACATCGCCCGTTTGCCGGTCGAAAATGATTTCGCAGGTGGCGTCGGGAGTAAGGTTGAAATTAAACTCCATTTTAATCCCGCCGGCGATCTGGCTGCGCGCAATGGAGTCGGATGGGGTGCCGGTGGTACTGTCGGCGACGGCCATTTTACTCACAAACTGGATATAATCCTGCGTGGCCACCTCGGTAGCACCGTCCAGCGGAATGTAAATGCGCGTGCCCTTGTTGCTGGTCACATTCGCTTCGATATTGAGGTTATCAATCGGCCCGAAAACGGCCACAGGGCCTGTCACATAGGCCGTTCCGTAGAAGATATCGTTGTCCCGCGCATTGGTATTCAATATTTTAAAATTGCGGAGATCGGCATTGAAACCCAGTGAAAAGTATTTGAACCCATCATGAAAAACCCCGCCGCGGAGCGTTGCCGTGTTACCGTCGTTGTCGGTAACGAGGATGTTGTTCACGGTAATTTCGCTTTCGGTAAAATTGATTTTATCACTAAAAGTGAAAACCGATTGCAGGTAATCGAACTTCATCCGCCCCTTATCGACAGTGAGCGAGCCTTCCAGCACCGGCGCATCCACCACGCCTTTGATCGACACCACCCCCTGGGCCGTTCCGCTCACATCCGACACGAGGCCTTCTGCAAATGGTTCGAGGGCCTTGAAATCGGCCTGGTTGAAGATCGCTCTCAGGTTCAGCTTGTTCGATTCCAGCTTGGGGCGGTAGGAGCCCGTGAGGTTAAAAACGCGGCGCGCATTCTTGTTGAGCTGAGCGTCGATCTGCAATTCACTGATGGTCTGGTCCCAATCACCGGTCCCCGACAGGTTACCAAACTCGTATTGCCCGTAACCGAGGCCTTCAATGGCAAACCCGGCGTCCAGCACGACGCTGTTATAAATGTCCTTCATCTTCGCCGAGCCATCCATAATGCCCGACAGCCGGGTGTTGAACACCGGGTTCAAACTCGCGAGTTTGAAATTTTTAATATCCAGCAACAGGCTCTTTTCCGGGTCCGCAGACGCCGTTCCGCTAACAAAAATGCGCTGTTTCCCGCTCACCAGGCCAAGGTTCGACATCGTCACATCCTTTCCCACAATGGAGATCAGGCTTTCCGACGGTACATTCCATTCCTCGTCAAGCAAATACAATTTGGAGTTCTTAAACCCAATATCAAGCCCCGCCGCCAGGAATCGGATTTCTCCTGCCAGGCTCGCCCGGTTGTTGCTTTTCACCTGGCGTATCGCACCATTGAAATCGATATGGTCAACGTCCCAGGTGCCTTCCAGCTCCATCTTTTCGGTAGGCACGAGCTTGCTGATCTGCTGGTTTTCGGACGTCACGAGAATGGACGCGAGGACCTCGGCGCTGTTCACGAACTTGGAGGTTGTAACGTCCACTTCCGCCTTCACAAACTGGTTTTTGCCGTAACTCACGGTGTCGGCAACCGCATTCAGCGTAAGTACTGCGGTATTATCCATTTTAAAAATACCCTCCGCCCGGGCATCGCGGGCAATGTGGATGTCGGGACTGAGGAAGGCCAGGAAGCGCGATAAATTATGGGTTTCAACCGAATAGTCGATTTCGTAGCGGCGCGACAGGAGCTTTAAAGGCTTTTTGGCATAATAATCATCCCTGCTGGCCTCATTTTCGAAGAAATACAATTTATATTCTTCCAAAACCTGGCTCACATCTTTCCACGCCTGCGTGGGCAGGAAGTTACCTTCCACTTTCGCCGTCAGGAACTCGCTTTCGAGCTGCAAACGGCGCTTGCCGAGCTGATTCCGCGAAGAGAACACGAGTGTATCCACCACGAGGTTGCGGTCTTTGTTCGTCATAACCAGATAGGTATCGAGCAACCGGGCATCGCCCACGAGCTCGTCCACCGTATTGCCCGACACATTGACATTCAGCTGCGTCCGCAATGTGATCGGGTCCTCGCTGAAACCGAGCTCTTTCAGGTTCGCCCGCTCGATAATGCCGCGGACGTCGAACATATTTTGTTCCTTCGAAAGGTCGAATTCGCCGTCGAGGCTCACCACGAGGTTGCTGTCACGCGAGCTTACCAGGCCATTGAAATACTGGTTTTGCAAATTCCCCTTCAACCGGATGTTTTTATAATCGTAATTCCGGAATCCGACGCGGTGCACCATCGCATTCATATCCGTGGAAGCCGTCGGCAATTCCAGTCCCCGCCCGTAAACCGTGCCTTCGAAGTCGAGCTCCTGCCAGTTATCCTCATCTTCCAGCAGCGTCCCCAGGCCGAAAGAAGCTGTTTTAACCTCCCCGGAATAGGTGGTGGAGCGCGCATCGGCGATATGAAAAACAAGGTCGCCGGACAGCTCGCCCAGTTCCGAAGACGACGACGCATTCACGGCAAAATCTTCCAGCGTCCCTTTGAACGTCCCGTCCAGAACCGTGTAGCCGAACTTTTGCAGGTCGGGATGCATGTCCCATTCGGGGTAATACTGAACGAGATCCACCGGGTCGATCTGGGATGCGGCCAGCCGGATGTCCATCAGCACGCCCTCGATTTTGGGAAGGCCTTTGAAACCAATGTCGCCGCTCAACCGGCTGTTTTTTCCGAAATGCAGGTCCGTATCGGACAGCATGAAGTCGTCGACCTTACCATTGAAATTACCCGAAATCAGCCAGCTTTCATTCAGCCCGTCGATATAACTCGAAAACAGGCCCAGGTCCCTCGAATCCACCCTGCTTCCCACGAGGCGGCCCTTCATCCGGATCTTGTGGTTGAAATCGCCCAGCTCGCCCGAGCGGTTGTAGTAGAATATGACTTCGTTTTTCAAATGGGAATTACCAATGCGTGCGTCGAGCTCTTTCAGCTCCATTTTCTTTTGGCAAAAGAGGAACTTCGTGTCGAGGTCGTGCATTTCGAGGCCTGTCTGCCGATCGACTGTTTTAAGGTTTTTGGCACGAAATGCAATGGTATCCCCCTGAACGAGGAAATCGCTCAGTTCACCATACAGGTGCCTGAGGCTGAAATGGGAATAATCGAACACCCTGGCACCGCGGTCGCGGGGCTGGCGGGGATCGTCGTAACCGAACGTGCCATCAATGACCTTCGCTTTACCGATGATGAAAGGCGTATTGTTTTCGGGAGCATTGGGCGGCCGGGGTACCGCCGGGGCCGTCAGCTCATTGATGCGGGCAATGAAGCCGTCGATATTGAGGTCGCCGGACTGGGGGACAATGACAAGGTGGACATTAGGCTGGTACACATTGACTTCGTCGAGAAATATCTCCTTAGCCGAATCGCGGATAATGTTGTTCACATTCAGATTCACGTCGATCCTTCCGACATCTATCATATCTGCGCCCGAAGTATCTTTTACGGACACATTTTCAAGCGAAACCACATCAAACCACTTAATATTGACACGCCCGATGGTGATGGGATACCCGAGTTTGCCCGAAACATTGGCTGTGAGGTGCTGTACGGCCCAGGTTTGCACAGAAGGCAGCTGCAACGCCGTAGTGGCAATTCCTAGCGCCAGCAGCACGAAGATGATAACCACGATCAGACCATTACCAAGCGCCCTCAGGAATTTTAACATAGATAGCTTCGCAGCGGGATACTGCTTATCTTGTTGTTAATGCTTAATTTTGCGAATATTTTCCACAGTATGAATATCCTCGCCATTGAATCGTCGTGCGACGAAACCTCCGCAGCTGTTATAACAAACGGGAATATCCGCTCCAATGTTGTTGCTACGCAACTCATCCACACCCATTATGGTGGCGTCGTTCCCGAGCTGGCCTCGAGAGCCCATCAGCAACACATCCTGCCTGTGGTGGACAAAGCACTGAATGACGCAAAAATAGCAAAAAAAGACCTGGATGCCATTGCTTTTACCAAAGGACCCGGTTTGCTCGGTGCATTACTGGTGGGCACATCGTTCGCCAAGTCGATGGCGCTTGGGCTGGATATTCCGCTGATCGAGATCAATCACATGCAGGCACACGTGCTGGCGCATTTCATCGACGACCCCAAACCGGCCTTCCCTTTCCTGTGCCTTACCGTGAGCGGCGGGCACACGCAGATCGTGAAAGTTACCGGCCCGCTCGAAATGGAAATCATCGGCGAAACGCGCGACGATGCCGTGGGGGAAGCTTTTGATAAAACGGCCAAGCTGCTCGACCTGCCCTATCCCGGCGGTCCGCTCATTGATAAATATGCCGCGCAGGGCAACCCGCAGGCTTATCCTTTTCCGCTACCCGAAATGCCGGGGCTCGATTTTTCGTTCAGCGGTATCAAAACGTCGTTTCTGTATTTTCTGCAAAAACAGGTACGGCAGAATCCGGCGTTTGTGCAGGAAAACCTGGCCGACATCTGCGCCAGCATTCAGTTTACACTTATTGATATTCTGCTAAAAAAACTGAAAAAAGCATCGCGCGAAACGGGCATTAAGGAGATCGCCATCGCCGGAGGGGTTTCGGCTAATTCCGGCTTGCGCAGGTCGCTGACCGAACTTGGCGCGCAGCTCGGGTGGAATGTATATATTCCTGCTTTCGAATATTGTACCGACAATGCGGCTATGATCGCCATTGCGGCGCATTTCAAATTTGCGGCGGGCGATTTCTGCGACCAGACGGTCAGTCCGCTCGCGCGAATGGAGTTTTAAACAGCTGACCATCGAATAATATGGCCATGACATTGTCAGAAATATGGGTTTATCCCGTCAAATCACTCGGCGGGGTAAGGCTTACCAAGGCATTTACGGAAGAACGGGGACTTCAGTATGATCGTCGCTGGATGATCATCGATGAAGAAAATGTGTTCATCACGCAGCGGGTCCATCAAAAAATGGCGCTGATCGACGTGGCATTGCTCGACGAGGGCTTAAAGATTTCTCTGCGGACCGACCCCGATGATTTCGTCATCGTTCCCTACCAACCGCAAACGGCATCGCCGGTAACTGTGAAGGTTTGGGACGACATTGCTGAGGCGGTGAGGGTTTCGGACGAGGCCGACGCGTGGCTGAGCCGCCAGCTTGGCCTTCGGCTCCGCCTGGTAATGATGCCCCATTCCACCGAAAGAAAGGCAGATCCCCGCTACGCGCGGCACGATGAGAATGTGAGTTTTGCGGATGGTTTCCCTTACCTCGTCATTTCGCAGGCTTCGCTGGATGACTTGAACAGTCGCCTCGCCGAGCCGATCGAAATGCGGCGCTTCCGGCCTAATTTCGTCATCAGCGGAACGGAGCCGTTTGCAGAAGACCAATGGAAACAGATCACGATCGGCGACCTGCGTTTTGAAATAGTAAAACCCTGCGCGCGCTGCGTACTCACGACCATTAACCCCGAAACTGCGGAAAAAGGCCCTGAGCCGCTGAAAACATTGGCTACCTACCGGCGCAATGGCAACAAGATATTATTCGGACAGAATGTAACCGCCCGCGATACAGGCGAAATAAAAGTAGGCGACCAACTGATAGTCCAGGAATAACAAAAAAGCTCCGCGAATACGGAGCCTTTTTACATTATATCATAAACAAAAAGCATACAGCCTATGGCTTATAGCTTATAGCCCTAAGACTGAGCTTCCGTTTCGCTCGCCCCGGTTGTCTGGAACGGGCTTTTCATAATGCCCCGCTCGGAGTTGCGGATAAAGTTGATGATCTCGTCGCGCTCGTCCGAAGGTGCCATTTCGAGCTCGATCTTTTGCAGCGCTTCCGCATTGTTGAGGCCTTTCATGTACACAAAACGGTAAATGTTTTGTATATCAATGATTTGCTCATTGGTATATCCTCTTCTGCGCAGGCCAACCGAGTTGATACCCACATAAGAAATAGGCTCACGGGCGGCTTTGGTGAACGGCGGAACGTCTTTGCGAACGAGCGAGGCGCCGGAAACGAATGCATGAACGCCGATTTTGACAAACTGGTGCACCGCGCTCAATGCGCTCACAATCGCCCAGTCGCCCACATGAACGTGACCGGCCATTTGCACATTGTTACCGATGATCACGTTGTTTCCAACCCGGCAATCGTGCGCTACGTGTGCGTAAGCCATGATCAGGCAGTCGGAGCCTACCACGGTTTTCCAATGTTCCTCGGTACCCCGGCTGATGGTGGCGTATTCCCGGATCGTTGTATTGTCGCCGACGATCGTTAGCGTGTATTCGTTATTGTATTTCAAATCCTGGGGTGTAGCCGAAACGACCGCACCGGGATAGATTTTACAGTGCTTTCCGATTCGTGCTCCAGAATTGATTACCGCATGCGAACCGATCCACGAGCCCTCGCCGATCTCAACATCAGCATGGATCATCGCGAAAGGTTCAATGGTTACATTCTGAGCGATCTTGGCGTCAGGATGGATATATGCTAATGATTGAGTCATTTTTTCTTTACCAGGCTTGCTATCATATCCGCTTCACATACCAGCTGTCCGGCTACATATCCCCGGCCACTCATTTTGACGATCCCCCGCTTCATCGGGGATGTGAATTCACATTTAAAAATAACTGTATCCCCCGGAAAAACATTGCGGCGGAACCGGCACGCGTCGATGCCGATGAGGTATGGCCAGTAGTTGTCCGGATCGGGCACGCTGGAAAGCACCAGGATACCGCCCGTTTGGGCCATCGCTTCCAGTTGCAAGACGCCCGGCATGACCGGGTTACCCGGAAAGTGCCCTAGGAAAAATTGTTCGTTGATCGTCACATTCTTCACCCCTACCACGCTGTTTTCGTCCAGCGCGATGATTTTGTCGATCATCTGGAACGGATAGCGGTGTGCCAGAAGCTGGCCTATCTGGTTGATATCGAATACGGGCGCCTTGTTCGGGTCGTATTGCGGGATATCTCCCTTGCCTGATTTGATCAGTTTTTTGATCTTTTTCGCCAAAGCCACATTCGCCGCATGTCCCGGCCGTGCGGCCAGGATCTGTGCTTTGATAGGCCGGCCTACCAGCGCCAGGTCACCAATGAGGTCGAGCAGCTTGTGCCGCGCCATTTCATTGGGATAATGCAGGTCGACATTGTTCAAAATGCCTTTTGATTTGTCGACGCTCACCTTCGGCTTATTCAAAAGCTGGGACAGATGATCGAGCTCGCCATCCCGCACCTCGCGGTCTACGATCACGATCGCATTGGTGAGGTCACCACCTTTGATCAGGTTTTGCTTGTACAGCGCTTCCAGCTCATGCAGGAACACGAATGTGCGGCACGATGCGATATCGTCTTTGAAAAGCGTAATGTCATTCAAAGAAGCATGCTGGCTGCTGATGACGGTAGAGTTGTAATCCACCATCACCGTGAGGCGATAGTCCGAAAGCGGCAACGCCACCAGTTCGGTATCCTTATCTTTATTCTTATAATGAACGTATTCCGGAACTTCGAAATAGTTGCGATATGCATTCTGTTCTTCAATGCCGGCGTCGAGCAACGCATCCACGAATTTGATCGAACTGCCGTCCATGATCGGAGGTTCGGGACCATCGAGCTGGATCAGCACGTTGTCGATCTGCAAGCCCACCAGCGCAGCCAGTGTATGTTCCACCGTGTGGATTCTGGCGCCATTCTGTTCGATGGTGGTACCACGCGAAAGATCCACTACATTGTCGACATCGGCATCGACGATCGGCTGGTCGGGTAAATCAACACGTTGAAACTTGTATCCGTGGTTGGCTGGTGCCGGTACGAATGTCATGGTAGCCACGACACCGGTATGTAAACCCACTCCAGTTACGGATACAGACTTAGAAATGGTTTGTTGTTTTTCGTTCATTATATCTATTTCCTTTTCTAAATAAGGTGCGTCCGGGCCCGCCGGCGGTTACTGAAAATCGGAAGTTTCCTGTTTGCGTTCCAGGTCTTTCAGTCGTTCTTCCAGCTCAGGCAGCCTTCGCACCAGTGCCATGGACCGTAAATGTTCGTTCAGGTCCCTGGCAGGTGAGCCCGAAAGCGACAGCCCTTCCTTTTTAATGGATTTGGCCAACCCGCTTTGTGCGCCCACTTTGGTATTGTTTGCTACCGTAATATGCCCTACCACGCCAACCTGCCCGGCGATCACGCATTGTTCGCCGATAGTGGTGGAGCCGGATACGCCGGACTGGGCCGCAATTACGGTATTTTTTCCAATCTCTACATTATGTGCGATCTGAACCAGGTTATCTATTTTCGCTCCCTGGCGGATAATCGTCGAACCCATCGTGGCGCAATCGATCGTCGCATTGGCCCCTATGCTGACATTATCCTCGATAATCACATTTCCGAGTTGCGGGATCGTCTTGTAGCTGCCGTCGGCCTGCGGTGCGAAACCGAAACCGTCGCTGCCGATCACCGTATTGGCAAAAATTGTGACGTTTTTACCGATCACCGTGTTATCGTAAATCTTCACCCCCGGGTGGATCACCGAATAATCGCCGACCTCGACGCCGTCGCCCAGCCAGGCTTGCGGGTAAATCTTCACTTCCTTACCGATCACGCAATTTTTCCCGATGTATGAAAATGCCCCGCGGTAGCAGTTTTCGCCGGTTTCACTGTTTTCACCGATAAAACTCGGCTGCTCCACACCCGTTTTGATGCCTGCGAGGCGCTTCTGGTATTCTTCCAGCAGGATGGTGAAAGCGGTATAGGCATTATCGACGTAGATCAACGTCGCAGGAATATCTTTTTTTGGGACAAAATCCTTATTGACAATTACTGCCGAAGACTGTGTAGTGTAGATATGATGCTCATATTTGCTGTTGGCCAGAAAAGAAATACAACCCGGCATGCCCTCTTCAATTTTTGCAGCCGAATTAATTGTAATCTGATCATTTCCAACAACAGTTCCATTCAGCATCTGAGCAATCTCGCTGACAGTAAATTTCATATTTTATCGGCTAATTTCGGGTAATGGTATTCGAGTACGTTGTAAAAATTATTAAATCGGCTTTTCTTTTTAGGGTCCTGATTAACCACGCAAAGATACATTTTTACCCCAACATACATAGTACTTGCGTACAATCTTAGTAAGGGCTTCGATGGTCGGAATGTCGGACGCGTCGGCTATATCCACCAAACTTCCGCTTTTCATTTTCACGCGGATCGGGTCCTGCTCTTTGGCATACGCCCAATTGGTGGTTTCGCCTGTAATGAGGAAGTATTGCATGTCCGTTTCCGCAACGCCCTTTGCATTAAGATGCTCACGGAGCGGGGCCAGCGTTTCCTCTCCGGGCGGCTCGTTAAAAAAGCTGATTTTAAAGAGTTTTCTATCCAAAAGCATTTCGCACAACGTCGACAGCACCGGGTCGGGATGCGTTCTCCATCCTTTTACGGATGCCCACACATCGTTATCATCGAGCCCGTTGAATGCGGCCAGTAAATCCGGCTGATTGTCGAAATCCGCCAGGGTAAAGCGGTTATAAAGGAAGCGCTTGAAATCGGGGGTCGCGAAGAGCTGCTCGCCGGCTGCTGCCAGTTCGCGGGCGCGGTACATGATCTGCGTGAGCATCGCCTGCGCGCTCAGGAGCGTTTTATGCAGGTACACCTGCCAGTACATGAGCCTGCGCGCGTGCAGGAAGTTTTCAATGCTCAGGAGTCCTTTTTCCTCCACCACCAGCTGGTCTTTGCTGATATCCAGCATTTTGATCAACCTGTCGGCTCCAATGGAACCTTCGATCACGCCCGTGTAGAAGCTGTCCCGGTTCAGGTAATCCATCCGGTCCATATCGAGCTGGCTCGACACCATCTGGTGAAAAAACCGGCGCGGATAGGTGCCTTCGAACATCTGGATGGCAATATCAAGCCTTCCGTTCATCTGGCGGTTCAGGTCTTTCATCATCGCGAGGGTAATCGCCTCGTGGTGCACGCCGGGGATCACCACACTTTCCAGTACATGTGAAAACGGACCGTGCCCGAGATCGTGCAGCAAAATCGCCGCCTGCGCCCCTTCCAGCTCCGGCTCCCATATCATATGTCCTTTTTCCTGCAACGCGCGCAAAGCCTGGCTCATCAGGTGCATGGCGCCCAATGCATGGTGAAAACGCGTGTGAAGGGCACCGGGGTAAACGATATCGGCCAGGCCAAGCTGCCTGATCCGCCGGAGTCGCTGAAAATAAGGATGATCCACCAGATCGTAGAGCAGATCCGAAGCGATGGAAATAAACCCGTAAACCGGGTCGTTGATGATTTTCCTTTTATTCAAAACCAATTTTTTGGCAAAAGTAATAAACAAGCAACGGACAAAAGAAGCTATTCTTGTTGTATTAGTTTGGAGATTTGAACGCATTCGCTAATTTTGCACTCCAAACAGAAGTCCGTAAAAGGGCCTATAGCTCATTCGGTTAGAGCAACTGACTCATAATCAGTAGGTGCCTGGTTCGATCCCAGGTGGGCCCACAAAAAGCACTTTGCACCCCGCCAAGTGCTTTTTTATTTGCATAAATTTTTTCTTTCCAAAACTTTGTTTTAAGTTTATAGAATATTTAAAATAATGTTATGAACAAAGGCAAAGTTAAGTTTTTCAATGAGACCAAAGGTTTTGGTTTCATTTCTCCAGAAGAAGGTGGAGACGACATTTTTGTACACGTGTCAGGTCTTATTGACGAGATCCGTGAGAACGACAGTGTATCTTACGAAGTAGAAAATGGTAGAAAGGGTTTGAATGCAGTTAATGTATCAGTCCTTTAATCAATCATACAAGTTGAAATGACAAAATTCCTCCCACGTAGGGAGGAATTTTTGTTTCTGCACATCACATTGTTTTCGGGTCTGGCAGTCGGGAGCATCTAATTACCAAGCAGTTGGTGTTCCTATGAAATCCAGGTTCTCTTCCAATGGCCGTTCACTGGCCTCTTTTGCTATTCAGTTGACATCCCGCGTTACCGATTGGGTACTGCTTTGGGGCTTTAAAAGCCTTTCTGTTATCATCTATTTCGTCCTACGCTATGTGCTTCGTTACCGTAGGGCATTAATCCATCAGAATCTCACCAATTCCCTTGTCGGCAAGCCCGAGACCGAAATCGATAAGCTGGTAGAGGCATATTACCGGCACATTGGTGATCTGGTGGTTGAACCGTTTCTGTTTCGGCTGGCTCCCGCACGCCTCCGCAAGCGCCTGGCTTCCTACACCGATCTCGGGGTCCTGGAACGTTCGCTCAATAATGATAAGCAGGTGATCGTGTTTGCATCTCATTACGGAAACTGGGAATACCTGGTAAACCTGCCGGAAGTGATCGAGTACCCGGTTTACACCGCCTATTCGCCCATCAAAATCGAGTGGGTCAACCGACTGATGATCAACATCCGGTCTGTTTTCGGGGTAAACCTGATTGCCAAGCAGGCATTCTATCGCCAGGCAATGATGCTCCTCCGAAAGCAATCGCTTCCAAAACTACTCGTGGTAATCGGCGACCAGCGGCCTGCGCCGGGCAGTCAGAAGTTTCATCTTCCCTTTTTGGATCAAAAAACGGCTGTTCAAACCGGCGGCGAGCGAATTGCGGCTTTGTCCGAGGCTACACTTGTATATGTACACTCGCAGAAAAAGGCCCAATTCAGCTACGAATTCACTTTTACGGAGATGAAAAACGTCGACAGGCACACCCCGATGGACGTTACCAGTGCCTACTACCACATTTTGGAACAGAGTATTTTCCGCTCCCCGGCGTATTGGCTCTGGTCGCATAACCGGTGGAAGGTCGCAGCCGCGCCAAACTGACCGGAATGCCTATTTCGCGTCCCAGCGGATTTCTTTGAACACGATCGACTTGTACCCGTCGCGCTCGTACAGGACGCCGATTGCTTGCTTGCCGGTTTTCACAATGTCCGAATATGCCGTGAAATCCTTTTCTCCCGCCGTGCTTTTGTCAACCGGATAGCTTTTTGCCCAGGTTTTCCCGTCGTCGAAGCTGATGCGTAAAGTCAGGTTGTCGCGGGCCTGGGTATCGGCGGCGTTGCAGAACGCGAGGATGTTATTGCCCTTGCTCTTGCCGATGGTAAGAATGCTACCTTCGCAGACGGGGTCCGGCAGGTTTTGGTCAAAAAACGTCGTATCCCATTTCGCGCCGCCGTCGGAGCTTATCGCTACGATCCGCGCGCGCACGTCGCCTTTCTGGTTGCGCGCATTGAACAGCAGCCGCCCGCCCGACAGCTCCGCGGCCGTGGCCTCGTTGCCGCCTTCCACGGAGATCGTTTCACTGAGTTTGAACGTCTTGCCGTGGTCGTCCGTGTAAAATCCGTGGGCCTGGTAATCGGTGAATTTCGGTTTCGGATCGCCGGCGCTGTGATTAGCCGGAATGTAAATGCGGCCTTTCAATTTTCCTTCGGTGAGTTGTAATGCGTGGCCGGGCGTATTGGCATAGCTCCGCCAATCCTCCGCGAAATCGTAAGCGGCATTCACCGTGGGCTGTTTCGGGCGGTGCACCTGCGTGGTAATGTTCTCGGGCTCGCTCCATGTAGCGCCATTGTCTGTCGAAGTTTTATACCAAACTTCGCGCAGGCCCTTGCCTTTCCTTACTTCGCCTTCGTGGTTATTGCCCGTATTGAAAAACAGGAAAAGCCTGCCTTTGGGAAATGCGGGGTCCGTGAGGTCCATCACAGGCGCCGGGTTTCCGGCCTGCAAGTCGTTATAGTTAGCCACCACCTGCATTGCAGACCAGGTTTTGCCTCCGTCCCTGCTCCGTTTCATCACAATATCAATGTCCCCAAAGTCGCCGCTGCCGCCTACCCTGCCTTCCGCGAACGCCAGCAGGTCGCCCGCAGGCGTACGCACGATCGCGGGTATGCGATACGATTTATAGCCGTCACTCCCCGACACGAAAACGGGCGTCTGACCGATGGCGTAATGCATTATAACAAACAATTTCAGCAGCAACGTGTATTTTAAATATCTCATAATCAATATTTTATTTGAAAAAATAATTAACCAGAATAGAAAACGTCGATGCCGGCAATCCGGCTTCATTCTGCAAATTGGCCCTCGTAAAAGGCTGGTAAGCATACAACACCCTTTCGACCAATTCACCCGTGGGCACCGCAATGCGGACGCGCCCGCCTTCGATCACCGCCTGCGCAGGCAACCGCTTGCCGCTTCGGGTCATGAGCTCAAAACCAGTGAGCGCGGCATTGCTGGCGGTGGTTAGTTTTTGTGCTGATTGAAAATCCAGCCAAATGGCACCATCCCGCAAAGTTGCTTTCTGCACGACCGGGCCACTCGCGACAATCCGCTTATGATAATGCCCCTGCAATGCCAGCAACGCCAGCCGCTCGCCTACCTCCTGCTTACGCACCGGAT